>CAZOTR010000142.1:0-4670 GCA_964582755.1 uncultured Methylococcaceae bacterium | reverse complement strand
TTCTCGAAGTTGCGGTAAAGCCTAGCCGTGGCGTGGAACAAGGACAGCGGGAAGTAAGACAGCGCGGTGCCGATTTCATCCGCAACCCCCATGGGATGCTGGCGTAATTCGTCGGTCTTCCAGCGCAATTGGATCAAGCTACGCAGCCTGGCCAGGGTTTCTTCGCGGAAATATCCCCTAAGGCGCGGATCGTCGAGCTTGTCGTAGGTTAGGAAGATATTGCGCAACGTGCTTTTGATGGCGCGTCGCTTGGTTTCGGTGGGGTGGGCGGTCATCACCGGCAGATACAACAGCTCGTCGAGCATGGTCTGAAGCTTGGCGGGCGTCACCCCGGACTGCTTCAGCACGAGCAGGGTGTCGTGGAACGACCCCGGCCAATAATGGCCGCCGCGCTCGGCTTGGCGGCGGCGCGTATGCAACTGACAGGACTCCTCGACGATATTGAGAAGGCTGAAATGGATGTTGAACGCACGCACGACCTCGTCAAGCACGCCGGGATCTAATTGCTCGATGGCGTCGGTCAGTTGTCTTCGCCGGGCCGGGCTGTCGTCGCGTTGAAGCATCCTGAAACCGCGTTGCAGTTGCTCGACCGTCTCGGCAAGATTCGGTCTTGCCTGGGTTTTCAAAACCCCATGCAGTATTTGCGTCAACTGGCGCATGCCGCGGCGGAGTCCGGCATCATCGGAAGGCGTATTGTCAAGCGGCCTGGCTACGCGCCTTGGGAAATTTGCTTGGGCATCATGGACACTGGCAGGGCGTGGGGTCATGGCGATTCCTCTCCTTCTAAGCGCTGGCCGAGTGAAGTCCATTCGCGCCCCAAGCGTGGCGCTGGAACACGCCGTGCAGGGTTTCCCAATCAATGACCAACTCGCCGCCCGCCGCACGGTGTTGCTGTTCCCAGTTGACCAGCAAATCGAGGCAGGCGTGGTCGATGAAAGTCAACTCATCAAAATGCACATAGACGTGCGCGTCGGAGGGCAATTGCTCCAGCGCCGCCGCCAGACTGGGCAGGCGGATGA
The DNA here is from genome assembly GCA_964582755.1 of uncultured Methylococcaceae bacterium. Taxonomy (GTDB): domain Bacteria; phylum Pseudomonadota; class Gammaproteobacteria; order Methylococcales; family Methylococcaceae; genus Methylumidiphilus. Next base: position 3,651 of record CAZOTR010000142.1, on the reverse strand, counting down.
AGGTGGCCGCGCCCCGCAGACGAATCACGAAGCTGATGGATTTATACTCAGCAGCGCCAGCACTGGCCTTCACGGAACGGACTTTTCGCTCTTTGAAACCACCGCCCGCGCCCTGGTTTTCCGTGACCGTGATTTCAAGGTGTGAGAACAAGTACACCAGTCGGGCGATGGAGAGGCCCACGCCCACGGCGATGCCGGTTAGCACGTCGGTCGCCACGACGGTGGTCAGCGTGGCGACATAGACGCCGATCTCCGCCCGGTCTTGCGACCACAGTGATTTGACGATGCTCAGTTTGATTAGCTTGAGTCCTGCGTAAACCAGAACGGCAGCAAGGCTTGCGACCGGGATCAAACGCAGCACATCGGGAAACAGGGTGATGAACAACAGAATCCAAAGGCCATGCAGCATGGTTGAAACCCGCGTGTGGCCGCCAGCCTGCACGTTGGCCGAACTGCGGACGATGACGCCAGAGACCGGCAGCACCCCCAGCATTCCACACAGAAGATTGCCGACTCCCTGGGCGACCAGTTCCCGGTTGTAGCGGGTACGCGGCGTGCGACGCTGCATCGCGTCCACGGCAGTCGCCGTCAGCAGCGACTCGGCCCCGGCGACGAATGCCAGTGACAAACCCGCCATCCAGATGGCCCCTTCGGTGCCGCGTTGCAGGGATTCCATTGAGGGGAGCGTGATGGCCACCAGCAAATCATCCGGCGCAGGCACGAATTTAATGGCGTAACCCAGCCACCCTGCCGCCAAGGTCGCTACCACGACCCCTGCCAAAGGTGCCGGAATCAGCTTAAGCCGCGTTGGCGCGTAGCGGTTCCACAGCGTGATGACGGCGATGGTCAGTATGCCTATTTGCGCTGCCGGCGCATGGGCTGGCTGACTCACGCCTTTCCAGACGGCTTCGGCCAGCGACCACAGATTGATGATCCCGCCGAACTCCTTGCCCGTGCCGGGCGGCACATCATCCACCATGATATGGAACTGTGAGGCGAAAATCAGGATGCCGATGCCGGCCAGCATGCCCTGAACCAGCGCCGGCGAAACCGCCCGAAACACCGGCCCAAGGCGGAGCATCCCGGCGGCGAACTGGATCGCGCCAGCGATCATGACAATCAGGCCAATGGCTTCAAAGCCATGCTCCTTGGCGAAGACGGCAACCATCACGGCGGCACCGTTGGCAGCGCCACTCACCTGTAGCGGTGTGCCTGATAACAAGCCGACGACCAGCCCGCCAATCGCGCCGCTAATCAAGCCGACTGCGGCTGCGTTCTCGTAGGGATAGCCTGCGACCAACGCGAGGCCCATGGAGAGTGGCAGTGCCACTAGAAAAACCACCAGCGATGCGAGAAGGTCTTCCTTCCAATACGAAAATATTCCCGGTTTGGCTGAAGAAGCGGGTGTGTTCATAACCTTCACCTTTGGTTTTCTCATCGGTCTTGGTTTGGCGGGGAACGTGTCAGATTTCCGACGCGATCAATTGGTTTTCCGGCACGGCCTGCAAGGGACGTTGCCCGGCGAGGGCCAGAAACTGACCCCGTTTCGGGTCATAGCCGAACACCTCGCCGGTTTCGATTTTGTAGATCCAACCGTGCAGCTTGAGCTTGCCTTGGGCCAAGCCGGAAGCCACCACCGGATGGGTGCGCAGGTTTTCCATCTGTGCCAGCACGTTCTCCTGAATGGTGACATTCAGCAGCGACGCAGCCTCCCGCCCGGTGTATTTGTCATGCACGATGCGCCGGGTGGATTCGGCGTAGGAAAGCCACTGGGTCAGGGCCGGGAAATCGCGGGCGGGGGGCGGTTCCAACAGCCCTTTCATGGCTCCGCAATGGGAATGCCCGCAGACGATGATGTCCTTGACGCCAAGCCCCGCCACGGCGAACTCAATCGTCGCCGCCTCGCCACCCTGCGCCGCGCCATAAGGCGGGACGATGTTGCCGGCGTTGCGCAGAATGAACAATTCGCCCGGTTCGGTCTGCGTCAGCAGGTTCGGATTGATGCGCGAGTCCGAACAGGTGATGAACAGCGTCTCGGGCGCTTGACCCTGCGCCAACCGTTCAAACAGTTCGCGTTGTGTGCCAAAAATCGTGGATTGGAACTGGTGTAAACCTTCAATCAGCTTTTGCATGGCGAATCCTCGATGGCGTTGAACAAGTGACGCACAGCGTATCCGAGGATTTTGAAATCGTAAAATAGAATGTTTAGAATAATTTCATCGTTATTTTCTATGGATACAAACACCCATGCAGCGGATCAACTATCAGCATTTGTTTTATTTTTGGAATGTGGCTTGCGAGGAAAGCATCACCCGCGCCTCGGAAAAATTGCACCTGGCACAACCCACCATCAGCGGGCAGCTTGCGGAGTTCGAACGCACCATCGGAGAGAAATTGTTCCACAGGGAAGGCCGCAAGCTCACGCTGACGGAGACGGGGCGCGTGGTGTTCAACTACGCCGAGGAGATATTTTCCTTGGGGAAGGAATTGACCAACACCTTGAACGGCCGGCCCACTGGCCGGGCCATGCGCTTGACGGTGGGCGTGGCGGATGCATTGCCCAAACTGATTGCCTACCGCCTCATCGAACCGGCCTTGCGCTTGCCCGAACCTTCGCAAATCCTGTGTTATGAAGACAAGGCCGAGCGTTTGCTGGCGGAGATTTCGCTGCAAGGGATTGATTTGGTGTTGTCGGACATCCCCCTGACACCGGTCAGCGGCGCCAGGGCGTTCAACCATCTACTGGGGGAATGCGCCGTCACCGTGTTCGGCGCACCGACATTGGCCGCGGTCTACCGCCCGGAGTTCCCACGCTCCCTCTCGGGAGCGCCGATTCTGCTGCCCACCGGCAACACCGCGCTGCGCCGTTCGCTGGATCAGTGGTTTGACAGCGAAGGCATCAACCCGCGTGTCCAGGCCGAAATCGAGGACAGCGCCTTGCTCAAGACCTTTGGGAGCGGCGGAGTCGGCCTGTTCGTCGCGCCAAGCGTCGTCGAAATCGAGATCATGCGCCAATATGACGTGGAAATTGTCGGCCGGATTGAAGCCGTGCAGGAACGTTTCTATGCCATCACCCGACGCAGCAAGCTCAAGCACCCGGCCATGACCGCCATATTGGAAAACGCCCGCGAAAACCTGTTCCCGCCCGCCGATTCAACCCCGTCAAATCCCCCCATGCCGCCGCAGACTAATCCAGAATATTGAGCAGCCTGACCAGAGCCAAGAGCGGCTTTGCCTTGCCGTTCTCGTAGCGGGAAAGGCATTGACCCCGCCGTTCTCTGCTCTGGCGCAAGCTTCTTGCGGACGAAGGGAATAAAGCCAGCCCGGATCGACAATCGCCGCATTCACTTGCTTGTTGAAATTCGAGCATCGCCGCGCTGGTGAGGGATGATTCAGCCGCGCCGAGGATAGCTCGCCGCAGACCGGACAGAAACCGCCGGTCACATACCAAGATGAGATTCAAACGTCTGCTTGGCAATGCCTAACTGCCAATCGGAAATTATGGTCGTGTGTCGCGCTTGGGTCGTCACCCGCCTGCCAACGGGGAAGCCTCCTCGGCCTTCAGGTATTGGTACAACGTCTCGCGGCTGATGCCGAATTCCCTGGCCAGGGCGGCCTTTGCCTCGCCGGCGGCGACCCGCCGCCGCAGCT
>CAZOTR010000141.1:0-11323 GCA_964582755.1 uncultured Methylococcaceae bacterium | reverse complement strand
CCGCTGTGGCGCGACTTCCCCTACGAATACGAACGCGACCGCCTCGCCATCGACCTCATCAACGGCAGCGAATTATTGCGGCTGTGGGTGGACGACCCTGAAGCCGCCCCGTCCGACCTCGACGCACTGGCCGTCGCAGACGAGGATTCCTGGCGGCAGGAGCGGGAAGCTTCACTGCTGTATCGTTAACTTGGGCTCGGGATAATTTGCCTGACGGGACGAGGCAAAAATCGTAGCTTGGGTTAGGTGCGCAGGGGGGATGCTGCCCGTTTATCGCAGAACGTGATGCGCACCGCAACCCAACGCGATCCTTGGCCCGCCTGTTGGGTTACGGCGCGTCAAGTTCGGGGGCGGAATCCGCCTCAGTCTTGCGCGCGCCTAACCCAATCTACGCCAGACAAGCGTCTTTGGGCAAAATGAGAATTGCTGTTGCCAGGCCGGGTTCCCAACGTGGACGTTGGGAACTAGCGAAGCCGCCCCCGCGCCACCTCCAGCAAGCCGCGCTTGCGCTCCTCAATTGTCGCGCTAACGGAAAACTCCGATGCGGGGGAAGCCAGGGCGAAAACCTCAAAGCAGCCAAAACAAGCCGGGGAAGAGACGGCAACCGCTTGGATTTGCGGACTTAATTTCGGAGATGGGTGCAATTGATTGATAATGTAGGAGCGGGCCATGCCCGCGATCTTGGGACTCACCCATTGTCCGAAGCTTTTCGCGGCCACGGGCCGCTCCTACGGAAACTATCAATAAATCACTTAAACCCACCTCCACAGGTTCCAAGAGGACTGGCTTCGGCTAAGGGCTTGGCGAGGATTCTGCCCCTGCCAAGCTATTTTATCCCCAGACGTCTGGCGAGGCGATGCAGATTGCCACGGTCCACCGCCAGCCGGCGCGCCGCTTCCGACCAATTGGCATCGCACGCGTGCAGGGTTTCCAAAATCCGTTGCCGCTGGAACGCCTCCACCGCGCCGGCGAGCGACAGGGATTGGGTTCCGCTTGGCAGAGCGGCCCTTGCCCCCCCGCCGCGCCGGGTTTCAGGACCGATATCCAAGTCGCCCGGTTCCAACACCAGGGAGCGCCCGCGATCCGAGGCGGCGCGCAGCACGGCGCGGAGGATGACATGCTCAAGCTCCCTGACGTTGCCGGGCCATGGATAGGCTTTCATCGCCTTGATGGTCGCAGGCGCCATCCGCACGCGTTCAAGGCCGAGGCGCGCCCGGGCCTGATCCAGGAAATGCCCGGCCAATAGGGCCAGGTCGGCGGGCCGCTCCCGCAGCGGCGGCACATGCAGCGGGTATACGCTGAGCCGGTGGTAGAGGTCGGCGCGGAAGCGGCCATCCTTGACCTCGTCCGCCAAGCGCCGGTTGGTCGCGGCGATGATGCGGACGTCGGCGCGGTGGGTTTTGTCCGAGCCGAGCCGCTGGATCTCGCCGAACTGCAAGGCCCGCAGCAATTTTGCCTGGATCGGCAAGGGCAGCTCGCCGATCTCGTCCAGGAATAGCGTGCCGCCGTCCGCCAACTCGAACTTGCCGGCGCGGTCGGATCGGGCTCCGGTGAAAGCGCCACGGACATGTCCGAACAGTTCGCTCTCGGCCAGGGATTCAGGCAGCGCGGCGCAGTTCACGTGCACCAGCGGCTGGCCGGCCCGCAATGAGCGCATGTGGATCGTGCGGGCGACGACTTCCTTGCCGACGCCGGTTTCGCCCGTCAGCAAGACGGTCAAATCGGAGGGGGCGACAATCCCTATATCGCGGCTCAGATCCTGCATCACGGGGCTGTCGCCGAGCATCTGGCCGCCGCGCTGCAAGGCCTCGTTGACCAGCTCGCTGGCGACCAGCTCCCGATGCCGGGCCAGCTTTTCCAGCGCGCCGATGAAGGTCTCATAACGCAGGGCGACGGTCGCGATGGTCGCAAAGGTCTGGAAGATAGGATCTTCGATGCCGTCGAACACCCCAGGCTCCAACGCATCCGCCGACAGCACGCCGAACAGGGTGTTTTCGTTATACAGGCTACAGCCCAGGCAGGAATGGACAGGTAGGCTGCCGCCGGGATCGCTTGACAACATCCCGTCGTAAGGGTCGGGCCTGGGGTCTTGGGCCGGGAACCGCACCGGGGTTCTCGATTGCAGGATCGCCGCCAACCGGGGGTGCTGCGCCGGATGGAATTGCATCCCCATGGCTTCGGACACGAGGCCACGGGTCGCCACCGGCACGAGCACGCCATCCTGGTAACGCAGCAGCGCGCAGGCATGGTTCCCGGTGACTCTGGCGAAGATCTCAAGGAACCCGTCAATGCGGTCCTTCATCGAAAGATTCGCCGTCAGGCTTAACACCGCTTTGCGAATCGCGTCCCCCGTCGTGTTGGTCTCTAATCGTTGATTCATTGTCTATCGTGTAGTCAATCGGACATGCCATGATGTCAATCGGACAAACCCCAGCCTGAGGCCATCTCACCCATCAAACCTGCGGACGATGCGCACCTTATGACCTCCGCAAGGCCCAATTCAGCCATAAAGCGTATCTTATGGGTTTTATCCGTCAAGCTGCCACTGTCATTTTGACAACGACAAAATACGACAGGATATTAAGTTGTTATTATTCAACTAGTTACAGGATGGCACCGGCCTTGCTTTAAGCAAGCGCACCCGAACAGCGGTTGAGAGATTTATCCTGTGGCCATCATTTACGCCGAACGCCTGCGCGGTTGGCGCTTTATTCTGTTTAATTTCGTGCTTGGCCTGGGACACATGGTCGTGCTGTTCAATGCCGGCTCGTATATTGCGCTGATGCCCCATGTCGTGGGCGATCTGGGCGGGGTGTTGCCGAGCTTGGGCACTTGGGCGCAAACGGATTTCATGATCGGCTTGGCGCTGGCGTTTCCCATCGCCCGCTGGCTGTCGGGCCGGTTCGGCGATTACCGCTTGTTTGTGACGGCCTTTGTGGTGTATGCCGTGGCCTCCTACCTGTGCGCCGCCAGCGAAACGATGTTGCTGTTTCTGCCCGCGCGGATTTTTCTGGGATTTGCCGGTGGCATGACCCTTCCCATCGGCCAATCCCTGCTGCTGAGGGAGTATCCCGACCCGTTGAAGTCGGTAGGCCTGGGGGTGTGGGGCTTGTTCACGCTAATGCCGGCCACCATCGGCTTTCCGGTGGGCGGCTGGATCGCCGACGAGCTGGGCTGGCGTTATCTGTTTTACCTGAACATCCCCCTCGCCTTGGCCATCGCCGGCTTGGCCGGTGCGCTGCTGTATGGCCGGGGATTCCAGCGCCGCTTCACCCGCTTCGATTTTCCGGGCTTTGTGCTGTTGAGCCTGATACTCGGCGGCGTGCAAACCCTTTTGAACCAAGGCAATGATTTCGACTGGCTGGACTCGCCCTTCCTGCGCGGCGTGGCGATTGCCGTTGTCGCGGCGCTGCCTTGCCTGGCCGTCTGGGAGTCGGGGGAGCGCCATCCGGCATTCGATGTCAGATTGTTCGCCCACCGCAACTTTGCCGTCGGCGTGGCTTGTCTTACGCTGGGATTTCTGTCCATTCAAGGGCTGATGTCGCTGCTGATCGTCCAGCTCCAGGTGTTGTTGGGTTATTCGTCATATCTTGCCGGGCTGGTCTTCCTGTCGATGATCCTGCTGGCGGCGCCGGTGATCGCCGTCATGCATGAGGTGGCCAAGGGCGTCGACGCCCGCTGGCTCGCCTGCCTCAACCTGTTGGGCTTTGCGTTCACCTTCCGTTGGATAGGCCTGTTCGATGACCCCGGCTCCTTCGACCAGATCGTTTGGCCCATGGTGCTGCTCGGCTTTTTCTTTGGTTCGTTTTTCACGCCGCTGACCGCGCTGACCCTCCACGGCCTGCCTGGGGCCCAAGTGATGCGGGCCGCGGAAGAAGCCGGGATGCTGCGCATCGCCGCCGGGGCCTTCGGCATCACTTTGCAGGGGGTGGCGCTGTTTCGGCGCGCGCCTTTTCACCAGCTTCATTTGGCGGACCATTTCGGCGGGCGGCAGTCGGCGTCCCTCGATTTGCTGCAAGGCTTGTCTGCGCGTCTGGAGGCCGCCGGCCTTGATGCCGCGATGGCGAAGGGGAAGCTCTTGTCCCTCCTCAAGCAACAGGCTGCGATCCTGGCACTGAACGACGCGTTTCTGCTGGCCAGCTACCTCTTCCTCGGCTTGGCCGCCCTGGTGTGGCTCGCCCACCCCACCCACATCCCCCTGCGCCCGAAACCGGCTGAAGAATTGCGTGAGCTGCGGGCCGAAGAGCTGATGGAGGAGCCATGAGCGGCCTGCCCCTGCGTAGACGGCAACGACTGGCCGGGTTGGGCCTTGGGGTTCTGCTCCTAGCCGAGGGCTGCGCCTGGATTCCAGACGGCGGGAAACATGCCGAGTTCTCGCAGCCACAGGGCTTAAGCGGCACGCTCGCCCTAGCCCGCCAGCAAGAACCACTGCCAGCGTCGCGCCGGTGGCCCCAAGACCGTTGGTGGCGGCAGTTCGGCAGCGCCGAACTCGACCACCTCATGGACATGGCGCTCAAGGACAACCCCGGCCTGAAGGTGGCCGCCGCCCGGCTGCGCCAGGCGCAAGCCCTTACCCAGGTGGAGGGCGCGAAACTGCTGCCCTTCCTGGACGCAGAAGCAGGCGGTGGCGTGGGGCGTCTTTCGGGGAATGGCTTCAACGTCGTGCTGCGAGGGGAGAATTACACGGCGGCCTTCATCACTCCGTTAAGCTTGCGTTACCAATTCGATTTCTGGGGCAAGCACCGGGCTGGGCTGGAAGCGGCCTTGGGCGAAGCGGAGGCCGAGCAGGCAGAACTGGCCGGCACTAGGCTGGAATTGACCACCGCGATTGCCCGAACCTACTTCCGGGGGGTGGCGCTGCGGCAACAGCTAACCTTGGCAAGGGACATGCTCGCGCTACAAAAGGAATTGCTCCAGGTGGCCGAAACACGGCTCGGGCTGGGGCTGGATTCCGCCGACCCGGTGAAACAGGCCAACTTCGAGTGGGAAGCCCTCATCAAGCGCGAAGCCTCCACCCAGGATCAATTGAATCTCCAGCGCAACCTGCTGGCCCGGCTGATCGGGCAAGGGCCGGATGCGACGCAAGACCTGTTCACCGACGCAGTCATCCTGCCGGACGCGATTCCATTGCCGCCGAGGCTGCCGCTGGAGCTGCTCGCCCATCGCCCAGATCTTGCCTCGGCCTTGCACCGGGCCGAGGCGGCGGCGCAACGGATCAAGGCCGCCAAGGCCAACTTTTATCCCACCGTCGACCTGACGGCGTTTGTCGGCCTGAGCGCCATGCGGCTCACGAAAGGGGGGAGTTCCTTGGCCAGTCTCCTGTTCTCCGGCTCCAGCTTTTCCTACGGCGTCGCGCCTGGCGTGCGGCTCCCCCTCTTCGAAGGCGGGCGGCTGCGCGGGGAATTGTCCGCGCAACGGGCAGAATACGACGGGGCCGTGGAGCTATACAACAAGACCTTGCTGCAAGCCGTGCAGGAGGTCGCCGACAGCCTGAGCAACTGGCAACAATCCCGCACCACCGTCGAGGCGCACAACCGCCTGCTGGCCTCCCAGCGCGAAGCCTTCGACCTGGCCGAAAACCGCTTGCGCAACGGTTTGGACGACCGCCGGACGGTGCTGGCGCGGCGGCAGTCCGTGTTGGGCTATGAATTCACGTTGAAGGCATTGGAATCCCAGCAACTGCTGGCCATGGCCGATCTCATCGAGGCGCTGGGCGGCGGCTATGCGAGCGGCCTCGATGCCACCCACCCAAAACCGAACCCCGATTAAGGATCGCCGACTTAGCGACTATGAAAGCCCATCCGAAAACCATCCTCGCCCGGCGCAACCGCCGTCTCTTGCTCGTTGCGTTCGTGCTGGCCGCGGCCGCTTTGGCCTACGCCGGCTATTGGTGGTTCCACGCCCGGTTCTGGGTGGTGACCGACAATGCCTTCGTCACCGGCAACCTGATCCCGGTAGAGGCCGACGCGACCGGCGTCGTCACCCAGGTTCTGGCCGAGGAAACCCAGCATGTGAACAAGGGCGACGTGCTGGTCCGGCTCGACGAACACCGCGCCCAAGCCGCGCTGGGACAGATCGGCGGCGAACTGGGGCGGGCGGTGCGCGGGGTCGGCGGGCTATTCGCCACGCGCCAGCAGCTCTGCCAAAAACTGGCCGCGCGCTCGGCCCAGCTCGCCCGGGTGCGCCATGACGTGGCCCGCTACCGGCAGGCGCTCCCCAGCGGCTCGGTATCCGAGCAAGCCCTGCAAAACGCCGAGGACCAGATGGCGGCCCTTGAAGCCGAGCTGCGGGAGGCGGGCGCGGAACTCAAATCCATCGAAGCCAAGGTCGGGGGCGTCAATCGGATAGGGCATCCTGACGTGGAGGCGGCCAGGCATAAATTCATCGACGCCTATATCGAATACGCGCGGCAGCGCATCCGCGCGCCGGTTTCAGGCTATGTGGCGCTGCGCAAGGCCCAGGTCGGCGACCGCGTCAAACCCGGCGACCACTTGCTGACCATCGTGCCCTTGGAACATCTGTGGGTGGAGGCGAACGTGCGGGAAACCGAGCTGCGCCAGATACGGCCAGGGCAGCCGGCGGAAGTGGCCGTCGACCTCTACGGAAAGAGCCAGACCTACCATGGAACGGTCGAAGGGTTTGTGCCCGGCACCGGCAGCGTGTTCGCCTTGTTGCCGCCGGACAACGCCACCGGCAATTTCATCCATATCGTCCAGCGCGTGCCCGTGCGCATCGCGTTGGACAAGGAAGAGATCCTGAAACAGCCGATCCGCCCCGGCCTGTCCACGGTGACATCCATCGACATCAACTCGCCGGGGCAGCCCCTGCGCGCCTCGTTGGCAGACACCTCCACCCAAGAGTATGGGACCGACATCTTTGCCGACGAACTCGCCGCCGCAGAGCTGAAGGCGCGGGAAATCGTCATGGCCAACCTGATGCCTAAGAATGACGCCTTGGAGTCTTCTTGCGATGTCCCCGATGCAGGGGCTGGGGCGCAACGGAACGGAAAAGGCGGTTAAGGGGCGGGGCGGGTCCGCTCCGCGATGATATTTCCAAGCCGCCTGGGCGGCGGCTCACCCTTCATAGAAGGAGCACACGATGTGCGGCGACCCCCGCGTAACCGGAGGGCCGGATGTTTTGTCGGAGTCTGCGGCTCCATCGCAGGCGTAGACAAAACATAAGGGAACCTCTAAAAATCAGTTTTCAGGCCAAGCGTTTCTGGGTAGGGTTGTGGAACGGGCTTTTCCGAGGGCATTTTTTTTCACCGCCGGTGCCTCGTCGGCCCAAATGGCGGGCCTTATCAGCGGTTGCGGGGCCGCCGGGCGGGGTTTCCCCCCCGTTTCAGGCCGTCGCGGGCAAAGCCATCCCTTGCCTGCGAGCGGCGAGCGCCTCCAACTGCATCAGCCGCTTCATGTTGTAGGCGCGGTTCAGCAGTCCGGCCTTCACTTCGGCTCGCTTGAGCGGCGTAGGCTACCTCTTCATCAATCCTTGTTCCTCTCCATAGGCAAAACGGGCATTCGGGATAATGCAAAGCCGGTGATAAGGCTTCCGAACAAGCCGACCAAGGACCAGCCAAGCACCCAGACGCTGGCGTCCGACAGCCCCGCGCCTTTCATCCCGACTAAGGTCAATGGATCGTAGGCGTATTCGGTCTTGGCTTTATTGCCATAGGTAATCCGCTCGCGCTAACCCTTGGCGTTGTAATCGATGTTGCCGACGAAGACCGTCGGCGTTGAAGTGCCACGCAGGTTCACTTCGACCCTTTCGGGCAGGTTGGCCTCGTTGTAGCCCAGCCGGGTGTCTGTGAATGCTGGGCAAGATCAGCCACTGCGCGCGCCCATTCCCAGCTAACCAGCCAACAAGGTCACTCCGCTTTCCAGCCAACCTTGATCTGCCCCAACACCGCATTAACCTTATCTAACACAGCCTGATCGACCTTTCCTGCGTCGCCTAATTCGACGGTTACTTTGATGCGCAAAGGCAAGCCCGCCGTGGCCTCGCGTAGTTGGCCGATCTGCTCGGCCAAATCCTGGATTTCGGCGATTTTGAGTTCGGCGCTGGCAACTTTGGCCCCGTAGGCTGCCAACGGAATCTCTTTGGCTTCGCCCTTTCGTGCACGGATTTTGACAGCCCCTGCCCCGCCCAGATCGCAAGGCCACGCGCCGGAATCCAAAGTCCGCTCGATCAAACCCAGCCGGAAGCCTTCTTCCAGGGCATTTCGCACCAATAGCCACGGCAGAGGTTTCCCGGCTTTGTCCGAGAGTGAAGCATGGAGCCGATGGGCTGTGGTCTCCTCGCCGACCCACGCCTCCGCCAATTGGGCGGGCAATAGATCGACGGCTGAGAGCGCGTCAGGCGGCGGCAGGAGTTGCGCGGCGGCGTTGGCAAAGCCCGGCGGCACATCTTCGCCCAACACGCTGACCGTGCCATTGACCAGCCACACCCGGCTGTTTTTCACCGCCGCCAGCACAGCCGTGATAATAGCCTCGGCGCTGGCCGCAGGGATTAACAGGTTTTCGCTATAGCCCCCTTTATCCACTTCGACCAAATGCTGGCCGGAGAAATAGCCGGTAGCGTCCGCAAAGGTCAGCGGTTCTTTGCCCCACAAGCCCGGCAAACTGCCCGGCGCGATCAAGGCGGGATCAAGCTCGGTGAGCGTGGCCGCGTCGGACAGCACCACTTCCAGGCTGGCATCGTCCACGGCGGCGGCATCGGGGCGGCTTTTCCAGAAGGTGCGCGTGGATTTGTCCGCACGGGTAACGCGCAGCACAAACTCGCCCGCCTCACAGCCTTGCAGCAAGGTTTCCAGAATCGCGGCGCGGTTCAGCATCTTCGGCAGCTTCGCGGTTGCCGCGAAAGCCCCGACCAAATCCTTCACAAAGCGGGCTTTTTCGCCCGCGCCCCACAGGTCGAACGGCCCGCCGGGGAGCAAGGCTTCCGCGTTCACCGCAGTGCTTTCGATGCGCAGCCGCTTGTCTGCCGCCAGTTTGGCGAACAACGGCTCGTTGTCCACATTGATGCGGTAGGCGGCGACATCGTTGCTGTCGTTCACCGTGACCGCAATGCAGTAGGCCAATACGATGTGCGAACCCATTTCGCCGCGAGCGGCACGGAGATTGCTTTCCAGCCGCGTGGTCGCCGTGGTGTCGATATCGTTGCGCTCTTTCAGCAGTTCCCGCACCTTTTCCCAGCCCAGCAGATCGCGCACTTTTTCGCGGGCCAGCTCGATGCCATCCTTGGACGGTACGGCCAGCACACAGGCATTGCGGTTGCGGGCGCGGGGTTTTTCGGGGCCGGTGGTTTCGTCGAGGTAGCGCCGGGCCTCCGCGCTAGGCTTGCCGTTCGAGGCGGCTTTCGGCCCTAGCACGGCATAATGAAACTCCCCGTCGTCTTCTATGTCGGCAGGCCGTGCGGGCAGCATATGGACTTTGGCGCCTGCGCCCCTAGCCCCTTCGGTCAACCTAGCCGCGGCCCGAATCTCGTTTTCCAAAACCTCATCCACCTGCGTCGCGCCGATGTTCTGGCGGGCGTCATGGTGCATTTGTTTGAGGTTGGGCTTGGAGCCGAGACGCCAGCCCTTGGGCAAGCCGCCTTCCCGGTCGCCGGTAAAGGTGTCGTCGAGATACCAGGAGGTGTCCGACCACCGCGCCAGCCCCTTGTCCAACTCGATGCGATCCGGCGCGCCGACGCCCATCAGCAATTTCAACTCCCGCGTCGTGGCGCGTTGGCCGATAGGTTGGGAATGCAGGAAAGTCGCCATCACCGCTTGCTCAATCTCGCGTCCTTGCACACCTAGCAAACCTTCTTGCGCCTGGCGGGCGATGGACAGTTCGGCTTGCAAAATGGCCGACCAGTTTTGCTTGCGCCCCTCGTACTGCTCAACCTGGGCAATCACGGCCAATTCTCCGGCCGCCGCGCTTAAGCCCTCGTCCTTCGGCAGGCTCAAAAAAACCTGGGCACCCACCAGCGGCTGGCGATCCCACTGCGCCGCGTCGCGCAAGGCCAAAGCGAGGGTTTTGAGGATGCCCCGCGTCTGCTGGAAGCCTTCCAATTGCGTCCACTTATTGCTCAATGCGTCGATCACGCCGGGGTGAAACGGATAAGCGTCGAGATAGCGTTTTTCCTCTGCCGCACGGTTTTTGGCGGTGTAGTCGTCAATCGCGGCAATGCCATTCAGCGCGGTGACGACTTGTTGCGGCCAAAGCGATTGGTCGGTGTGGGTTTCCAGCTTGAACAGCCGCCGCCGCAAAATCTCCGGCACGTCTTGCGCTTCGACGGGCTGGATGCCCTCGTCGGCCACCCGCTTGAACTCGTCGTAAAGCTCTTTGCTAATCTGCTTGCCCAGCGCGTCCAGCTTATTGGGGTCTGAGGCCAGCAAAGAAGCCACCAGGCAGCACTGCGGAATCTTCGCCACCGCCTGGGTGAGGCTGTGCAGGAACTCGCGCATCCGGCCTATCCAGGCCGGGTCGATGTCCGCCATCACGCGGACAAACCACAACACCTCGTCAAACAGAACCAGCACCGAAGGCGCGTCTTGGCGGGCTTGCTTCAACAAATCCTCCACCACGTTGGTGGCGGGCGGGCTGGCGCGTTCGCTGCCGTCGGCTTTGAGCAGCTTCAGACCGCCCTCCCCTGCCAGTTGCCAAGCCAGAATGCTCTAGGGCATTTTCAAGCGGGCCAGTGTGCCGTCCGGCGCCTTCACCGCCATGCCTTGCTCGGCGTCGAGGCGGTCAAACACCACCGCCGCGATGCGGGCCTGCGGCAAACCCGCCGCCAAGGCGCAGTGCGCCTTGAACTGCTGCACGGCGGGCAAGCCGGGCAGGCTGGCCGGGTCCCGCACCAGATGCACCAGCGCAATCAGCGAATGCGTCTTGCCGCCGCCGAAGGTCATGTGCAACTGGCGCACGGCCTTTTCCGACTGGCCGGCCAGCCGGTGGGTGACATCGCGGGCCAGTTCGCGCAATTTCACCGTCGGATAGGTCAGCGCGAAAAACTCTTTAGGGTCGTGGTAGACGCCGGGGTTGGCGCCCAGCATCACATCGTAAAGGTCGGCGGCGAACTGTTTCTGCGACAGTTCCTGGTTGGTGATTTCGTCGCGCAGTTGGACGACGTGGTGCCAGGCTTTGGCGGCGGGTTTTGCCATGGGGGCTTCCTTGGGTTTTGGGTGGCAAGGGTTTTATCGGAGGTGGGTTTAATTGGTTTATTGATATTTTCCGTAGGAGCGGCCCATGGCCGCGAAAAGCTTCGGGCAATAGGTGAGGCCCAAGATCGCGGGCATGGCCCGCTCCTACATTTCAATCAATTGAACCCACCTCCGCTTCGT
>CAZOTR010000140.1:0-11352 GCA_964582755.1 uncultured Methylococcaceae bacterium | reverse complement strand
CCCCCGGCTACCCTCAAATGCCGCTACGCGGCTTCGCCCTGGCTGCCTCGCTTAATTTAACCCAAGTTGCCACCTTAACGGTCTGGGCAATGGTTCGATGCTTGGAGCCGTCATTCCGGCATGGATGCCGGAATCCAGAGCCATGGACGGTCACTAGCCGGTTGCACAAGCATTTGATTCAACATCATTGCCGTCCCCAAGTTTGCCATCCCTGGACGCTGGATTCCGGCATCCTTGCCGGAATGACGCATCCGACAGTCAAGGTGGCAACTTGGGTTAACTTAATGGCAGTGGCCCGGCAGCCAGGTGCGCATGGGGGATGCTGCCCGTTTATCGCAGAACGTGATGCGCACCGTAACCCAATGCTATCCGTGGCCCGCCTGTTGGGTTACGGCGCGCGTCACGTTCGGGGGTGGCGTCCGCCTCAGCCTTGTGCGCGCCTAACCCAATCTACGTCAGACTGACCGCCAAGACAGGTGCAGCCATTTAGGCGGCATTCTGGCAAAATAGCCCAAAAAATTGAGGGTTGCCATGAAACGTTTGCCACTGGCCGGTTTGCCCGGCATTTCTCACCCACGGACCCTGGTTGTCCGCGTCACATCTAGCCTGCGCCGGTCTGTCCCGCTGGCGGTCTTGCTTGCGTTGGCCGGCTGTGCGCATCATCCGCCCGCCAAGACGGTGGCGCCACCCCAGGCGCAAAAGACTTGGCAGGCCCAGCCGCCTTACTTCAGGGCCAAGCCGGCGAACCCCGGCTTTTATGCCGACGAATTCCCCAGCCCGCCGGAACTCGCGCCCGCCGTCAATTTTTGGCAGAAGACCTATGCCCTGTGGCGGCGCTCGCAGGTGGCGATCCATGACGACCGCTATCTGGACGTGGTCTACGAGGTCATCGACCTGCCGGGGCCGGTCGGCGACAGCCTCAGCCCCGAGCAAAAGGAACTGGTCAGCGAGCGCCGCAATTACTGGAAAAGCCAGCTTGCCGCGCTGAATGACAAGCTGGCGAACGGAGGGCCGCAGGGCGAGGAGGACCGGGCTTTGGCCGCGATGCTCCAATCCACAGGCCGCTTGCGGGAGATTCTGCCCGGCGCGGCGGAGCGTGTGCGCTCGCAGCGCGGGATGCTGGAGCGCTTCCGGCGGGGGGTGGAGATCAGCGCCCGTTACGAGCAGACTTTCCGCAAGATTTTCCGCGAGGCGGGCTTGCCGGAAGATCTGGCTTATCTCCCGCATGTGGAATCCTCCTTCCAAACCGGGGCGCAGTCTTCCGCCGGGGCGGTGGGCATCTGGCAGTTCACCCGCGGGGCGGCGGAGAAATTCATGAACATCGGCGCAGGCGTGGACGAGCGTTACGACCCCATCGCCTCGACCTATGGCGCCGCCCGCTATCTGCGCTATGCCTATGACAAGCTGGGCGACTGGCCGACGGCGCTGACCTCGTACAACCACGGCATCAACGGCATGATGCGGGCGCAAAACCAGGTGGGCAACGACTTCGTGCGCATCGTCCAACAATACGATAGCCCCAAGTTCGGCTTCGCCTCCCGCAACTATTACGCCGAATTCCTGGCCGCCCGCGAGATCGCCCGCAACCCTGGGCAATTCTTCGCCGCGGCGGGCGGCTACGGCCTCTCCGGGGATTGAGGCTTAGGGCAACAAGGCGGCGGCGTTTAGGGCGTCAGTCAAACAGGTCCAATTGCCGTTTAGGAAATAGTCAAATAAATCGGGTTGTCACACTTATTGCTAAACTGAAACGTAGAACCCTTTTCCCATCATTTGACCCATTCCCCGCAATAGGGGAAACGAAATAATGACTAAAGGGACATTGCCCTTGCGCGCCTGAAAGCCGCGGCTTAATTGTCCGCCGGTTTTGTTGGGCAGGGGGCTGACGCTTTAGAGGATATGCTGTGAACGCCTTTTTTATTGTTATGTTTGGATTGTTGCAAGTCGCGGATGGCATCGTGACGTTTTTTGGGCTGAATTTCGCGGAAGTGGACGAGGTGAACCCTGTCCTTAACTTCTTTGCCGGATGGGTGGGCCTGGGATTTTCCATCACCCTGCTCAAATTGGCGGGCCTTGCCTTCATCGCCTTCCTGTTTTACGACCGGCACAAGATGAAAAGCCGCTGGATTACGGCCAGCCTGGGTTTGTCGGTCAGCTTTTACAGTTGGGTCGTCAGCAATAACGTGATCTTGGTTGTCGGCGCCTAAGCCAAGCGGGGCGGGGTTTGCAAATCCCGTCCCGGACACCCCGGAAAATCCTTCACATTCTTAGTTTCATGATGTTTCACAAGATTTCACCTGAACCTCTTGTGTTTCATAAACTGAAACATCCTTGGCCGCTGCCCCATGGCATAAGCGGCAGGCCGGTCAACAGGCTCCCGCCGACCACAGTCCGCCGACGCTTTTGAAGAAAAAAGTGTAACAACTTGTCACACTTTTTTGCCGGGATCGTTGATGATGCTCCGCGCGTCCCGCTGGCGGGCGTTCGCCGCCTTGACCATGGCCACAAATTCCGGGGTGGGGTGGATGGTGTATTCCACGTCCTGTATTTTCCGCCCTTCCATGGTCTGCTGCTGTTCGATCAGCCGCACGACATGCCGTGATTTCATCTCGTCCAAGGCGTCATCGACGGCGCGGGCCTGGTGGCGGACGCTGGCATGGTTGATGAGGCCGCTGTTGCTGCGCATGCTGGAGAGCTTGAGTTTGTAGGGGTGGAGCATGCCGGCGTTGGAATACACCATGGACAGGCGCTTGTGTATCCACCTGGCTAGGGACAGCCGGTAGCACATGGTGTGGCCGTAGTCGTATTGCCGGTATTCGATGGTGGACAGGCTGCACACCACCATGGGATGGAAGCAGGCTTCCCAAAGTGAATTGGAGTCGTTGCGCAAATCTTCCCGGCTGACCCCCACCAGGCTGGTCAGAATGGCGGCCCGGTGGATGGCCGTGCGCTTGTTGGCATAGGCGATTTCCACCACGCTGCCCGACATGATCATCAAGGCCTCGACCAGGTCGGGGTGCTTGATGCTATGGCCGTACTTGGCAAGCTCGTTACGCAGCATGTGCAAGGAAAACCGGACATTGAACACGCGGACCTCCTCGCCGTTGGCCAGGGTGGTCAAGCCGACGCTGGCGAGTTTTTGCTGTACGGCGATCTTGCGCAGCACGTCCTCGATGAGTTCCTCGCGCGCGGTGGGCAGCTTGATCACGGTCTTCCCGCTGGCGTCCTTGAAGGCGGCGGCGGCGGTCCGCACGCGGAACACCTCCCCTTTGAACTCGAACGTCCTTTCGACCACTTGGTCCAGGGCATAGACCGACAAATTGGAGTTGCGCCTGGGCGTCACATATTTTGGCGCGGCGTCCCAAATGTCGATGATGTTCGACAGGCGGTTGTGGGTGGTGCTGGGGCCGTAGAAGGACTGGAACAGGTTGAGCTGGCGGATATCGTCCTCGGTTTGTTTCATCGACATGCCTTTTTGTTTCCTGCGGATGTCATTTGTGATAGTTAGGGAACTACGATACCTTAGCATGGCGTCCCCTGACAACAGGGAATCCCGCGCCGGACGTGGCTTCCCCGTTTGGAACGGTGGTCGGCTTGCGGCTTGGCGCGCAGGGCAATGCTGGCCTTTCGGCCACGCTATTTGTGGCAACGCCTCAGCGGCTTTCCTTGATGCCTTTCCAATCCAGGCCAAAGCGGGCCAGGAATTTCCGCAGCCGGTCGGCGTCGTTGGCGCTGCCGCGCCGGGCCAGCGAAGCCGCGAACAGCCGCCGCCCCGCCTCAGACAGGCTGGCGCAGTCGCGGCACACGCCGACGACGGCCTGCAATTGCAGGCGGTCGAACAAATCCATCGAGGCCAAAATTTCCCCGTCCACCAGCCCCTCCAGCCCGCCGCTTTCGGCCGGCGATTCCCACAAGCTGCGCAGCCTGGACGTTTCCGCGTCCACCTGGGCCAAGGCGATGCGCCCGCCCTCGGCCAGGGTCGCCATGCGCATCACCGACGCGCCCAGGTCGCGGAAATTGCCGCTCCAACGCGCGGCGGGGGAGGCGGCGAAGCTTAAGTATTTCTCCCGCGCCTCCTTGCTGAAGCGCACCCGCCGGCCCAGTTCGGCGGCTTGTTGGGCGAGGAGATAGTCGAGATTCGGCTCGATGTCTTCGGGCCGCTGGGCCAGCGAAGGCAGTTCGTAAGTCCATAAATTGATGCGGGCGAACAAGTCTTCGCGGAAGCGCCCCGCCGCCACGTCCTTGCGCAAATCCCGGCAGGTGCCGGCGATCAACTGGAAATCGCTGCCCACCTCAAGGTCCCCGCCCATCGGATAAAACTTCTTCTCCTCGACGGCTTTCAATAGCATGGCCTGCTCGTCGGCCCCGAGTTCGCCGATTTCGTCGAGGAACAGCAAGCCGCGGTCGGCCCCGCGCAGCAGCCCGGCGCGTTCGCCCAAGGCGCCGGTGAACGCGCCTTTGACATGGCCGAACAAGGCCGAGGCCGCGCCGTCGCCGCGCAAAGTGGCGCAATTCACCTCGACGAAGCGCCCGTCGATCTGGCGGCGGGCTTTTTTCAACTCATACACCTGCCGCGCCAGGAACGACTTGCCGGCCCCGGTCGGCCCCGTCAGCAAAATCGGCGCTTTCGACAGCACCGCCACCTGCCCAATCTCGCCGATCACCCGGTTGAAGCGTTCGTTGCGGGTGGCGATGCCGGATTTTAGCAAGGCGAGGGCGTCGGACTGCTCGCGGGCGAAGCGCCGGGCGATGGCATCGTATTTCGACAGATCCAGGTCAATCAGCGCATAGTTGCCAGCCTCCCCTGTACTCTGTCGTTTGGGCGGCGAGGTTTGCAGCAACACGCCGGGGAAATAGCGGGCCTCCACCATGAGGAACAGGCAAATCTGCGCGACATGGGTGCCGGTGGTGATGTGTATCCAATACTCCTCCTCGTCCGTGTTGAAGGGATAGCCGGCCGCGAAATCGAACAAGGCGGCGTAGACATCGCCGAAATCCCAAGGATCGGCGATAGCCATGGACACCGGATTGACGCGGGTTTCCGGCGACACCTCGGCGATGTCGGCAATTATCTGCTCCGCTAGGCCAAGGTGCCTGGGGTCATGCAACAATTCCAGCCGGTGGACCACCACATCCTCGCGCTGGGTCAGCGCCACCGTGGGCCGCCATTTCTCCCAACGCCCCGGCGCCTTGCCGGCATCCAACTGGCTGCCTAGGAAGCCGATGACGACGATGTTTTTCATGGGGCCAGACTGATCCGCCAAGCGCCCCCGGTTTCCTCCATGGCAATTGCAACCGGCAGAAAGCGCCGGATCACTTCGGCGTTGGTCAACGTGTGCTGGCTCACCGCCGAGGCGGTGAAAGATCCGCCGCCGGCCAGGGCC
The DNA here is from genome assembly GCA_964582755.1 of uncultured Methylococcaceae bacterium. Taxonomy (GTDB): domain Bacteria; phylum Pseudomonadota; class Gammaproteobacteria; order Methylococcales; family Methylococcaceae; genus Methylumidiphilus. Next base: position 5,971 of record CAZOTR010000140.1, on the reverse strand, counting down.
AAAGGCAGCAGCAACTGGTCGGCCAGATGCGGCCCGACCGCTGCGCCGGAGGCCAGATAGCGGCGCGCGGCCTCGACGGTCTTCTCCGCCACCGCCTCGGCGCTCACGCCTTTCTCGCCAAAGCCGGCAAACACTTCGGCCACGGCCTCATGCTCCAACGTCATCAACAAGGCATTGCCCGGCCCCTGGTCGTTGGACAAGCCGCGCACGATGAGTTGGTCCTCGCCCCAGCCCATGCGCTTGCCCACCACCGCCAACTCGCGGCGGGCGATGTGGACGGGCAGGGCGGCGATCAAGCCTTCGGCGTAAGCGTTCAGCCGTTCGCCGCGCTGCTCCAAATGCAGCGGCTTTAAATCGGCAGGCTGGATCTGCGCGGTGAACTCGCCGCCGCCCGCCGGGTAAAAGCCGTGCCGGTTCAATTCCAAACCCACCTCCGCGCCCATGCGCCGCAGCAGAGGCAGGAAGGCCCGCTCCAGGAAATGGAACGGCGGCGACAGCGGGTTGTGGGTGCCGCCGCGCAGCACGATACGGCTTGCGCCCTCTGCTTTGAGCAAGGCCGGCAGGATGGTTTGGAAAACCAGGGTGCAACTGCCCGCCGTGCCGATGGAAAAGCGATACTCCCCGCCCCGGATCTTGCCGGGGGCGAAGCTCAAGGTCTGCGAACCGGCCCGACCGCCTTCGACCTCCGCCCCGCAAATCTCCGCCGCCGCCTGCACGGCGGTCAAATGCTGGCGCATCAAGCCCGGCGTCTTGCGCTTCGCTCTTATATTGACGATGCGAAACGGCTGGCCGCTGCACATCGACAAGGACAAAGCCGTGCGCAACACCTGCCCCCCGCCTTCGCCTTGCGCGCCGTCCAATTCTAAAAAATCGCCCATCGTTCCTCTATGCCAATCATGTCCGTAGGAGCGGCCCGTGGCCGCGAAAAGCTTCGGGCAATGGGTGAGGCCCAAGATCGCGGGCATGGCCCGCTCCTACATTTCAATCAATTGAACCCACCTCCCCGCTCCCACAGGAAAATGCCATCACCCTTTCACACAAACCACCTGCTTCAAAGTATGCACAATCTCCACCAAATCCGCTTGCGCCGCCATCACCGCGTCGATGTCCTTGTAGGCCATGGGTATCTCATCAATCACCTCCTTGTCCTTGCGGCATTCCACGCCCTCGGTGGCCTGCTTTTGGTCGGCGATGGTAAACCGCCGCTTCGCCTCGGCCCGCGACATCAGCCGCCCGGCCCCGTGGCTGCACGAGCAAAACGACTGCTCCTCGCCCTTGCCGCGCACGATGTAAGACTTCGCGCCCATCGAACCGGGGATGATGCCCAACTCGCCTTTCCGCGCCGACACCGCGCCCTTGCGCGTGACCCAGATATTCTTGCCGAAATGGTTTTCGCGCTGCACATAATTATGATGGCAATTCACCGCCTCCACCTCCGCCTCGAAACGTTTGTGCATGATTTTGCGCACAGCCTCCACGACGTTGCGCATCATCAAGGCGCGGTTGTGGCGGGCATAATCCTGCGCCCAGCCGACGGCTTGGACATAATCGGCGAAATGCTCGGTTTGCTGCGGAAAATACGCCAAATCCATGTCGGGCAGGTTGATGAAATACTTCCGCATATCCTCTTTAGCCAGTTCGATAAACAAGCTACCGATGGCATTGCCCACCCCGCGCGAACCGGAATGCAGCATGAACCAGACAGCATCCGCCTCGTCCAGGCACACCTCGATAAAATGGTTGCCGGTGCCTAGCGTTCCCAAATGGTTATGGTGGTTGGTCTTCGCCAGTTTCGGGTATTTGTCGGTAATCAGCTTAAAATCATCGACGAGTTCCGCCCAGGCCGCATCGACCACCGGCGGCGGATTCGTCCACGCCCCCACATCCCGCGTCCCTGGGGTGCGGCCATGCGGCACGGCTTTCTCAATCGCCGTGCGCCAAGCGTGTAGATTGTCGGGCAAGTCGGCGGCGGTTAAAGTGGTTTTAGTGGCAATCATCCCGCAACCCAAATCCACCCCGACAGCCGCCGGGATAATCGCGCCTAATGTCGGAATCACGCTGCCAATAGTGGAACCTTTGCCGACATGCACATCAGGCATCACCGCCAAATGGTCGAAGATAAACGGCAGTTGCGCGGTGCGGATCAACTGCTTTTTGGCCTCTTCTTCCACCGGCACACCGCGTGTCCACAGTTTGATATGCCGTCCGTTTTCCGGCTGGATGACTTCGTAGTTTTCTTGAGTCATGGGGAATTCCTTAAGCTTGAGGAATAGTTGTCGGAGTGCAAGATTTATCTTGCCTTGGTGGCGCAAGATAAATCTTGCACTCCAGAAAAAAGAAGGGCGACAAGGGTCGGTGAAACGTTCGGCGCTCTAACCATACTGAGCTACAGCCCCCTCGTTGGCGGGGCTGGCGGGACTCGAACCCGCGACAACCGGCGTAGTAGGCATGTAGTTCCACCTGCATTCGCCCAAAACTCTCGTTCCCACGCTCCGGCGTGGGAATGCCTGCTGCGGCGCTCCAGCGCCGCGTTACCGACCGCTGGAGCGGTCAAGACAGGTTCCCACGCAGGAGCGTGGGAACCAGAAAAACTCTCGTTCCCACGCTCCGCGTGGGAATGCCGCCTTGACCGCTCTGCGGCCCGTATCGCCTGTTACGCGACGCAGAGCGTCGCGAAATAATGATAAAATTATTTACAGGGTTTGCTCAGGATTATCAATCTGGCTTTCCGTTAAATCATTGGAATGCTTATCCCAGCCCGAAATCATCCAGTGTGGCAATTGATCATGACGCTTCACCGCAACGCGAGCTTTAGCATATGGCATGTGAGGTTCAAGAACTGTTCTTACCACAAGACTATTTTGAGTGACTTGTATTGGCGCAATTAGATCGGGAGATTGCGTTATATCTTCCCGGCTTTGAAGATATAGCGGCACAAGATAGCTCATTTTTCCGTAATACCAATAGGGCATTTGCAACCCACGATTCAGAGACCATTGAATCGCACCTGATAAAGCACACATTTGCGAAACACGAGGGGTTTGGCTAAGAAACGGCACTCTATGTGCATTTTTATCAAGAATGTGTTCATGAGATATAACAATCTCTCGATCTTTTTTTAATTCTGGCGGCGAAGGAATACAAGGTGGAACGGGTAGTTCTGGCGATGATATGTCAACCCCAACGTGCGTCCAATATAGTGGCTGCTTGCCAGGGATTGAATTTTCTTCCAGAACAATATATATAGGTGTACCGTACCTAGTTTGAAGATGTCCGGCGGTCACATAAATCTGATTTTTTGAGGTGGAAAACTGTCCTTGTTCAATGCTCCAAGCAACATGAACAGCTAAATATGTTGTGAGACAATAGTTGTTTTTCCCCCATTTCTCTGGTAATGCCAGAGAAGCCAGAGATTCAATTTGTTTAGGCGGTAGAAAAACCAAATTCTTAAGGCGTCCGTCTACTCCAATTGTATGGGAATCACCCAAAATATCTATCATTTTTTCTTGATTTAACATATTTTTATACCTCATGGTCGATTGAAAGAATATTGAAATAGTTCCCACGCTCTGCGTGGGAATGCCACCCTAGCCGCTCTGCGACCAGTTTTGATCGTTACGCAACGCAGAGCGTCGCAGGATGTATTTCCACGCAAAGCGTGGGAACGATGAAAAAGAGGGCGACAAGGATTTGTGAAACATTATTCCAGTGCTCTACCTACTGAGCTACGGCTCCATTTGGAACCGGCGGGACTTGAACCCGCGACCATTGGATTACATGTAGTTCCACCTGCATTCGCCCAAAACCGTGAAAAAAAGCGCGACAAGAGGGCGGCAGGAAATCTGCTCTACCGACTGAGCTACGGCTCCCTCGTGGGAGCCGACCGGGATCGAACCGGCGACACGATGTAATCCTGCCTGGCATTCGCGCCAAACTGCTTCTCCTCTGCTTCCCATGCGCCGAATCACTGCCATTACGTTAATGCTTGGCGGTTCCGTCATTTCGGCATGGATGCCGAAATCCAGGCCATGGACGGTAGCTTGACAATTGCGTCAATGCTTCATTTCAAGGCCAATCCTAGCCCATGGATTGCCATCCATGGACGCTGGATTCCGGCATCCATGCCGGAATGACGGATTAACTTAATGGCGGTGACGCAGCACATCGAAAGCAGAATAGGTGTGCGACAAGTATCGGCCAGACCGAATAATGGTTGCCCATCATTCCGGGAGTCGAACCCGTTCGCGGTTTCCCGCTTTACCTATGTAGTCCAAGCCAGCATTCGCACAGAAAAGGGTGGAGCGCCCGCGACAAGCAATCCATGCGATCTTAAGCGAATCGCCGCAGTTTCCTGCAAACGACAATCGATTGGATGTAATCGCATAGTCATTCGCGGGCGCTCCATTACAAAACAATCTCCTCAATCAAACCCACCCAATGCGCGGCGTCCAACTGCCCGGCGGCGAAGGCGGCGAGGATTTTGAACACTTCGTCGGAGAATCCTCCGACATTCAAAACGTCCTCCCGCTCCGTCGCTTGCGTGGTGCCGTAGGGCTGGATGTCTATGCAGACCAGGCGGGCATTCGGGTTGCGCTGCTTGAACGCGGCCCATTCGTGCATCGTCGCCGTCGCGCCCCGGCGGGTGGCGTCCACCCAGGATTCGTTGTCCGAGACATACACCACCACATCAGCCTGCGCCTTTTCGCGGTTGAGCTGCGCCAGCGGGGCGCTGCAATTCGTCCCGCCGCCGCCCACCCCGGCCAATTTTTCCGCGTTGGCCAGCACCGTGTCACGGGGGTTGAGGTCCACTTTCACCACCGCGTTTTCAAACGGCAAGATCCGCGTCTGCCGGTTCTTCCGCAACAGCGCCGCCGCCACCAGGGCCGCGACATCGACGCAGCGCACCGCCGTGCTCGCCGAGCCGCGAAAGCCCGAGACCGGCGAGGACATCGAGCCGGACACGTCCGGGCATACCACGACCCGGCCCGGCAACTCTGGCACATTCGCCAGCGAATGCTCCAAGGCGGTTTGCAAGGCTTCTAGCACCACGGGCGGGACGCCCGCCCCGGCGGCTTTGTAGGCCGCGAGCAATTGGTACGGGAACACCTTGGCTCTGGCGACGGCGGCTTTGCTGGCCAGTTTTGCGGCCACCGCTTCGGCCATGCCGTCCAGGCCGAACACGCCATGCCGCGCAAAAGTGTTCAAATTCATCCGCACCATCTGCCAGCCGCCGTTGCGGGCGATCCGCGCCCATTGCCCTGCGTCGAGCGGCAAGGCGGTCAGCATTTGGAACGGCACCTCGGGCGCTTCTTGCAATTCGCCGCGCTTGAAGGCTTCAAACGCGGAGGTCAAGGGCGGTAGGGCCGATGCCTCGTAAGGCTTGCCGATCAACCAGGCGAAGAACGCCTCGCGCCAAGGCTCGGCGGGCTTGGGGTGGACCATCTTCACCACATCCGCCAAGGACGGGGCGTTGCCGACGGCGGCATTCAGCAAGTCCTTTTCCGAGGCCGTGTTCAGCCATTGCTGGACCAGCTTCTTCGGCCTTGTGCCTAGAGACTTGCGCCCCACCGCGCCGCTGCGCAGGATTTGCACGAAGTTGCGCAGCATCTTGCCGTTGCCGACGACCCGGTCGAACACCACGGGCAAATATTCCTGTCCCTTCGTCGCCAGCACCGCCGCCAGCAGGGCCGGGGTGTCTTTCATGTAGCCGCGCTCGCGGCAGTACACCGCCGTCTTGGCGATGAAGCGCGGTTCGACCTGCCCGCAAAGCGTCAAGACCGTCGCCAATTGCGCCTCCGCCCCGCATAGTAAGTCGCGTTCAGGCAGCCGGTGGCGGCGTACTGCGCCAGCTTGTGCTTGGGGCTTAGGCAATAGGCCGGCGCGCCGTGGTGGTTGGCCGCGTTGGCGGCGGGCGGTTGCTGGCCGCGCAGGCTGCGGAACAATTGTGGATTGGCCATGGTGTCCTCCTTGG
>CAZOTR010000139.1:0-11394 GCA_964582755.1 uncultured Methylococcaceae bacterium | reverse complement strand
CGGCAATCCCACTGCAATGCGGAGACGGCACCCCCAGAGGCGAAGACGGATCGCCCCCCCTCGCCCCGTCACGATCCTTACGGCTTGCGCCGGGCAGGCCAGTAGGGAAGAATAATCCATAATTCCGCCGCAGGTGGATGCGAAAACATCTCAGAGACAAGGCATGCTTCGTCGCTCTATCCTTCATAGCGCCGCTTTCCTGGCCGTGTTGGCGGGTTTGTCCGCGTCGGCCACAGTGGTGGCTTGCGAGCAAAAATCGGCGAGGCTGGTTGCGCTGCAAGGCGGGCTGGAGATTCAGGAAGGCGGGCCGGACGAATGGGCGGCGGTGACCCCCGAGCGGGAATTCTGCCCCGGCGACCGCATACGCACCCGTTCGCAAAGCCGCGCCACCCTTGAACTCAGCAACAAGACCTACCTTTCCCTCAACCAGCAAACCACCATCGTCTTTTCCGGCATCAAGGCCAGGACGCCTTCCTGGCTGGATCTCATCAAAGGCATCCTCTATGTGCGCAGCCGCACGCCCAGTTCGCTGGATGTCCGCACCCGCTATGTCAACGCCGCCATCAAAGGCACCGAGTTCATGGTTTCCGCCGACGACAGCCAAGGCCAGGTCACGGTGTTTGAAGGCACGGTGGAATCTTCCAACACCCAAGGCAGCGTCACCCTCACCGACGGCCAAGCCGCCGTCGCCAAGAGAGGCGAAGCGCCGGTGCGCAAGCTCCTAGCCTCCCCCCGCGACGCCGTGCAATGGGCGCTCTACTACCCGCCGGTCATCGACCTGCAAAGCCTGCAAAAGCGCACCACCGACCCTGCAACCAAACAAGCCGCCGAACGCTATTTGCAAGGCGACAGCCTGGGTGCCTTGGCTGCGCTGGACGCCGCCGAACAACCCGACGCCCTCCTCAAAGCCGGCCTGCTGATCGGCCTGGGCCGGGTGGAAGAAGCCCAACCCTTGCTAGACGGCATAGGCAGTGGCGATCCCCGGTTTGGCGAGGCGCTGGCCTTGCGCTCCGTCGTCGCCCTGGCCCGCAATGACAAGACCAAAGCCTTGGAACTGGCGCGGCAAGCGACCGCCAAACAACCGCAATCGCCCGCCACCTGGACCGCCCTGTCCTATGTCCGGCAGGCCGATTTCCAACTGGACGACGCGCTGCAAGCCGCCAACGAGGCGGCGAAGCTGGACCCCGGCAACGCCCTCGCCCGCGCCCGCGAAGCCGAACTGCTCGCCGCTCTGGGCCGCCGCCGCGCAGCCAAAGAAGCGGCGACCGCCGCCGCCCAACTCAACCCCCGCCTGTCCAGGGTTTGGTCCGTGCAAGGCTATGCCCAACTCAACGAAATGGACTACGAAGAGGCCATGGCCAGCTTCCGCAAGGCCATCGACCTCGACAATGCCGACCCGCTGGCCCGCTTCGGGCTGGGCCTTGCGAAAATCCGCGCCGGGAATTTGGAGGAAGGCACCGCCGACCTAGAACTCGCCGCCAACCTCGACCCCGACGACGCGCTGACCCGCAGCTACCTGGGCAAAGCGTATTACGAGCAGAAAAACAGCAAGGTCGCGGCCACCGAACTCGACACGGCGAAACAGCTAGACCCCAACGACCCCACGCCTTGGTTCTACGACGCCATCAAGAAGCAGACCGAGAACCGCCCGGTGGAAGCCCTGCACGACTTGCAGAAAGCCATCGAACTCAACGACAACCGCGCCATTTACCGCTCCAAGCAAATGCTGGACGACGACCTTGCCGCCCGCAGTTCCGCCTTGGGCCGCATCTACAACAACCTAGGCTTCGGCCAGCGGGCGGTGTTGGAAGGTTGGAAATCGGTCAACGCCGACCCCAGCGATTATTCCGGGCACCGGTTCTTGGCCGACACCTATGCCAGCCTTCCCGGCCATGAAGTGGCGCGCATCAGCGAACTTTTGCAGTCGCAACTGCTACAGCCGGAAAACGTCACCCCGGTGCAGCCCCATTTGGCCGAGCGCAACCTGCTGCTGCTCTATGACGCCGGGCCTTCCGTCTTGTCGTTCAACGAATTCAACCCGCTGTTCAACCGCAACCGTCTGGCGCTACAAACCGCCGGCCTAGTGGGCAGCTACGACACCTACGCCGACGAGGTGGTCCAGTCGGGATTGTGGAAAAATGTTTCTTACAGCTTGGGGCAGTTCCATTATCAAACCGACGGCTACCGGCCCAACGCCGACCTCAACCAGAACATCTACAATGCCTTCTTGCAAGGCAGGATAATCCCCGATTTGAACCTGCAATTTGAGGCCAGGCATAGGGATGTGGAATCTGGAGACATCACCCAAAACGTTTTCCAAGATGCCATCCCCGTTCAGAACACGCTGCGCAAGTATCGCACCACAGACACATTGCGGGGCGGGGCGCATTATGCGATAAGCACGAACTCAGATTTGATTTTTTCTTATATCCATCAGGACGAAAGCGAGAACTTCAAGCAGCCACCGTTCCTGCCCAACAAGCTAAAAGTTTATGGTGCCCGTGGATATATCGCCGAAGGCCAATATATTTTGCGTATGGCTAATTTCAGGCTGGTCACAGGAGGTGGATATTATAACACAGAGAATTATTTCTATTTTACAAGCAATCCTTATTATCAAGTCAGTCAAGGCAATGCTTATACTTATTCCTACCTAGACTTGCCTTGGCACATCGGTTTGACTTTGGGCTTAAGCTATGACGAGCTTAATGATGAATCCAACATCAAGCGCAGTCAGGTCAACCCAAAACTAGGGCTACTGTGGCAGTTGACTCCGCAGACCACCCTGCGGGCGGCAGGATTCCGAACCTTGAAGCGAACTTTGGCAGGCTCCCAAACCATCGAACCCACCCAGGTCGCAGGCTTCAACCAGCTCTATGATGATATTGATGGAACCGAAGCCAAACGTTACGGGGTTGGAATTGACCATAAATTCACCGGCAACTGGCTAGTCGGCGCAGAAGTCTCCCGTAGGGACATGAGCTTACATCCGACGGTGACGGAACAGGACAAAGCCAGGGAGGACAATATTCGCAGCTATCTGTATTGGACCCCTACTGTGCAATGGGCCTTGTCCGTGGGTTATCAATTGGAAAGATTTGAAACCGAGCAACTATCCGTTCCCGAGACTACCACCCATAAGATTCCGGCTACCTTGTCTTACTTTCATGGCAGCGGAATATTTGGGCGCTTAGGAATGACGTATGTGGATCAGCGAACTCATATGGCAGCCGCTGTTGATGATGGTGGTGATGGCACGGTAGTAAATTATCTGACACACAATCAGTTTACCCTAATTGATGTCGGTATCGGTTATCGCCTACCAAAGCGGTACGGAATAATCCAATTTCAAGTCAAGAATTTATTTGATAGCCATTTTCAGTATCAAGGCTATCAGTTCAGGAATGCTCACCAGGATGAAGTACCAGAATTCATTCCAGGAAGAGCTTTTTTCGGCCAGCTTAGTCTGGCGTTTTAACCTTGCGGAGGATTTATCATGATTTACGTTGAAAAAGCCAATACCCCTACCGTGGAAAACAACAGCAGAAAGCGCAAGGCAGTAGGCTTGTCTATCGCCGCAGGCGTTGTTCTCTCCGCCGCTTGGGCGGGGTATGGCCACATGTCAGAACCATCCATCTCCAACAAAATCTCAAACGCATCTGCTCTTAGCTGCCCAACACCGCCCTGTGTAATAATAATAGTCGGCGGCAAGCAACAATGCGTGTACCAGAATAACTATTCGCGAGCTTGCCCCTAAAAACCTCTATACGCTAAAGGACGAGGTGGGCAAACGGTTTTATGTTTGCCCACGCGAACCCTGCCTTCAAAATCCGAATATGTCCTAATGGGGAAAGGCCATGAACAAATATCTTGCTGTGCTATTGCTGCTGCTCACCACAACCGCAACCCAAGCCACCGATTCGTTTAATTCAAGCACAAACATCCTTACCATGGATAGTGTCATTGCGGACGGTGTGCCGTATGTGAATGTTGCGGTTCAATTAAACGGCTATTCTGTTGTTAGTGAAGGCGGGATGGCAAATGGCTCTTCCGATACTTTTGATTCAACGACAAAAATTATTTTTTTGAATGCTGTTATTGTGGGAGGGATACAACATAACAATGTTACCGTTCAATTGCAAGACTATTATATTATTAGCGCCACCCGTTCAAGTTGTGCTTGGCATCTGATCGGCGGCCGCTATGTTTGTGCGGACGCAAATCTCGATCCCTGCTCGCCCAGCTTATGTCCGAGGTAATACCCTAGTGGACAACTAACAAGACGCTTGCCTCCCCGCCACTGAGCGCGGAATGCCGGGCGCAAAGAGACGCGCCCGGCCCGCCTTGATCGAATCGGCCTAAATCTCCACCGGCTTGCCTTTTTTCGGCACGGCCTTTTGCATTTCCTCCATGCGCTTGCGCAGTTCCTCCATTTCCTTTTCCAGCTTGGGCAGGATTTCCTTGTTCAGCGTGTTTCCCGCGTCGTTTTGCGCCTTGGCGATTTCGTCCGTGAGCCTGCGCCATTCGTCCTGCAATTGCTTGGCCTCCGGCGAGTCGGGAAGTTTCTGGAATTCCTGCCGGAACTGCTCGATTTGCCCGCGCAAGCCGCGCAGCGCGTCGCCAAAGCCGCGCAGCAACTCGCCGAACGGAAACAAGCCCAGCGGGCTGGGATAGCTGCCCTTCACCACCGCGCCCTCGGCAATGGGCTTGCCGCCGGGCTGGGAGAGGACGACCTCGATGCGGCGGCGGGCGGGGTTGTCGGGGTCGGGGGCGAGGACGAAGCTGGCTTCGCTGGTGGCGGCGGTGGCGGATTTGCGGGGAATGGCCACTTCGACCAGGTGTTCGCCGGGCTTGCCCGCTTCCACGCCGGTGACTGTGCCGATGGGCTGGTTGTCGAGGACGACGGGATCGCCCTCGGCGAGGCTACCGACATCGGCATAGCTGATCTTGAAATGCAGATCCTGCCCGCAAGCGGTCAGGGTGAGGAGCAACAGCAAGGGTATGAGCTTGGCCATGGGGTTCTCGCTTGGCGGGTTATTTGTTTTTCCTGCGGACATTGTAACCCGTGGCCGCGCCTTTGCCGCAAAGCGTAAACCGGCGCGGTCTTGAAGACCGCATCGGTCTAAATGCCGCGAATCAGACTGCCCCGCAACGGGGTTCTCCGCTAGAATGGCGGCGGACACACAACCGTTTTAAGGAGATGGCTTTGAAATTTGCTCAGTTGGCCTTGGCGCTGGTTTTGCTGGCGGCGGCTTCCATACCGGCGCAGGGGAATTCCAGCATGGATTGCAAGGAGAGGACCGACGCCATGAATGTTTTGACCGATGTCATTTTCGTGCGGCCCGTGGGTTTCGCAGGGACTTTGGCCGGGGCGGCGCTGTTCGCGGGCTTGATGCCGCTCACCGCGCTGGCCTCCATCCCCGCCCCGCATGATTCTTTCCAGAAAGTCGGCGGCGTGTTGGTGGGCGTTCCCTATGGCTACACCTTCGTGCGACCGCTAGGAGAGTTCGCCAACACCTGCCCGTGAGGCTTACCGCTCCGGCGTTTTGATGCCGTATTTGCGGATGCGGTAGCGCAGGGTTTCGCGGGACGCGCCTAAGGCGCGGGCGGCCGCCACGGTGTTGTGGCCGGTGCGCTCCAGAGTGGTTTCGATGATGTAGCGGTCCATGTCGTCCAGGTTCATGCTGCCATCCAGCGGAATGAAGATGCCGTCGCGGCTTTCGGCCCTAGGCGCCCTGGGCGGGATGGCCCCCGGCAGTTGCAGCCATTGCGTCGGAAAATTGGGGCCGTCCGAGAACAACACGCAACGCTCGACCACATTGCGCAGTTCGCGCACATTGCCGGGCCAGTCGTGGGCGCGCAACTGCCGCCAGGCTTCCTCGGGGATGTTACGGACCTGCCGCCCCGACTTGGCGTTGAACTCCGCCACCAACAAGGGAAGCAGTTGCTCCAAATCTTCCTTGGCCTCCCGCAACGGCGGCAGGTTGAGGTGGAACACGCTGAGGCGGTGGTAAAGGTCACTGCGGAATTCCCCCTCCCGCGCCATTTTCTCCAAATCGCGGTTGCTGGCGGCGACGATCTGCACATCCACGGCGATTTCGCGTTCGCCACCCAGCCGGCGTATCTTGCGGTCTTCGATGGCTTTCAACAGCTTGGCCTGCAAATCCAGCGGCATCTCGCCGATTTCATCCAAAAACAAAGTTCCGCTGTCGGCTTGTTCGATCAGGCCGCGATGCCGTCCGCCAGCCCCGGTGAACGCGCCGGCCTCATGGCCGAACATCTCCGACTCCAACAGTTCCCTAGGCAACGCAGCGCAATTGAGCTCGATGAGGGGGTTTTGGGCGCGGGGGCCGGCGTAATGCAAGATCCGCGTCACCAAGCCCTTGCCGGTGCCGGTTTCACCGCCGATGACCAAGGCGCTGAACGGCACCTGGGTCAGCCGTTCCAACAAAGCGCGGACGTTTTGCGCGGCGGGGCTTTGGCCCACGAAGGCGGACGGGGAATAGCGTTTGTGCCGTTGCTGGGCATGTTCGATGAGCCGGCGCTGGGCGCTTGCGCTGCGTCCGGCGCTGGCGACGGCCAAATCCAGCCGCTCCAGGTCGCAGGGCTTTTCCAGGAAGTCATAAGCACCCAGGCGCAAGGCGCGCACCGAGTCGGGCACGCTGCCATAGCCGGTGAGGAATATCCATTCGGCGTAAGGCTGGCCGGGACGCACTTCTTCCATCAAATCCAGCGCGTTGCCGTCCGGCAGGTTCAGGTCGGACAACACCAACAAGGGATCGAAACTCTCCCCCAGCAAGAACTTGCGCGCTTGTCCGCAACTTTTCGCCCATTCCACCTCCCAGCCGTCCTGGCGATAATGGCGGGATATTTCCGCGCCCAACAGGGGCTCGTCTTCGATAACCAACAAGCTGCCGTGAGTCATGGGTTTGCCTTGCAAGGCAACAGCAGGCGGACACAAGCGCCATGCGGTTGCCGGTTGGACAATTCGATGCGCCCGCCGAGGTCGCGGGCGAAACGCTGCACCATGGCCAGCCCGAGGCCGGTGCCACGGATGCGGCTAGTGCTGAAGGCGCGGATGCCGTGGCGCAGCATGTCCTCGTCGAAACCAGGGCCGTCGTCGGTGACTTCGATGGCGATGTGGCCCTCCTCCCGGCTGGCGCGCACACACACGGTGCCGGGGATTTGGTCCAAGGCCAGGGCGGCGTTGAGGATGAGGTTGAGCAGGGCTTGGCGCAGGCCGCAACCGGGCAGATGGCATTCCAGTCCGGCGGGAATGTCCACCGCCAAGGCAATATGCTGCGGTATCTGGTAGCGGGTGAGGGCCAGCAATTCCTTCACCAGCGCGGCGAGGTTGAAATCGGCGGAGGGCGGCGGCGTCTGCTTGCCTTGTTCGAGCAATTCATTCAACAGCCGGGTCATGCGCTTGAGTTCCGCGCCGATGAGATCCAGCCGTTCGCCCTGGTCGGGATCGGCGATTTCCTTACGCAGATTGGCGCAACTCATTTGGATGCCGGCCAGTGGATTGCGCAGTTCGTGGGCCAGCCCCGCCGCCAATTCGCCGACGGCGGCGAGCGTCTCCGCCCGCGCCAAGACGCGCTGCTGTTCCAGCAAAGCCTGCGTCGCCGAGCGCACATCCGCCTCCAGCGATTGCGCGTACATGCGTTTGGCTTCCTCCAATTCGCGCAAGTGCGTGACCATGACGTTGTAGCTGTTGAACACCGGCAGCAAGAAGGGGTCGAGATGGTCGGTGGCGATGGGGGTGAACTCTTCCTTGGCCAAGTTGAGCAACAATTGCCGCAGGTCGTGCAGGGGATTGAAGATGCGCCGACGCAGGAACAGCCAAGTCAGCAACAGGATCACGGTCAGCGTGAACGTCGCCAGTTCCAGTTCCGCCAAGGCTTCCTCGCTAACCTCCTCCAGCACCTTCTCGCGCTGGTCGGTTTCAGCGTCGAGGATTTCGTGCATCTCGCGCAGCGCGTCGAACAACTCAGCCCTGCCGTTGTCCGCCGACTCCGTGTCCACTTGCGCCAGGGAGGCGATGACCCGGCGCAGCTTTTCCGGGGTTTGCGCGGAGAGATGGGCATCCTCCCCGGCCAGCGCATGGATTTTTGCGCTCACCAATCCCAGCCGCTCCGGCACCAACACGCCGCCGGACAGCACATCCACCAGTGCCTGTTGCAGGCTAAGGCCGGCGTCCTGGATGCGGTGGGAATAACCGACATACGCCTGCACCCTGTCCATGCGGTCCAGGTTGCGCCAAATCATGCCGCCGAGTATCGCCAGCACCGAAGACAGCAGCGCCAGCAGGGCCAGCCCGCGCAGGCGGGCGGGCCGGTCCAGCAGGTTTTTGGAGTGGCGTTTCGAGGAGGGCATGGGCGCATTATAGCCCGACAAAGGGACAAGCCCAGCCACCGGCGTTTCAACCAAGGAACGCATGGGCGGACAAACGGTGGGAGCGGTTTCCAACCGCGACAATGCCGGGCAAGGCGGCGGCGTTCATGGCTTGCCGGGGGCGGTGAAGGCGGCGACACGCTTGCGGGCGGCCAGCGGGTGGTCGGACGTGGCGGTATGCCGGTCCAGCCCGCGGATTTCGCACTGCCCTCCCCGGCGCTCGTAGTCCTCGCAAAAATCGTGGATGAATTCCATCACCGTGTGGTCGACTGTTTCCGCCTCGGACAGGTCGAAAACCAGCGCCTTGCCCTCGGGCATCACCGACAGTTCGCTCTTGAGCGAGAGGAAATTGGCGAAGAAAGCCGCGCCGTCGATGCGGACATGGAACACGCCCGGCGCGGTCTCCTCGACCTTGAAATACAGTTTCAGCACCTCGTTCCAATTGACGCTGCGCAGCAGGTGGACGATGAACTCGGCGACCATGCCGATAGCCACGCCGATCAACAAATCGGTCGCCAACACGCCGACGATGGTGATGACGAACACCACCAATTGCTCGTAGCCGATAGCCAAAGTTTTCAAAAATTCGCGGGGGGAGGCCAGCTTGAAGCCGGTGAACACCAGCAGCGCGGCCAGCGAGGCCAGCGGAATTTCATGGATCAGCCTAGGGAACAAGGCGACGAAAACGAGCAGAAACGCCCCATGAAAAAAGTTCGCCCAAGCCGTCCTGCCGCCGTTGTTGATGTTGGCCGAACTGCGGACAATCTCTGCGATCATCGGCAAGCCGCCGACCAAGCCGCAGAGCGTGTTGCCGATGCCGACGGCGGTCAAGTCGCGGTTGAGGTCGGAATAGCGTTTGTAAGTGTCCAGCTTGTCCACCGCCGCCGCGCTCAACAGGCTCTCCAGGCTGCCGACCAGGCAAATCGTCACCACCTGCTCCCAAAACTCCAAAGTACCCATCAGCGAAAAGTCGGGGAACGCAAAACCGGCCATGAAGTGTTCGGGAATGGCCACCAAGAACGCCGGGCCAATGGTGAACTCGTGATGGGGCAGGATCGGATCGTCATGCAAGAACATATAGACATGCTCATGCTCCAGATCGTAATACTGGCCCAACACCAAACCCACTAGCACCACCACCAAGGGGCCGGGGATCATCTTCAAATAACGGTTTTTCAAATAGGACCAGACGACCAGTATCCCCAACCCCAAGCCGCCGATCAACGCCACCTCCGGGTTGAGATCCACGAAGCTGCGCGGAATCGCGCCGATGGTCTGGAACAAGGTCTTAGCGTCCGGCTTCACGCCCAGCAAGGTGTGGATCTGCTTGGCCATGATGATGATGCCGATGGCGGCCAACATGCCATGCACCACCGAAGACGGGAAAAAGGCACTGAGCTTGCCGGCCTTGAACCAGCCCATCAAGGTCTGGATGACGCTGGCGCAAACGATGGCGGCCAGAGTGTATCTATAGCCAGCCATGGCGTCGCCCTTGCCGAGTTCCTGCACGGCATCATAAATCACCACGATCAAGCCGGCGGCCGGGCCGTTGATGGTGACGAAAGAGCCATTGATGCGCGAAACCAGCAAGCCGCCGATGATGGCGCTGATGATGCCGGCCTGGGGCGGGAAGTTGGAGGCCATGGCAATGCCCAGACACAGCGGCAGGGCGATGAGGAAAACCAGAAAACCCGACATGGCATCGGCCCGCCAATTCTGGGCCAGCCCGGCGAGGCCGGTTTGCGGGGCTGCGGGGACGGAGGAAGGATTCACCATGGGATGGGCCGCTCGTTAGTTAGGGATTTAGGCTAACCAAAGCAGCAACCGTGCCTATGGCCGAAAGCTGGGGCATGGCGGGCTTTGCCTAGGCTTCCACGCTTATGCTTGGTTGTTATGAACCAAGATCTGCTGTTGAATTCCACCAACTGCGCAAGCCCGCCAAGCACGTCCTTGCGCCTATACTAGCCATCCCCAACCACGAACCAGGACACACCATGAAAATCGCCATTATCGGCACGGGCCGGGTCGGCTCCACCCTCGCCTATTGCTTGGTGCTCAAACAGCTTTGCGACCATTTGGTGATCGCCGGCCGCACCGGCGAGAAAGCGCGGGGAGACGCGCTGGATCTGCAACACACCTTGGCGTTCTGCGCGCGCCCCATGCGGATCGAAGCCTGCGTCAACGGCGACGTGAAGGATTGCGATATTGTCGTGGTCACCGCCTCGGTGCCGGCGGGGGAGAAAATCACTTCCCGCCTGCAACTGGGGGAGGCAAACGCGGCCATGTTCCGGGAGCTTATCCCGCTATTGGCCGCGAACAATCCCGCCGCCTTGTTCCTCATCCTCAGCAACCCGGTGGATGTGATGACCTATGCCGCCAGCGTGTTGTCTGGGTTTGCCCCGCAACGGGTGATGGGGGTGGGAACCTTGGTGGACTCGGCGCGTTTCCGCGCCATGCTGTCGCGGCAGGAGCATATCCACCCGGACGACCTGCGCACCTACATCCTCGGCGAGCACGGCCCCCACCAGTTCCCCGTACTGGGCAATGCCCAGGCCGGCGGGGAGCTAATTGGTGACACGCCCTCCCATCGGCGGCTATTTAGCGAAGTGGTCGAAGCCGGTTTCGAGGTCTACCATCTGAAAGGCTACACCAACCATGCCATCGCCACCGCCGCCGCCATGGTCATCGAAGCCATTGTTTACGACGAATACCGCACCATGCCGCTGGCTGTCCGCTTCGACGAATGGATGGGAATTGCCGACAATTGCCTCAGCATCCCGGTGGTGGTCGGCCGCAACGGCATCATCCGCCCGCTGCACCCCGAGCTTAACGAATTAGAACGGCGGGATTTGCAAGCGGCGGCGGATGCGGTCAAAAGCGCGATGGATGCGCTGATTCCCGATTTGGCCGGCCGGCGGTAGGAGCGGGCCATGCCCGCGACGAACCAAGGGCCAATCGCGCCCATGGGGCGCTCCTACGGATGGCAATGCCGCTCAGAAA
>CAZOTR010000138.1:9482-11417 GCA_964582755.1 uncultured Methylococcaceae bacterium | reverse complement strand
GCAATCCTCATCCTGTCGCCACTGGGCGCCAAAGCTGCGGAAAAAGAAGAACCCAGCGACCTGCCCGCTGATTATTCCCACGCCCTGCCCCTGGCCGTGACCGGCAAGCAAGGCGTGGTCGGCTTCCGCCTGCCGCAAGTGGTCTATCTCCATGCCCGCAGGGCGGACTTGGCGGATCTGCGCGTGTTCGACGCCGCCGGCGCGAAGCAGCCGTTCGCGCTTTACCAGCCCAGCCCGCAAACCCGCGAACAACAGCAGTCCTGGCCGGTCAAGCGTTTCCCGGTGCTGGCCCGCCGGGGGCGGACGGTGGACGGCATAGACCTGGACATCAAGACCGGGGCCGACGGCACTTTGCTGTCGGTGAAGACCAAACCCGGCCAGGATGCCCAAGCCGGGCAGGCGCTGGCCGGGCTGGTGCTGGATCTGGGCCAATCGGCGGACAAGGCCAAACCCTTGATCGGCGCCTTGCGCTTCGCGCCGCCGACGGCGCGGCCTGCCTATTCCGCCCAAGTCTGGCTGGAAGTCAGCGACGACCTCAAGCACTGGGACACCATCGGCGCCGCCGAGTTAAGCTGGCTGGTGAACGCGCAGACGGCGGAAACCTTGGCCAACGACCGTCTGGAATTCTCCCCCCGCGCCTTTCGCTACGCCCGCCTCAGTTGGCGCGGCGGCGACCCGGTGGACTTCGCCGGCATCACGGCGGAGAGCGTGGAGCAAACCGCCGACGCGCCCGTGCTGGAAAAACTGGCCTTGCAACCCGCGCCGGGGCGCAAGCCGGAAGACTGGGTGTACCGCGCCGGCCTCGCCATCCCGGTGGAAAAAATCGACCTGCGCTTCCGTGAGCCCAACGTGGTGTTGCCGGCGGAGGTCGGCACTTACCGCGAACGGCCCGCCCGCACACTGGGCCAGCCTAATGAGTGGGTGTTCCAACCGCTGGCCCGCACCGTCTTCTACCAGATCAACCAAGCCGGCAAGACGCGCCGCTCCGGCGAATGGTCCGTGCCGGTGAGCCATTACTCGGAATGGGTCGTCCGCCCGCAAACGCCCAGCGCCAGCCAGCCCGAACTCACCTTGATCTGGCAACCCGCCACCCTGGTCTTCCTGGCCGGCGGCCAAGCCCCCTACACGCTGGCCTTTGGCCGCGAGGACGCCAAACCCGCCGCCGTCGAACTGGCCCAAGTCGCCCCCGGCTTTGCGGTGGAAGAACTCGCGCAACTCGAACAAGCCCAGGCCGGCCCGCTGGCAACCCGGCAGGCGGCGGATTCGACGGCCAGCGCCGCCGCCAAGGCCGGGCAGGCCGCGCAGAACCGGATGCTGATCCTCTGGGCCGTGTTGCTAGCGGGGGTGGGGGTGCTAGGCGCGATGGTCTGGCGGCTGTTCCGGCAGATGAAATAGCGGGCGCATGGCCAAGCAAGAATGCCAACACCGGCTTGCCCCTATCAAAATCCTCCATGAGGCCATGAAAAAAAGACATTTAACAGCACGGGCGGCATAGGCTTACTGTAGGGCGGGCCAACACCCCATTCAGGAAGCCGCCATGAGAAAAAGCATCCCGTTTTTACTAGCCGCACTCGCATTCAATGCCTCCGCCGAACCCGGCGCCCACTACGACATCATCGCCAAGCTGGACCAAGGCCCAGGCAATGTGACGGTGACGGGAGCCGGCCGCATTATCCTCAGCCAGCATCAGTTTTACGCGCCCACATATTCGGTGGTCGAATACCAAGGCAATGGCGCGGTGGCGCCGTTTCCCAACCCAGCCCTCAGCGACCGGGACAGCCCCGGTGATCTGAAACTGGATTCGGTGCTGGGCATCCGCTCGGACGCGGGCGGCATCGTCTGGATGCTGGACAACGGCATGCGCGGCGGCGTCACCCCCAAGGTGGTGGGCTGGAACACCCAGACCGGCCAATTGCACCGCGTCATCTACCTGCC
>CAZOTR010000138.1:0-9382 GCA_964582755.1 uncultured Methylococcaceae bacterium | reverse complement strand
AGGTGGTGGGCTGGAACACCCAGACCGGCCAATTGCACCGCGTCATCTACCTGCCCGAGCCGATTACGCCGAAAGACGCCTTCGTCAACGATTTCGCCGTGGACAACACCCACCACCGCATTTTTATCAGCGACCCGGCGGGCGGGGCCAATGCCGCGATTATTGTCGTCAACCTGGAGACCGGCGCGGCCCGGCGGGTGTTGCAAGGCCATGCCAGCGTGGTGCCGGAGAACATCGACTTGGTCATCGACCGGCAGCCTGTGCAAGTGAAAGATTCCGCCGGGCATTTGTCCCGCCCGCATATCGGCGTCAATCCCATCACCGAAGACTTGCAAAACGAATGGGTGTATTTCGGCGCTATGCACGGGCTTTCCCTTTACCGGATCAAGGCGGCGGATCTGGCGGACGAGAGCCTGGACGCCCAGGCGCTGGCTAAAAAGGTGGAGCGTTACAGCGCCAAACCCATCTCCGACGGCATCAGCATCGACCGCGACAATAACATCTATCTGGGCGAGCTGGCGGAGAACGCGATAGGCGTCATCAAGCCGGATCGCAGTTACCAAAGGCTGGCCCAATGCCCGAACCTGTCTTGGGTGGACTCGTTCAGCTTCGGGCCGGAAGGCAAGCTGTATGCCGTGGTCAACCGGCTGCATCAATCGGCGACCTTGAACGGCGGCGAGGCGCTTGCCAAGCCGCCTTATTTCTTGCTTAAGGTCAATGCCCTGGCCCCCGGCCTGCCAGGGCGCTAATCCAGCCCTTCCGGCGCGTCCAAAGCAAGGCAGACCGCCATGATCTGCTCCCGCAGCCAACGGTGCGCGGCGTCCTTTTCCCGCAAGGGATGCCAGACCATGACCAAGTCGTAAACCGGCAGGTCGATGGGGACGTGCAGGATTTTCAAAGGCGCGAGCCGGACGAACCGCTCGGCAATGCGCAGCGGCAGCGACAGCAGCATGTCGGTATTGGCGACAATGAACGGGGCGGAGAGGAAATGCGGCACGATCAGCGCGATTCGCCGCTCCAGCCCCCGTTCCGCCAACCATTCGTCAATCACCCCGGCGCGGGTTCCGGTGCGGGAAATCAGCATGTGCTTCATGCCGACATACTCTTGCAATGACAGCGGGCCGTCCGCATTGGCGGGATGGCCATTGCCGGCGAGACAGGCCATCCTATCCTCGAACAGCTTGTCGCTGTTCAAATAGCCGGCCGGTTTCAATATCGCCTCGAAGCCTAGCACGACATCAAGCTCTCCGGTTTCAAGGTCCAGGGCGGGGAAAGGAACCTCCGTCCGCTTGACGTGGATATCGACGCCTGGCGCCCGCTTGGCAATCCGTTCGACTAGCGAGGGAACCACCAGAAAATCCATGTAGTCCGTGGCGGCGATGACGAAGCGGCGCTGGCTGGCCGTTGGGTCGAACTCCTTTGGCGCGCGAATCAAACGCTCAACTTCCCGCAGGACGGCCCTGACCGGCTCGACCAGCGCGTTGGCCCGCTCGGTGGGTTTCATGCCCGCCGGGGTTTTCACCAGCAAGGGATCGTCCAATTGCTGCCGCAGCCTCTGCAAGATATGGCTCATCGCCGATTGGCTGACGAACATCCGCTCCGCCGCCCGCGAGACATTGCGCTCCTGCATCAGCAAGTCGAAAGCGACCAACAAATTCAGGTCGAACTGGCGTAATTCCGGCATCGTTTGTTTCCCGCTGGCGTTGGACATTGGACGACGGGCACCAACGGTTGCGCTGTTGACACCCCGTGATTTTTCTTCATGCCGCCATGAAAACTCCTCATTTTACGGCGCATCGGCGAACGCCTAGAGTGTTGCCATCGTGCCTCCCTGCCTGGCCCGCACTATACCCTCCCTCGACGGATCAGGCCCGGCGGCACGCCCTTAACGTCTGAAAAGAGGAGAAGCCCCATGGCGACCAGCAAACTATTCGACATTCCCGCGCAGCCCTACACCGGGGAGAAGGCCAGGCTGACGCGGGCCTATGATTATCTCATCCTGGTGTTGGCCCTGTTTTTGTTCATTGGTTCCTTCCACCTGCACATGGCGTTGACGGTGGGGGACTGGGATTTTTGGCTGGATTGGAAAGACCGGCAGTGGTGGCCTTTGGTCACGCCGCTGATGGCGATCACCTTTCCCGCCGCCGTGCAGATGGTGCTCTGGACCTACTTCCGCCTGCCGCTGGGCGCGACGCTGTGCATGGCCTGTTTGTTGATCGGCACCTGGATCACCCGCGTCTTCGCCTATCACTACTGGAATTATTTCCCCATCAACATGGTGTTGCCGGCGACGCTGATGCCCAGCGCACTGGTGTTGGATGCCATCTTGATGTTGAGCAACAGCCTGACCGTCACCAGCATCTTTGGCGGCATGTCCTTCGCGCTGCTGTTTTATCCCAGCAACTGGCCGATCTTCGCGATGTTCCATATGCCGGTGGAATATGGCAGCGCCCAGCTTACCCTCGCCGATGTGTTTGGCTTCCAGTATATCCGCGCCGGCATGCCCGAGTATCTGCGGCTGATCGAACGCGGCACGTTGCGGACTTACGGCCAATACGCCACACCGTTGTCGGCCTTCTGCTCGGCCTTGATGTGTACCTTGATGTACCCGCTGTGGTGGCATCTAGGCAAGTGGTTCGCCACCATCCGCTATGTCAAAACCATCTGACTGGAGCAAGCCGCCATGTTGAAACCTATCAAAAATCTACTGGCCACGGTTTGTCTGGCTGTGTCCTGTCTGGCCGTCGCGCCGCACAACGCCTATGCCCACGGCGAAAAGGCGTTGGAACCGTTCATCCGCATGCGCACCATCCAGTGGTACGACGTGCGATTCAGCCAAGACACGCTGGCGGTCAACGGCGAAGTGGCGATCACCGGCAAGTTCCATGTCGCCGAGGACTGGCCCAATAGCGTCCCCAAACCGGACATGGCCTATCTGAACGTGTCCACGCCGGGGCCGGTGTTCATCCGCACCGAACGTTACTTGAACGGCCAGCCTTGGGTGAGTTCCTCCGCGTTGAAGCTGGGCGGGGACTACGATTTTAAAATCGTGCTGAAAGGGCGTCTGCCGGGGCGCTACCACATCCACCCGTTTTTCAATCTGCATGACGCCGGCTCGGTGATGGGGCCGGGGCATTGGATCGAAATCACCGGCGATCCGGCGGCTTTCACCAACACGGTCAAAACCCTAGGCGGCGCAAGCGTGGATATGGAATCCTATGGCTTTGCCAACGGGGTGTCCTGGCATGTGCTGTGGATGGCCTTGGGGACCGCTTGGCTGCTGTGGTGGGTGCGCCGTCCCTTATTTCTTCCGCGCCACAAGATGCTCCAGTCGGGCCGGGAGCAAGACTTGATTACGCCGCTGGACAAGACTGTCGCCAAGGCCATCCTAGTGGTCGTGCCGCTGTTTGTGTTCGGCGCGTATGCGCTGGCGGAAAGCCAGTATCCGAACAACATCCCGCTGCAAGCCGCACTGGATCTAATCGATCCTTTGCCGCCTGCGGTCAACGCCGGTCTGGTCCAAGTCAAGCCGGTGCGGACGGAATACCATGTCTCGGGCCGCTCCATGGACATCGTGGCGCAAATCCACAATCTGTCCGACCAGCCTGTCCAGGTCGGCGAATTCGCCACCGCCAACCTGCGCTTCATCAATCCCGCCGTGGGCCTTGTCGGCAAGGATCAAGGTGAGGGTGAAGCGGGCGTCGCTGCGAAGGGTCTTAGCGTTGACGACGCCTTGCCGATACAGCCAGGGGAAACCCGAACCGTGCGCATCGCGGCGGCGGACGCCCTCTGGGAAACGGAAAAACTGGAAGGCCTGTTCCGCGACGCCGACAGCCGCCTAGGAGGCTTGCTATTCCTCTACGACGCCAGCGGCAAGCGCCACATCGCCAGTGTCTCGACCGCCGTCATTCCCAAATTCGACTGACCCCAAAAACCCAACACTTCAAGAGGCAATCCCATGGCCGCCACACCCTTAGACCGCCTGCCTGCGCAGGCAACACAAGCACTTCCCTGGTATATCAGAGACCTGTACAAATACCTGCTGACCTTCGCCGGCTTGACCGTCATGTATGTCGGCTTGCGGCTGTACCAAGGCGCTTACGGCGTCTTGGCCGGGCTGGATTCCACCGAACCGGCTTTCCAAACCCATTGGATGCGCTTGTTCCATATCGAGTTGACCGTGTTGGCCTTGGTGTTTCCGGCGCTGTGGGGATACATCTGGTTCACCCGCGACCAGAATATGGACGCGCTCGCGCCGAAAGAGGAAGTCCGCCGGTATTTCACGCTGACCATGTGGATCAGCATTTACACCTTCGCGGTATATTGGGCGGGCAGTTATTTTGCCGAGCAAGATAACTCCTGGCATCAGGTCTCGATCCGCGACACGCCGTTCACGGCCAACCACATCATCGAGTTTTATTTCAACTTCCCGTTGTATGTGCTGCTGGGCGGCTCGGCCTGGATCTATGCCAGAACCCGCTTGCCGCTGTATGCCAAGGAAATCTCGCTGCCGTTGACCTTGGCGGTTATCGGGCCATTTATGATCTTGGTCAGCGTGGGATTCAATGAATGGGGGCATACCTTCTGGTTCCGCGAGGAGTTTTTCGCCGCGCCCATCCACTGGGGATTTGTGCTGGGCGTCTGGTTTGCGTTGGGCGTTGGCGGAATTCTCCGGCAACAGGTGGTGCGGCTGGTCGAGCTGCTGGACAAAATCGAAGACGCGCCATAACGGCTGCTGGCTGGGCGGCAATTCCACACTCACGCAGCGGATCAAAGCATGTCCAGCAACAAAGGCTTGCGTGTCCATTATGCCTGGGTCGTCCTGGCCGTTGCCTTCGTCATGCTGATAATGGCGGCGGCTCTCCGCTCTGTTCCTGGGATTATTCTTAACTCCTTAGAGCAGGAATTCGCCTGGCCCAGGGAGGACGTTACCCTGGCGGTTTCCGTCAATCTGCTGTTGTTCGGCTTGGCTGGCCCCTTTGTCGGACGCTTGACGGATTATTACGGCCCGCGCATCGTCGCGGCCTGGGCGGCCAGCCTGATTGCCTTGGGGGCGGCCGGCACCGTGTTCATGCAAGCCCCCTGGCAGATGCACCTGCTGTGGGGAGTCGTGGTCGGGGCAGGCTCGGCGGGCTGTTCCATGGTGTGGGGCTCGGCGGTCGTCAACCGCTGGTTCGTGGCCCGGCGCGGACTCGCCCTGGGCATCTTGGGGGCGGGCATGTCCGCAGGCCAATTGATCTTCACGCCGCTGTTGATGCATCTGGACATCACTTATGGCTGGCGTTCGGCGACGCTGTTCGTTGCCTTGCTGATGGCTGTGGCGGTGTTGCCCCTGGTCTTGGCTTTCTTGCGCGACACCCCGGCTATGCGGGGATTGCGGGCTTACGGCGATGTCGGCCTCTTGCCGGAACCGGCCAAGCCGGATGCCCATCCCATGAGGCAGGCCGTGAAAACCCCCGAATTTTGGTTGTTGGCGTCCAGCTTCGGCATTTGCGGCTTGACGACATCGGGCTTGTTTCAAACCCATTTGATCCCGCATGGGCTGGAGCATGGCTTTTCCGAGATGACCATGGCAGTGTCCTTGGGCGTGATGGGCGCGACGGACATTCTGGGAACCATCGCTTCAGGCTGGATTTGTGATCGTTTCGGCAGGCGCGGGCCGTTGGCGGTCTATTACCTGCTGCGCGGCGCGAGCTTGCTAGCCCTGCCATCCATCGACAGCACTGGCGGGCTGATGGCTTTCTCGGTCATCTACGGCCTGAATTGGCTTTCCACCGTCCCCGCGACTTCGGCCCTCGCCGCCGATTTGTTCGGCAAACAAAACGTGGGCACGGTGTTCGGCTGGATCTTTTTCGCCCATCAACTCGGCGCGGCGGCTGCGGCCTATGGCGCCAGCATCCTCCACCGTTGGAGCGGAGACTATGCGCTCGCATTCTCGATGGCCGGCGCCTTCACCATCCTCGGCACCGGGTTCGTCCTCTGCATCCGCCGGGAATCCAAGATTCCGCCTGCGGTTTTGCGGCGCAAGCCATCCTAGCCAAACCGGCCCATCTCCATTAGCTTGATGCCCGCCCCGCTTCCCATGGCATTCGCCGTGGGGCCTCTTCGCTTCCCCGCCCGCGAAAAATTTGTCGCTTTGCCGAATTGCTGCTATGTTCTGGAAGTTCGCCGAATCCTCACACCCAGGAGCAAAGCCATGCCAACCACCGGCTTCAAAAAACGCGCGATAACCGTCGCGGTCGGCCTCGTGTTACTCACCGCCTGCGCGCGCAATCCCAGCCGCGAAGAGATGGCGCGGGCCACCGAGGGCTATATCGAAGACACCAACAAGCTGTTCGTCGTCGATTGCCTGCTCCCTGGACAGGTGCGCAAGCTGGGGGCGCAGATGACCTACCTCTCCGCCCGCCGCCCCATCCGCACCACGGCGGCGGATTGCGAAGTGCGCGGCGGCGAGTATGTCGCCTATGACCGCGCCAATTACGCCAGCGCCTTCAAAGTCTGGCTGCCCAAGGCGCAGGAAGGCGACGCCGAGGCGCAAAACATCGTCGGCCAAGTGTTTGAAAAAGGCTTGGGCCAGCCGGTGGATTACAAATCCGCCTTGCAGTGGTACACCAAATCCGCCGAGCAAGGCAATTCCCAGGCCCAACTCAACTTAGGCCATATGTACGAAAAAGGGCTGGGGACTGCCCCGGACCAGCAAGCCGCCGACAAGTGGTATCGCAAAGCCTCCGGCCTGGACAGCGTCGGCCTGCCCTTCACCCCCGCCGTGGGCGCCACGGCCAGCCTCGCGGCCGCGCCGCAAGCGCAACAATCCGGCGAAATCGAAGCCCTGCGCCAAGAAGCCCAAGCCAGCCGCCAAGCGGCGGAACAAAGTCGGCAAGAAGCCGCCGCGTTGCGCGCCCAATTGCTGGCGGCGCAAGACCAAGTCCTCGCCCAGCAAGAGGCTTTGCGCAAATCGCAGGACGACATGGAGGAAACCCGGCAAAAAATCCAACAAGAAAAAGCCGCCCCCAAGGCCGACGATACCGCGCTGCGCCAGCTCGAAAGCGAATTGCGGCAAAAGGAAGAGCAACTCAAGGCCCAGCAATCGCGCTTGGCGGACATGACCGGCAACCTGAACGACGAAACTGAGAGGCTGCGCCAGGAGGCGCAACAAAGCAGGCAGGAAGCCAGCGCCTTGCGCGGGCAACTGGCGGAAACCCAGCGTCTTGCCGCCCAACAGCAAGACGCCCTGCGCCAAACCCAGGACGAACTGGAAGCGACCCGCCAAAAAATCCAACAGGAAAAAGCCGCCCCGAAAACCGACGACACCGCGCTGCGCCAACTGGAGTCCGAATTGCGGCAAAAAGAAGCGCAACTCAAAGCCCAGCAGGCGCAGATGGCGGAAATGAGTGGCGGCGCGGGCGAGGCCGACAAACTGCGCCGGGAAGCCAGCGAACTGCGCGGCCAACTGGCCGAAACCCAACGGTTGGCGGCGGAGCAACAGGCGGCACTGGACAAGAGCCGCGACGAGTTGGAAGCCACCCGCCGGAAAATCCAGCAGGAAAAAGCCGCCCCGGCCAAGGCCGACGACACCGCGCTGCGCCAGTTGGAAGAAGAATTGCGCCAGAAGCAGGCGCAATTGAAGTCGCAGGAAGCCAAAGTAGCGGAGATGTCGGCCTCGTTGAAGCAGGAACGCCAAGCGGTCCAGCGTGAACGGGCAAGTGTGCGGCAGCCGGTCGCGGTGGCGACGCCCCAAGCCAAGCCAGTCAGCGGGGAACGCAGCAAACTGGCCGAGACGCAAGCCGCGCTGAACGACAAGATCAACGCCTACCAGCAAAAATCCGCCGAACTCACCGCCTGGCTCACCGGCGGCACGGCGGACCGGGCCAAGATCGACGAGCGCAAGAAGGAATTGCAGGCCGACGCCCGCGAAATCAGCCGGCTGCGCGAGCAGGCCGGCCAGCAAAGCCAAGCCCTCGCCGACAGCGGCCAGCTCAAGCTGGCGGGTGGCCCGGCCATCGAGATCATCAACCCGCCGGTCACCCTGACCCGAGGCATGCCCAGCATCCAGGTCAGCGGCGACACCAAGCTGAAAGAAATCGTCGGCAGAATCCGCACCGCCGACGGCCTGGAAAGCCTGCTGGTCAACAACCAGCCGCAGGCCGTGGACGCCTCCGGGGTGTTCCACATCCCCGTCAACCTCAGCGGGCCGCAGACCCAGGTCAGCATCGTCGCCACCGACAAGAAAAAGCAGCGCACAGACTTGAGCGTGAACTTGCTAAGTGAATCCGCCGCCGCCCCGGTGGCGGAAACCGGCACCGGCAAGGCCAGCAGCGGCAGCCGCCCCGGCGATGTGGACTTCGGCCAGTTTTACGCGCTCATCATCGGCAACGCCGACTACAAAGCCTATCCGGGCCTGAAAACGCCGATCAACGACGCCAAGAGCGTGGAACTGCTCCTGCGCGAACGCTACGGCTTCAAGACCAAGCTGCTCATCAACGCCAACCGGCACGAGATCATGACGGCGCTCAACGAGATGAACAAGCGCCTGACCGACAAGGACAACCTGTTGATTTACTACGCTGGCCACGGCGAGATCGACAAAGCCACGCAAAACGCCTACTGGCTGCCCACCGACGCGGAGACCGGCAACACGGCCAACTGGATTTCCAGCCAGAGCATCACCGAATACCTCAGCATCATGCCCGCCCGCCATGTCATGGTGGTGGCGGACTCCTGCTATTCCGGCGCGTTGACCGGCTCGGCGATAGCCAAGCTGCCGGACGGCATGGACGAAAGCAAGCGCGACAAATGGCTGAAGGTGATGAACAGCCGCAAAGCCCGCACCGTCCTCACCTCCGGCGGCGTCAAGCCGGTCCTAGACGCCGGCGGCGGCGACCATTCCATCTTCGCCAACGCCTTCCTGAAAGTGCTGCGCGGCAACAAAAAGCAGGTGATGGAGGATTACGACGTGTTCCGCGAAGTCGCCGGCCAAGTGCGCGGCGCGGCGGCGCAGGTCGGCTTCCAGCAATCCCCGCAATACGCGCCCTTGCAACACGCCGGGCATGAAGGCAGTCCGTTCTTTTTTGTGCCGGAGGCTTAGTGCCACAGCCGTGGGGCAAACGGCTTTATCGTTTGCCCACGCGGAATCTTGGGAGGTGGGTTCAATTGATTGAAATGTAGGAGCGGGCCATGCCCGCGATCTTGGGCCTCACCCATTGCCCGAAGCTTTTCGCGGCCACGGGCCGCTCCTACGGAAAATACCAATAAATCAATTAAACCCACATCCGAATCTTGCGTAAATCGGCGGGCAAGCCAAAGACGCTTGCCCGTCCGCAACCTGTCCACGACAGGCTATTGCCAAATCGTTCAACACGCCAAAACCACATCCACCCGGCGC
>CAZOTR010000137.1:4137-11746 GCA_964582755.1 uncultured Methylococcaceae bacterium | reverse complement strand
AGCCGACCCGGACCTCGATCTTGCGTGGCCGCGACTCCGGCTTCTTGTGTATCCTTAAATGCAACACCCCGTCTTTCAGCGCGGCGTCGATGCTGTCCGTGTCCAGCTCGCCGCTGAGGGCGAAGCGGCGGCGGTAGCGGGTGGCGCGGATGTCGGCGTACAAAGGTTTCATGCCCTCGGGCATGTCTATCCTCGATTCCCCCTCGATCACCAAGGTGTCCTTGTCCACCTGGATGTTCAGCCGGTCGGCGGACACGCCCGGCATGTCGGCCCACAGCGTGATGCCCTCGGCGTCCTCGCAGATGTCCACCGGCGGCTGCAACACAGGCTCGTTTTCCTGTGCCGGCGCGGCGGCGGTTTTCGGGGTTTCAACAATGTCTTTTGTCTCGGCCATGGCACACCTCCCAATTAAGCTTGCTTGATTTCGATTTGCCGGGGTTTGGACGCCTCGCGCCGCCGCACGGCGATGTGCAGGACGCCGTCGGCGTAGTGGGCCTCGACGCGCTCCGGGTCGCAGTCGTCCGGCAGGGTGACGACCCGGCGGAACTCGCCTTGGAAGCGTTCCTGCCGGTAGAACTTGGCGTTCTCCGGCCGCGGCGTCTTGCGCGCGCCGGACACCGTCAGCAGGTTTTGTTGGATGGACACGTCCAGGGTTTGCGGGTCTATGCCCGCGCTGAACAGGTAGACGTCCACCTTCTCCGGCGTCGCGCCGACGTTGATCGGCGGGAAAGTCCCCCGCGTCACCGAGCGGATGCCCGGCAGCGCAGCGCCCCGGCCAAACAGCTCGTCTAGGTCTTGCTCCATGCGCCTGAACTGGTCGAACAGGCTGCCTTCAAAGTTAGTCAGACTACCAAACATGATCGTACCTCCTTTGCAAACAGGGTTAAGCGGCTGCCGGGCCTTGCCAATCACATTTTTCGCGTAGGAGCGCCCCATGGGCGCGGCTGGTGCCTCGGGCCTGTCGCGGGCATGGCCCGCTCCTACGGCGATGGGTGGCAAGAGGCCGGGCAGCCTCGACCGGGAAGATAGGGGTTGCCGTTCCAATTTCAAGCCCCCGTCCGCTTTGTCATTGCCGCTTGGCCAGTCCCGCCAAGGCCAACACGCAAAACCCCGCCCCCGCGTAAAACGTGGATGCCGCTCCCAGGCTGTCCCACAGCAAGCCCGCCACCACGCTGGCCACCAGCATCGCAATCCCGCTGACCAGATTGAAAAACCCAAACGCCGTGCCGCGCAAATCGGGCGGGGCGGTGCCGGCCACCATCGTCGCCAGCAAGCCCTGGGTTAGCCCCATGTGCACGCCCCACAGCGCTACGCCCAGCAGCAACACGCCCCAATGCCCGCCTGCCGCCAGCACCAGATCCGCGCCCATCAACACCGCCAAGCCCAGCGCCAGCAGTTTGTCGTGGCTCATGCGGTCCGACAGCTTGCCGAACGGATAGGCCGAAGCCGAATACACTACGTTCATCAACACCATCACCAGCGGCACCCAGGCCAAGGGAATCCCGGCCTGCTGGGCGCGCAACACCAAAAACGCCTCGCTGAAACGCGCCAGCGTGAACACCGCGCCTATGCCCGCCACCCGCCAATACGCCGGACCCAGCCGCCGCAAGTTGGCGCGGCTGATCGGGTTGGCGCGCCTGCCGTCCTGCCGATGCGCCGGCTCGCGCAGGCCGAAGCCCAGCAAGGCCACGGCCAGCAAGCCGGGAACCACCGCCACCCAGAACACCGCCCGGAAATCGTCGGCCCACAGCAGCATCAAGCCCGTCGCCAGCAACGGCCCGAGGAACGCGCCGACGGTGTCCAGCGCCTGCCGCAGCCCAAACGCCGCTCCGCGCAGTTCTGGCGGGGCGAGGTCGGCGACCAGCGCGTCACGCGGCGCGCCGCGCACGCCCTTGCCCACCCGGTCCAGCAGCCGCGCCGCCAGCACCACGCCCAAGGTCGGTGCCACGGCGAACAAAGGCTTGGTCAACGCCCCCAACGCATAGCCAAACAAGGCCAGCCCCTTGCGCCTGCCGAGATAATCGCTCAACGCCCCGGAGAAGATTTTCACCACCAGCGCGGTGGACTCCGCCAAACCCTCGACCACCCCCACCGCCAAGGCGCCAGCCCCCAGCCCGGTGACCATGAACAAGGGCAGCAGGCTGTGGATCATCTCCGAAGAAACGTCCATCAACAGGCTGACGAAGCCTAAGACCCAGACGCCTTTGGGGATTTGGCTGAGGGTGCTGTTGGGTTTTTCCATGGCTGAAACGTCACCTCAGGTTTTTGCTGTTATAAATAAAAATTGAATAGCCAATTTTTTCATCGGGTTCTTTTAGGCGCATCCAAGTATAACAAAGGGTATTTTCCAAGGTGTAAGTCAACAACAATGCCCCGGCATGGATGGCAACCAATTCGCCGGTGTCCTGGCAAGGCGGCGGCTTGGTTTGGATGCCTGCCCGGTCCAACACCACCCCTCCCCAGCCAAAAGGCCCATAGGCCAGTTCTTTGATGCCCCTGGCTTGCAGCCAACGTTGCAACGCCGCGCCGCCTTGGCCGTAATCATCCCCGGTCACGGAAATCCGCCAGCCTTGTTCCGGCCCGCCGCCGAGAAAATTAAAATACATCAGATAATTAGGATGCATGGCCAAGGTGGAGAGCCCGCTGAGGCCGGCCAAGGCGGCGGCGGCCATTGCCCGCCTGCGCGGGAACGGGCCACGCAAGGCATGGCCGGCCAGCAAAAACAGGAAGGGCAGGGCGGGCAGGATATGGCGAATGCCGATTTGCATTTTTCCGGCGGACGCGACGCCAACCAGCAGCAGCGGCGGCGCGGCAAGAAAGAGGAGGTTCCAGCCGTCGCGGGGTAGCCTGGAAGCGGCCTGTGAAATCCCTAAGCCAATCAGCAGCAAACTGGGAATGGGCAGTTTGACCAGCAATAGCATCAAGAAATAGTTCGGCCAGCCGCCAAAACCCGGTTGGCCGAGAAAATAGGTCGCATGGCCTCTTTCCCCGACATTGCCCAAGATATTGACAACCCCGCTGACATAATAAAAAGGCAGGGGGATGGGTAGCCCGGACGGCCATATTTGCGAGAGTTTGGCGGCGCTGTCGCCATACAGCGGAACCAAGGCTTGTGAGCGGGCAACATACTCCGCCGGGGTGAGGAATACGCCGTCGAAAAAATACACGGCGTCGATGGCGAAGACGGCCATCGCGCCGATGGTGGCGAGTCCGCCGAAAACCACCCGCAAGCGCCGCCCGAAACCATAAGGCAGCACCTTGCCCGAGTGTAAGCTGACGGCCCCCAATGCAATCAACAGGGGTGCCAGCAGCAAGGCGCTGTGTTTTGAGGCAAGCGCGGCGGAAACCGCCAAACCGGCCCATAGCAAATGTTTTGCCGTTGGCTGGCGCAAGTAATGCCACCAAGTGTAAACCGCCGCGAAAAAGAATGTGGTCGCGGCCATGTCGGTGGTGGCCAAGGGGGCGTTGGCCAACAACGGCGGGCAAAACGCAAACAGCGCGAGAGGTAGCCACGCCCGGCCCGGACC
The DNA here is from genome assembly GCA_964582755.1 of uncultured Methylococcaceae bacterium. Classification (GTDB taxonomy): domain Bacteria; phylum Pseudomonadota; class Gammaproteobacteria; order Methylococcales; family Methylococcaceae; genus Methylumidiphilus. The sequence continues at coordinate 8,219 of CAZOTR010000137.1, read as the reverse complement.
CAGCAAAGCTTTGCCCCACGCATAGAGCAAAGCTGCCAACACAGCCGCGAGAACCAGCATGGCCAGGCGCGCGGGCCAGAGCAGGCGGTCTTCGACAGTGGCGAAATAGGCGTTGGTGGCGTTGATAAGATCCGCCCTCTGCCAAGCGCCGGGGTCCAAATCCGCCACCGCCGGAACGTCCATAAAAAGGGACGGCAAGGCGCACAGCAAGCGCCCCAACGGCGGATGGTCGGCGTTGAGACGGGGGCTTCCCGTCTGCCATTGCGCCGCGCCGCTGGTAATGTGGTAGGCATCGTCCCAGGTCGAGGCGGTATTCCACACACTCAGCGCGGCGGCAGTGGCGAAAAACGCAATGCAGGCCAGGGCGAAGAAAACCGGGAGCCGACCTCGCCCTAAATCCGGATAGTCGCTGCCTTTCATGCGGGTGGCAATAATGTGGCGAGCTTGGGTTGTTGGAGTTGGCCGATGGCGAATTGCGCGTTTTCGCGGATGCGCGGGCGATATTCCGTGGGTATTTTGTTTTCTTTCAGCAGCCGCAAACAGGCATCGAAGGATTCGCGGTAATGCCCGGCCCAATACGCCACGATGGAAAACTCGTCAAGCAGGCCGTAGTCATATATCCACTGCTCCAGGAACAACCCGTCTGGCGGGTAGGGCTGGGCCAGCGCATGTTTGCCCAGGAGATAGGCTTGTTGGTGCTTGTTGCGCAAGCGGCACAGGCGGATCGCGCCGTGCAGGGATTCCAGCCGCCTCGGCAAGGCTTCGTAGGCGCTTAGATAGGCTTGGATGGCGTCCGCCTCCGGGTAAGCCAATTCCTCTTTGATGCGGGCGGCGTTCAGCAGGCTGACAAACACCTCTTCGTTCCAATACCCCAATTGGGCGCGGCGCAAATAGGCTTGCATGGCTTGTTGTCGCTGGCCGCAATCGCGGTAGCTTTGCGCCAGGTAAAAGGTATAGCGGGAAACCAGAAAAGGGTCGGTTTCCGTGCGCAGGGCGTTTTCCAGCACGGCGGCGTCGTCCTCGAATTTCTTCGGGTTGTGGCTTCTGGCGCTGTCTTGCAAGGGGCGGTTGAAAAAGCCTTTCGCCGTGGCGCGGCTGGGCGGTTTGGCGCTGTCCAGATATTCGTGCAATACCCCTTGGTAATAAAACTCGACGCGGTTGCTGAAGATCTGCGGGCGCAGGTAGACGATGGTGCCATAGTGGCAAGGCACGTCGCATACCTCACAATCCAGGCCGCGCTTAAAACTTTCGGCCTTGAAGCCCGGCTCATAAACCAATATCTCGTCGGCGTCTATCATCAGGCCATAGTCGATGTCTTGCCGCTCCCTGAGCTTGCGCAGGGCAAAACTGCGGTTATAGGCGAAATCGCGCCAAGGCTCCTCAAGCACTTCGCCGGGCAGGTTTTTCTCGCGCAGAAAGTCGAGTATGGCTTGCCGGGTGCCGTCGGTCGAGCCGGTGTCCACGATGAGGGCGTAATCCAGCAGCGGCAGGACGCTGTCCAGGCAGCGGCGGATGATATGCGCCTCGTTTTTGACAATCATGCACAGGCCGATGCGAGCCATGGGGTTTGCTCCAATGGGGGGTGGGCTTAATTAAGTTGACATGCTCCGGCCTTGGCTGTCTCCCCCGTCAAGCCAGCGCGCGCAGCCGCTCCAGTTCCGCGTATGGCTCTGCCAGCCAGCGTTCCGCCACCTCCCGGATGCCTGCGTTGGCGCTGGCGCGTTTTTCGGCGGAATCAGCCTGGAAAGCCTGGTGGGGGTTTTTGGCGTCGCGGGCGCCGGCGGACCGCAGCGCCGCGATTTCCGCGCCATCCAACACTAGGCCGAAATGCCCGGCCAGACGGGTTTCCAAGATTTCCGGCAGTTCGCGGTAATTGGCCAGCAGCCCGCCGGGATGCCGGGACATGGCCAGGGCGGCATCGGCCATGATGCGGCCCAGCATCCAGGCGGCATGTTCCAGCGGCTGGGCCAGCAGGTGTCCCGGCGGATGCAGGCCATGCTGGATCAATGCGCCGGAAATCATATACGTGGACGGCATCCGCGCCTGCGACACCAGCACTTCCACCGGGTCGCGGTAGAGGAACAGCCACGGCACGCCGGGGAAGGCGGACAGTATCCGGTCGATGTGGCAGACATGCCAGCCGTCGGTTTTCACGAACAACTTCGCATCTTCCGGTCGGCGCGGCTGGCCTAGGGCGGACAGCAGCCCGCGCAGCAAGGCCGCGCCCTGTTCCGCAGGCAGCGTGGGCGACGTGTGCAGCCATTGCAACAAAGTATCGAGGGGGGCGGCTCGGACAGCACCACCGTGTCCGGCAGCGCCGCCAAGGCTTGCGCCGCCAGTGTGGAGCCGCAGCGGCTCATGTGGAAGACCAGCCCCCGCAAGGGCAGGCCGGGATGGGTGGCGGCGCGTTCCACCAAGGCGTCCAGGCCGGTTTGTTGGCAGAAAACCTGGTTGAAAGGCCGCGCCGCCAGCTTTTGCACGGTGCTTTGGAAAAACGGCTCGACAAAGCGCTCCCGTCCCATGTAGCCCCAATGCGCCAGTCCGCGCTTCAGGTAAAACGGAATCCAGCCGTCCAACGGATCGCGGGCCGTCATGGCAGATCCCTCTCGATCCAGTCGCGCCGCCCTTGCCGCAACGCGGCCATCAGCGCGTCCGGCTCAACGGCGCAGCCCTCTTCCGCAGCCAGCCGCGCCAGCGTTTCGACGAACTCGGCGGCGTCGCGGATCTCGAACATTTGCTCTTGCAGTGCGGGCTGGTCTTGCAAAGCTTGCCGCAGGCGGTCTAGGCCGGGCAGGGGTGGGTTTTGCGGTAAGGCAGTCATCATGTTTGGTTTGTTGGAGAGTTAAGCAAATCCAGCAGCCAGCCGTCCACCGTGCAGTCCAGCACCAAATGCACCCGTTCGCTCGCGCCCCGGTTGGCGAAGCTGTGCCGCTGGCCGAAGTCGGCGTACCAGCATTCGCCTTCGGCCCAGTGGTAAGGCTGGCCGGCGATGCGGCATTCCACTTGCGGGTTGGTCGCCACCACCACATGCAGGCGCACCTCGCCATAATCCAGGCCCAGGGCATGGTCGCGGTGTTCCTTGATGACCGCGCCGGGGGCCAGCCGCAGCAGCCGCGCCGACAGCAGCGGGCAGGCGAATTGTGCGAGAACTTCGCGGAAGTAAGCGCAGCGGCCCAGCAGCGGGGTGTCGGCCCAGGCGGTCGCGGCGGGGTCGGAATAGATGGCTAGGTGGCTGCCGGGGACGGCGCGCAGCGGCACGGCGCTCCAGTCACCCTCGTAGATGGCTTGGTTGAAATGGGCCTGCCAGTCGGCGGCGGACACTTGCGCCAAATCGGCTTGCAGTTGTGCGGGGTCGAAGGCCAGCGGCAGGCGGCGGGCGGATGGAATCGGCTGGGCGCTCATGTCGGGGATGCCAGCTCCGGTGGCAGGCGGGCGGGCGTCCATTCCATCAGGCGGTGCATTCCCTGGTCCTCGACCGCCGAGAAGCCTAGCCGAAGGTAGAGCCGCTCGGCGCGGCTGGCGGGTTCGACATGCAGCCGCACCGGCTTGCCCGCCGCGCCGGCCTCGGCCAGCAGTTTGCGCAACAGCCCGCCGCCGATTCCCTGCCCGCGGAAGTCCGGCAGCAAGGCGATGTCGATCAGCAGGAACGCCGCCCCGCCCCGGTGCAGATAATAGCGCCCGACGGGGGTTTCTTCCCGCTGGATGAGCAGGAATTCGGCGTCCGGGTAATGGCGGCGGTAATGGGCATGTTGCAAGTCGAACTGCATGTTCAGGAAAGCCGCTTTCTGCGCCTCGGGCCAAGGCACCGGGGCCATCTCCTCGGCGCGGGTGGATGCGTACAGTTGGCGCAGGAAAGCTTCGTCCTTTGTTGTTTCAGGGCGCAGCGCGATGGTTTGCATAAGATTTAAGTCTGGCGGGTAGGGCATCGGACAAAGCCGCAGGCAAGAAAAAAGGGCCGCGCCCCGCCCGCCGTCGGCGGGCGGGGCGCGGAAGGCGCTTAGTTCCGCGCCGGGAAAATGCCGACCAAGGCGATGATGAAGTTCACGCAGAGGTAGGGCTGGATGTTGTTATGCGGCTGGCTG
>CAZOTR010000137.1:0-4037 GCA_964582755.1 uncultured Methylococcaceae bacterium | reverse complement strand
CACAAGGCCCAGCCCCTGGGCGCGAAATTGAATCCGACCATGCGGATTTCGCCGATAAACGGTTCAGACATTTCAGTACCTCTAATGTGTCGAGTTCGCCGCTGGATGGTTAGGAAAAACCCGCCTGGAGCGGCGCCAAGCGGGCTTGCGGGAAAAACCGTCCCAAGGCTTTACTGGCAGCTAAAAGTTACCGAGATGCCTTGGGCGTCTGTGCTGACGGCCTGATTGCCTGACAACTGGATCGCGAAGGTGTCGCCCGTCGAATAGGATACCGCGCCGCTCGCATTGCAAGTCCTGGCCCCGGAATTGATTGTGCAACTGACGGCGGGAGACGTTGCGGCAAAGCCAGTGCCTTGGACTCCCTTGCGCAGCGACAGGGTGTAAGTGGCGGTTATCGCCGCGCTCGCGGAAACCCGCAGGGTTACTGACGCGCAGTTCTGAGGAAGGATGCGGTGGGTGTCCTTTTCGTTCAAGGACAAGCCGGTGGCAGAGAGATAGAACGTGCCATTGCCATTGCCTTGGCTGCTGACAATGGCGAAGGTATCTGTGAAAACCGAGGCCGATCCGCTCGACGCCGCCGTCACCCGGCCCGCCGCGTCCACCGTGATGTTGGCGCTGGTGTAGCTGCCGGCTGCGACGCCGCTGTTGGCGATGTCGCCCGAGGTGATGGTGTTGGCGGCAATGTCGGCTGAAGTGACGCTGCCGTCGGTGATTTGTGCGGAGCCGACGGTGTTTAAGGTGGCCAAGCCGCCCAAGCCTAGGTTGGTTCTGGCGGTGGCGGCCGTGGTGGCGCCGGTGCCGCCGTTGGCGAGCGCAAGCGTGCCGGACGCGATGTTGCCGGCGTTCAGGTTTGTCAAACCACTGCCGTTGCCCGAGATGGTGCTGGTGGCCGACAGGGTGGTGAAGGCGCCCGCCGCCGGCGTGGGAGTACCGATGGCGGTGTTGTTGATGACGCCGCCGCTGATGGTCAGGACATCGGCGACCTGGGCATCGGTCAAGACTCCGCTCAGGCTGATCTGCGGGGTCGCGCCGCCCGAGGACGACAACGGGGAGACGGCGGTGACCGAGGTGACGCCGCCGCCCCCCGAACCCGAGGAGGCCGCGGTCAAGCGGCCCTGCGCATCGACCGTGATGTTGGCATTGGTGTAGCTGCCGGGGGCGACGGCGGTGTTGGCGAGGTTCAGCGTGACCGTGCCGCTGGTGCCGCCGCCGCTGAGGCCAGTGCCTGCGGTGACGCCGGTAATGCCGCCGCCGCCGAGGCTGGTCTAGGCCGCGCCGACCGCGTCGAACACTTGCAGCGCCTTCAAGTCGGTGTCGAACACCACCAAGCCATTGGCGGGCGAGGCGATGGCGGTGCGTTGCGCCGTGGTCATGCGCGGCGGCAGCAGGCCTTTGCTGGTGGAGACGATTTCCAGCGCCGCGCTGGCAACCGGCGCGGTGGTGCCGATGCCGAGCAGGCTGGCCGCGATGCTGCCCGCCGAGAAATTGCCGCTGCCGTCGCGCTTGACGATGGCGCTGGCCGTGTTGGCATTGGTCGCGGCGTTGGCGAGCAGTTCGGCGGCGTGGACATCGGCGGCGGTCGAACCGCCGACGAAGCCGACCACGCTGGAGGTCGGCGCGCCGCTGACATCGCCGGCCAGGTTGGCGACCGAGCCGACCAGCGAGGTGCCGCCGCCCCAGCCGCCGCCCGTCTTCGGCCCGTAGATCGCGGTGCTTGCGGTGTCGATGTAGAAATCCCCCAGCGCGCCGAGGACTACGGACGGCACACCCGTGCCGTTCAGCACGGTGTTGCCGTTGGCGCCGGTCGGTCCGGCCGGGCCATTCGTGCCATTCGTGCCGGGTTGGCCGGTGGGGCCGGTGGGGCCGCCGGCGCCCGTCGCGCCGGTGGGGCCGGTCGGCCCCGCCGCGCCCGCGCCGCTCAAGGCGATGTCAATATACGCCGGATGGCTGGTGCTGATGTTCTCTTTGCTGTCGATGGCGACGGAGGTGGAGGGCGAACCCGCGTCAGGCTCGACCACCAAGCCGAAGTTGATGGCAGGCGTCGTCACCCAGTCCTTGACTGTGTTGGTGACATCCACGCTTATGTAATAGCCGGACGGGCTGGGGGCGGGGATGTTGATCGCGGCGGGGGCGCCGAGGGTGGGCGCGGTGTTCCAGGTGACGCCGGTTTCCGTCCAGGCGCTGGTGGCCGGGCTGATTTGCAGCGCGCCGGCGGCGGTGACGGTGTTGGCCCAGAAGTACAGGGTCGCCTTGGTGACATCGGCAGCGGCCACACCGCTGGGTAGCGCGGACAGGTCGAAGCGCAGCAGGGTCTTGGTGACGTTGCCAATTTTCAGGTTGTAAGTGGGGGATGCGCCGTAATTGGTGGTCGGGCTGGCCGAGTTGTTGTAGGTGTCGGCGACCACCGGGGCGTTCACCGCCTGGGCGGCGAATGGGGCAAAGCCCGCCAGCAGCAAGGCGGCTTGGAGGGGCTTGAGTTGTAGTTTCATGAATGGGTTCCTCGATTTTTTTGGGAAATCAATTCAGGCCGGGTAGGCGGATACCGCGCCGGGCAAGCCTTGAGACTCGTTGAGTTCAGCCCGGACGGCGGCGGGCGAAGGGCGCGAAACCGGCGAGGCCGGCCAAAACCAGCGCCAGGCTGGCCGGCTCGGGAACGCCTGATGTGTCGGGATACAGGCTGGCGCTGGTCAGGTCCGGGCCGACGATGGTAAATGCCCAGTTGCCGGTACGGTTGGAGCATCCAAAGCCCAGATCGAAGACGAAATTTCCCGGGGTGCTGGGACAACCGCTCTCCTCGGCCAAATAGCCGGGGTTGGTGTCAACAGCGCCAGAATGCCAGAATTCGGCTGGATCGAACGCCGTGGCGAAATCCTGCGGGGGATAGTTGTGCCAGGCGAACACGGCGCCTATGTAGCTGCCGCCCGCGATGGAATCGAAGCTGAACTGGGCGTTGCCGCTGTCGGGTATCGCCTGTGCCGGGCTGCCCTGTCCATTGCCTGCGGCATCCCATACCCGCAGCCACGGCACGAAGCCGCCGCTGACCACGGTGCCAAAGGACGACGTGTTGATATCAATATGCGAGGCGCTGCCTAGCGTGAAGGTGAAGAATTGGATGTCGTTATCGTGGGTAAAGTTGCCATTGAAAGGCAAGGTTAAAGCCATGGCGGATTGCGGGCCAAACGCGGCTATGGCGAATGTGAGCGCGGCGCGGCGAAAAAATGGGGGATACATATGAGGTTCTCCTAATATTCCTGTATTGGAAAAGCGGGGTGTCGGGGCGGGCCGACAGAGACCGCTTAAAGAGTATCAACAAATAAACCCACTTCATAGGAAAGATTGCGGGGAATTTCAGGGGTAATGGGGTGAATATGCCCTTGCGCTATGCGCGGGTTTCGTGTGGCCGTTAATCCTTGGTGATGGTCTGGTTAATGCCGGAAGTTGAGGAATCTCGCGCCCTCCAGCGCGTAAAAGTGTTCCCCGCCAAGCGCTCTCCGCGCAGGGCAAGCGCAGGGCACTATGATTCCGGCAGTGTCGGCGAAAAATGCCGTGATGCCGTTAGGGATGCCGCAATCCCGCGCCAAGGACGGGGCTCAAAATATTCCAGGGAAATCACCTTATGTCTCGACATATCAATTGCTTATGAAAAAGGACTAGCCGCCTTGAAAGGGCTGGTCCTAATTCTTAAAAAAACGGCCCAAATTTTGACGGTTGCCGGTATCCAAGGCGGTGGAGGTGAAGCGGGTTTCCCGCAACGGCGGCAGGCAACAGATGTCGAGGCAAGGCTTATGCCATTATTTAACGTTGACTCGCGCAATATCGATTTGATCGTTTCTGGACTGCAAAGAGGGGTCGCTGGATGCAATCGTGTCGGCTTTCGCGCTGGATGTGAACTACGGATCGGGCGCGGTGCAAGCCACCGGGGCGGACTACAGCGCAAAGCTGGGCGTCATTGGCACGGAGGCATTCCCGGATACTCCAAATATAACGACATATAACGACGCTTGGGGCGGTCAATCTCCTCAATAGCTCGCTGCTTT
>CAZOTR010000136.1:0-11749 GCA_964582755.1 uncultured Methylococcaceae bacterium | reverse complement strand
CCATCGCAACACCTTACCACAGTTGGGGTGTTGCACTTCATTTTTGAGTCTGCCGGTTATTAATTCTCATCTTGGCAATCAATCCAGCCTTTTATCGAAACCAATGTGTAAGGATCCTCTGGTAGGTTATCATAGGTCTTTTGCTCGCGCTGCTTCTGTAGATCCCGCTGTGCTTCATCCCTTGTCAAATTTCGACCCACGATAAGTTCGCCAAGTTTGATTAACTCTTTCGGGCGCAAACTCCACAGAAAAACCTGGCCGTCGTCACCGCCGGTAATCAGCCAGTGGTCGTCAGGGGTAATGGCCGCGGCCCGGATGGGTTCTTTGTGGCCGAGCAACTCGACAGCCGTCAAGGAAGGATCGGAAGCGTTCAAATCCCACAAATGCACGATCGTATCATCGCCCACGGTCACCAGCCAGTGTTCTTTGGAAGATGGAGAAAAAGAGCTGAATACGGCAGACCGGATGGCACCAATGTGGCCGGTCAATTTGAAATTACGCTTGGCCGGATCTTTCATGTCCCATAAAAATGCCTGATCATAGTTTAAGCCCCTGTTCCCATCCCTATCGTCGGTTAGATTATTTTCACAGGTCACAAGCCAACGGCTGTCTGGGCTGAAAACAATGATATTGAAATTTTGTTTGCTTAGGTGACCCGTTAGTATGTATGTTGCGGGAGACTGCTGTTCGGGATCGGGCTGACTGAAGTTCAGATTGTTCATGTCCCATATGCGGACGAATCCATCCCAGAAATTACCGACAGCGAGCCACTTGTTATTGGGACTAAAAGCCGCAGCACGAATCCCCCAAGACATGGGATTTAGGCAAAGCTTTGGATCAGGTGTTCGGCTAGGAGGGGGCAATTCCCACAGACGGGCAGTGCCATCATCGCCGGTAGTGACCAGCCATTTATTATTGTCGGATATGGCGACCGCCCAAATAGATTCCCCATGACCGTATTGACCTGAGAGTTCCATAGAGTTTAAGCGCGGATCCGGTTCGGTCAAGTCCCACAAGCGGGCGGTCTTGTCATCTCCGGCGGTGACCAGCCATCTGCCGTCGCGACTGAAAGCTGCCGCTCGAACTAGACCGCTATGACCTTTCAAAGGGAAAGAGCATTGGCCTGGATCAGCCGCGTTCATGTCCAACAAGATCGGGGTATCTGAGCAGTTGCCACAGCTAACAAGCCAGCGGTCGTTATGGCTGAACGCCAAAATATTGAAATTTCGATTGGCTTCGTGGCTAAAAGGAGGCTTAGAGTCGGGAATGGTGTTCGATAAAAGCTCGCCATAACCCAAAGTTTTTATTTCCCAGAACTGGATTTTGCCGTCGGCGCTGCCGATGGCCAGCCAAGGCGCATTTTTGCCAACGGTGATGGCGCGAACATTACCGGCTGAAATATTCAACGGAATGGGATATCGGATAAAGGGTTTCATCAGATCCCATATTAGAACGCTGCCATCGGCGCTCCCCGTGACCAGCCACTTCGAATCACTGGACATGGCCATCGCACGAATTTCCCCCTGGCTGGGATGAAGCAGAAGCGGTTTGGCATCGGGATCCTGTAAATCAAATAATCGGACGCGCCCATCGACGGATCCGACGGCAAACCACTGATTGTCTTCTGTTACTTCTATCGTCCGAATGCCGACTTTAATATTATCCCATACCTGGACTGGCTTGCGATTACCTTCTATCTTATCCATTTCATGCAAGTCCCATAAACGAACGGTTCCCTCATCGGTGCCGATCACCAGCCATCGGTCGTCAGGGCTGATGGCTGCCGCGCAGGCTAACCCTTTGTGACCATTCAAATCGGAGGGAGGGGTATTTTGAGAATTTTTTATTTCCAAATCACTTAATTTAACCTTTTCATCGTCGGTACCCGTCACTAGCCAGTGATTATTCCGGGTAGCTGCCATGACGCGAATCTCTGCATTATAGGAGAATGTCAATGTTTCTTGATCTGAATTGAGATCATACCCGTGAACGGTCATGGTCTCATTCCGGCCAGCGGTGAACAGCCAATTCTTTTCCCTGCTGACCGCGACGGAGACGATTCCTTTTTCGTGAGCCTTCCAATCATTAACGGGATGGTCACAATCAGGGTTGTCTTTCAGGTTACACTTATATTTATATACGGTTCCGTCTTCATCGGTGGTGATCAGCCATTGATATTCGTTCTGTTTGTCATTTTTGACAATACCCACAAATTTCACGGCGCTTCGATGGCGCTTCAGTTCTTTTCTCTCGTTTAAATTGGAACTGTTCAGGTTCCCAAAAAGATAAGTGCTGCCATCTTTGCAGCCGATGACCAGGCAATCGCTGTCACGGCTAATCGCCATGGCGGAAACGGCATGACCGAGCTCTTGCTTATCGATCCGTCCCAAATCCGGCAGGCACCACAAAAGCACGGTTCCTTCTTCATCGACCGAGACCATTCTGTGATTGCCATAAACTATGGCAACGCCGCTAACTGGGGCAGAGTGTTCACGGAGGCACTGACCTTTGGGGAATGGAACATGGGAAGCCAGAGACCGGAATGCCTCCCACAAGGCTTTGTTGACTAAAAACCGATTGTCGATCTTCAAGTTTTCGGATGTCCATTTTTCGGCAATCCTGAACGCCTCGACGGCAAGCAGCATTCTGCATCGGCGTTTGTAGTCTTGATTCATAGCTTGCGACGCTATTGTATTGGCCCTACCAAGAGCTGCGTCCCGTATGATTCTATTTATGGCGTCGTTGCAGGCCACAATGAACTCCCTCTGTTCTATCCCAAGATCTTGTCGGCTTTCCGCAAATTTGTAAGCTTCAATCAATTGATTATCAAGAAGAAGGCGATCTGCCAAGATGTCTCCGTCTTTACCTCCATTAAGCCAATTTTCGCTTTCTTCATAAAATTTCGTTAACATCCTCCTATGATCGACAATTTCAAATTGCTTGTTGTACTCTTGAATAGTCTGCATCCATAGATCATGGGTGAGTTCATATCTTACCCATTCTCGATACCTCTCCTCATGGATTAGACGATTTTGTAACAGATATTTTGTCACGTTTTCGCCAATCTCAAAAACCACCATATCCGGTCGTACAGATTCCCTTGAACTTGGGTTTTTTTTAGAAATTAGAACCCGCTCAATCGATAGACTTATTTCCTTTTCTGATTTATTGCAATCGGGCATTGCACTGGCATGCCTTATGGTGTTCTTGTAGTAGTCCGCGATTGCCTTCTTGCCTGGGATATTTTCTACGACAACATCCTGCTTCCCTTCAATTTGTTCTTCCTTTACCCAATTCTCGATATACTGGCATTGCAATTGAAGTTGAAAAGGATCAATATTTCCAGAATTACTGTTTTCACTTAGGAGATTGAGAAGCTTGTCGATAGCATCTGACTTGAATTCAAATGGCTTGGTGTCAAATCCGCTTAGATAGATACTTGCTGGAGTAACAATCGCAGAACGCGCATCCTCTTGTTTCAACGGCAGCAACCTGAAAATGTTATGGTAAATTTGTGGGATATAGTTGTATGCTTCCGCTAATGCGCCGAAATAGTCTTCGCGTAACGATATGACGACCCGAGCCACAGGGGGTTGATCAGTCAGTCCCTCTTCAGATTTTAGGTCGTCAGTAACTCCAAAGGCAGAGCTCGAAGAATGTTCTGGCCTGATTCCACGAACTAGGCAGCCTAATTCAGCGAAAAAACGGCTTCGCTCATTCACATTGTGCAGCTTGAAGATCTCCTCAAATTGGTCAAGAATCAGTACCGGGGTCAGATGCAACTTGTCTTTGGACATCGCGGTCTTAAACAAGTGCCAGAGAGAAATCTGACCACCCGGATCGAAATTAGTATTATGTGGGGACTTCGCTTGATCGATAGCATGATGTATTCCATCATAAACGCAATCGACAATAGTCTCTTTAAAATCGTACTTCCTGATAATAATGGGAAGATAATTTTCATTGCGCAAAGGTTGGGAAATGCCAGCTTGGAGCAGTGATGTTTTTCCAGCGCCAGATGCGGCGTAGATCACGACCAAACGATTGGCAAAAATCTTGTTCGTTAGCTTTGCAATCTCATACTCCCTGCCGCAAAAAACGGCCCTCGATAAGTCTTCGTCTAAAAACGACTTTGTGCCGGGATAGCGTGTAGTCTGACTTATGACCATGTTATTTCGCATGTCTTCACCTATATTGTTCTCATGGTAATCGCATGAAGGATAGTTAACATTTTGATTTTTATGTATTTGACCATAAATTGGTCAAAATATATTCTCATCAAAATCTGAGATTACAGCTTCGTGCGATTGCCCGGATATTTTTCCCATAAGTAATCTGCCAAGGCGGCTAAATCATCATCGCGACAGTCTTTGCGGAGATATCTCACTGTCTTATCCTTCAAAGGACGAATCAAGTTATCTACTACTTGTCCATTAGCGAGTAATGGGATCAGGAATGGACATTCCGGAGTGTTAACTCGTTTGTTGGCTAGGGAAATTTCTTGTCCAACGTAAGAACCGGTATCGTTTAAAATTTTCTCCGTCAGATTAGGTGTTGCCAAGGCGACTACAAAATCCGATTCTTGTATTTTTTGCGCGATAATCTCTTGATGGATTTCTCCACCACGCAATTCGGCGTCTATCCATGGTCTGAAAATGTCTTTCTTGAGATATTCACAAATATATCTCGCTAATTCCTCATCTTCGCTCGCATGGGAGATAAAAACTTTAGGCCCAACATTGCGTGTATTATCAATGCTCCATCCTTTTTCAGCTAGGTTGTCATTCAACTTTTCGATAAAAGACAGAAGATCGAGTTCATCACATATCCGGATAGGCGTACCCCGACCATAGAAAAGCACTGTCGGATTATATTCTCTTTTAACAACACACCGATATGGCTCGAGTGCATAGCCAGTTTTTTTATTCCCGTCTTTATCTAGAAACCGAACCAGTGCCTTCAATATGATTCGAAGATACCAGTCTTCTATATCGAACCCGATAAACAACAAACTATTGCATTTATTTAATTTTATTACCACCTCATCAAGTAGTTTTGGCTCTCCCGAATAAGCTTTGATCAGAAAATCCAGAAGGTTATTCTCGCTCAATATGAGTTGTCTGTTATTTATATAATGACCAAAAAAATGGTAGATGAGGGGAGATTTTACCGATATTTTATCAAAAATAGGTGTCTCTGTGTTAATTTCACCTAGTTTATAATAATAAGGCTGTGGACGTTTACGATGTTTCAATTTCCCCATCGCCTCAATCAATAAATCATCATGACACGCCGAGAGAATTACAGAAAACGGGAGATCGGCGATCTTAGTATGAGCCTCGGAAGGCTTTAACTTGTTTTGGCGATAGAAATCTCCAGCCTTAGATTTCAAAGACATATCTCCAGAGTTACTGCCGATATCTTCATATATCTGCGCTATTGCGGCCAGAGTGGTCGGTAATTCTTTTGCTTGTTCTTCTGTCAAGTTTTTCCATCTTATCAACTCCGATCTTAAATGATCCCGCAAAGCAGACGCACAAGTACCCTTAATTCCCTTGACGCCTACCTCTTTGGGTGCATCGAAAGGCACCTCCGGACCCAATACAAGCGCACATTTACCCTGAATAATACATTCAGACAATATGTCCCAGTCATCTGGTGTCATTTTTCGCTCTCCCGTTCGTTTACAATAATACGCATCGACTGGCGCATCCAATATATATAAAAAATTTATAGAAAATTCAACACGGATTCAGGATTATGTATGTTTTGGTCAATATATTTAGTGAGACAGCGAGCAATAGCCAATTACCCGTGAAAACGGATTCTTTCTTGAGTATTCATGCGACATTCGCTTTTCTTAATGCGTTTCTGAGACGGCCAAGTCCCTCTTTCAAGTCATCCCTTGAGATGTTGAGGGGTGGCGCCAGCCGGATGATGCATCCGCCGTAAAGCGTCTTGACCCCTTCGGTCAGCGCCAGTCTGAATACCCTTGCCGCATGTGCCTCGTCTGGCACCTTTGTCCTCTGATCCTTGACGAACTCAATAGCCCCCAATAATCCGATTGACCTTGCATCGCCAATCTCGTTGAATTCCCGTCTCAGCTCATCAAGTTGTTCTTTGAGTTCTTTTGCGCGTTCAGCCACGTTTTCTTTGGTTTTATCCGCCTCCATCGCCTCCAAAGTCGCCGTTGCCGCCCTTAGGCTGAAGGGATGGGATGCAAAGGTTGCGGAAAACTCTCCCGGTTGCTCTGAGATCGGGGGCCGGGCTACTTCGTCCCGGGCGGTTATCACCGCAAACGGAAAACCCGACGCGATTCCTTTTGCAAGGATTGCGATGTCCGGAGTTATTCCTAATTGGACGGAGGCCAAGAACTCCCCGGTCCTGCCGCCGCCGGTCAATATTTCATCGGCGGCGGCTGCGATCCCCTCGTCTTTGCAGAACTGGCCGATTTCTTCCCAGTATCCTTGGGGTGGAATAATCACTCCCCGCGCCCCCATCACCGGCTCAAATATCAGCGCCCTTGCGTTGTGCTTCTTGAGGTTACGGCATGTTTCCCTTGCGCAGGCTATCTCGCAGCCAGGGTACGTTTTCGCCACTGGGCAGCGGTAGCAGTATGCCGGTGTCCCTTTGGCGTTATTCCGGAATGATCCACGACCGGGCACATCTCCGACTTCCGCGTCCCGAATCAATCTCTTTGCCCCTAGGGTTTTTCCGTGATAGCCCTCACGGATGGCGGCAATCGTCACAGGTTCCTTCCCGTAACGGTTTACGATCATCCTGATCGTCGCCTCGATCGCCTCCGCGCCTGTTGTCAGGAAAACGAACCGGTTCAAGTGTGTCGGCAGCCGCTCCTTGAGCATCCTTATGAGTTTGAGTCGTTCTGGGCATGGGAAGTCGTGGATGTTACCGAGTCTCCCGACTTGCTCTCGCAGCGCTTCCGTCACATGGGGATGGCAATGTCCCACAGCGTTCGTCAGGACTCCTGCGGAGAGGTCGAGATACTCCTTGCCATTGGTATCGTAGAGCCGGGTGCCTTGCCCGCGTTCCAGGCAAATCCCAGCCTCCAGCGCCTCCGCCGAGATGCCGCACACCAAGCCTTCCGCTATTTCCGTGTCAACGTAGTTCATACTTCAGGCGGGCGTGGCATCTCTTCCATCCAATCCTTTGCCACCTCCCGGAGGCTTCCTGTCGCCACACCGGCCGCTCGCATGGCCTGTGTTGTCCCGTAACGATCCAGCATCTGAAAGTGGGCCTCGAGTACCTTGATTTGCCGTAACGTCGTTTCGAGTCCCGGACGTAGGGCCAGGATGTGTTCGATCATCCGGCCACAGTAATAACGCCGGTAAGGAATATTTTTCTCGATGGATTGTTTCGCTATCCAGGTGTGGGTGATATTTTCCCGTTCCTCCGGGTGGTAGAAATGCCACGGCCCGTGCCTTGGATCATCCCTGGTGAAGGTTCCTAGTGCGCAATTCCAAACCGTGTCGATGATCGGCGTCGTTTTCTCCCATATCCCATGGGCCTTTGCCATCATTGCGATGAGGCGTTGTTCGACGAAGAGAAGTTCTGGCTTGATGATGTTAAAGGTGCCGCCGACGAAATTATTTTCCATGAACCGAATCACCTCTTCTGTGTATGCCTCCATGAATCTCCGGTCATTGAAATAGACGATAGATGTGTTTGCGGCCATCACGTTGAAGTCCCACTCATCCCTCAGTTTGTATCCCTTGGGTAGCTTAAGTGATTCCTTTGTCCCATACCAGTAGGTCTGCGGGTGGACATCTTCCCAATGGGTGAACACGAGCCCATTTCCCACGACTGTTTTCTCGTCAAGCCGGTTCCACAGGACTAAGTCCACGTCCAATAGCATGCAGGGGGCTGTTTCCTCCCGATATGCGAAAAACTTGCCGACGGAGTAGAAGCATGAACTATCGAAAACTCCGGGGCGGATGTTTTTGTCGAGTGTTGTGTCGTCGAAGACATCCCAGCATCCCAGCAAGCCTTTCTCGGCTAGGTAGCCGATTACGTTACTGTCGCCGTAGAGTTTCAATCGACTTTTAGGGTAGAGGTCTTTGTGCTTTAGTGCCGACAGTACGAATGTGAGCAGATAGTAGTCCTCGAATTTTTGCTCCAAGTTGACTCCCCGGACGGGTTGTTCGTTGCCGCCGCAGGTCCTCTCCTTCAGTGGGCTGCTCCAGAATACGTGAAATGCGTTCATGATTTGCACGTTTGACCCCCATCGGCAATTAGATTTGTACCATGCAGGAAGCTTGCTTCCGATGAGCACAGCCAGAAAACTGCATTTGCGATTTCTTCTGGTTTCGCGAGTCGGCGCAGGGGGATGATTCCCCTGAGAGTGTCTTTGCTTGCGGCGGTCATTCGGGTCTCTGTTCCGCCGGGCGAGATGGCGTTGATTCGGATATTTTGGTTGGCGTATTCATTGGCGGCCGCCTTTGTCAGCCCGATCACCCCGTGCTTGGCGGCAATGTAAGCCGCTGAGGTTCCGTCCGTTGCCGTAATCCCGGCTATCGAGGCGTTGTTGACGATGATCCCGTGGCCTTGGGCTAGCATGGCCTTAAGCTCCGCCTGCATGCACCGGAAGATGCCATTGAGATTCGTGTCGATGAGTTTCATCCAGTCCTCCTCTACCGTTGCGTGGATTGGTGATGGGGCGCATCCACATCCTGCGTTGTTGAACGCGATGTCGATCCCGTCTTCCCTTGCTATTTCCTCGATCCTTTTCCTGACCTCGTCTGGGTTCCGCACGTCCATTTCGTGGAAGTGCATCCCAGATGTAATTGGCTTCCCCCTACTGTTTGTTCCGCAGACGTGAACGTTGTCCCCGTTCTCGAGGAATCGTTTTGCGGTTGCCAGCCCGATACCCGAGGTTCCCCCGGTGATGAGCACGGTTCTCTTTTTCACGTTTTTTGCGGTTCCCTTTGCCGCTGGAACCAGGCCACTGTTTTTTCGATCCCAATTTCCAGGGAATGGGTCGGTTCGAAGCCTAGGAGCCGTTTTGCTTTTTGGAATGACATGGATTGGAAATGGAGTTCGCCACCGGTGATTTCTCTCTCTATGTATCCGCCTTTATAGCCCGCTTTCAGGGAAATCATCTCGATAATCGTTGCCACTGTGTAGCGTTGCTCGGTTCCGAGGTTAAATACCTCTCCGAAGTAAATTTCCCTTTCCAGGGCACCGATGATCCGTTCCAAGCCGTCAATGATGTCCTCGATGTATATTAGGTCTCTCTGGAAAAGCTGTTTTTTTCCATCTTTGTCACGGAAGTAGTGTATGACTGGTTGCTTTCCCTCCCGGATTTGTTTCAGTGTTCTAGGTACGATCCGAGAGTCGTTGCGATCCCATGCGCCATAGACGTTGCAGAACCTAGTAACAATTACAGGGACTTGGTGGTTTCTCCAGAATCCTCTGGCGATCATATCCGCGCACGCCTTAGATATGTCATAGCTATATTCTGGTTCGAGCGGCTCGTTCTCCACATATGGGGTTCCCGCTCCCTTACCATACACTTTGTCAGTTGAGACAAAAAGAACCCCTTTGATCCGACCGGGATTCCGTCTTACTGCCTCCATAACATTCCATGTTCCTCGGACGTTCGTCTCAAATGCTCCTAGCGGGTCGCTAGCGGCGGCTCCAACCGTCGCGCTTGCCGCAAGGTGGATTACGTAGTCCACCCGGTGTTTACCTAGGATACTTTCAAGCTTCTCGAGTTCCTCAATTTTTCCCTCGTAGATTATCGCACCTTTGATGTGGCCTTCCGTTTCCCTCTCCTCTTTAGGGACGAGCGTCACGAATTGAGCACCCTTAGGGGCCAAGGACAGGTAGAGGTTCGTCCCGATAAATCCTGTCAGCCCTGTACAGAGGAACGTTTTCTTTTCGTAGTCCATTGCTTTCATCGATGATTCTTCTGGTTCGGGAGTCGTCCGTAGGTTTCTGCCATCTTGTAGAGCCTTGTTTGGTGGGCTTCCGTGAACTGGCCTTCCTTGAGCCGCCAGCGCCACCCGTTGGTTTCTCCTGGGACGTTTGTTCTTGCGGAGTTATCCAGCTCAAGGATATCCTGCATGAGGATGATTACGGTATCGGCGACGCTCATATAGGCTAATCGGTGGATGTTCCAGACGATTTCTTCTGGCCGAGTTGTGTTGGTGTATTCCATCGCCTGCTTTCTCTTGTCAGGGTGGTTTTTGTGTAAATAATCGTGCAGGGTTTCGTTGTCGTGAGTGCTTGGATAGACCGCAATCCGGTGGGTCTTGTAGTTATGGGGGAGATGGTCATTGTGCGGTTTGCCGTCGAAGGCGAACTGTAGCACCTTCATCCCCTGCCACCCGGTTTTCTCCAGCACCTCCCGCACTTGCGGGGTCATTACCCCAAGATCCTCGGCCAAAATTATTCCGCCTTCTTCCTTCGCCGTGGCCTCGATTGCCTTCGCTACAGCGAGCCCGGGTGCGTCTTCCCAACCGTTGAGGTGATGCTCCTCTGGTCGCACATGGATTTTGTAAAAGCGCGTCAGCCCGATGAAATGGTCGATTCGGGTGATGTCATAGAGGCGCGCGTTTCTTTTCGTCCTCTTTTTCCACCAAGCGAAGTTTTCTCTTTCCATTTCCGACCAGCTATAGAGCGGGTTACCCCAGCACCTTTCCGTGTCCGAGTAGGCATCGGGCGGGACACCAGCGGCGACCTTCATGCTCCCGTCATTGTGCACTTGAAAGAGGTGCCGATGTTCCCAAACGTCGGCACTATCGAGTGAAATATATATGGGACAATCACCAATGATTGCGATCCCTTTATGTGCGGCGCTGGATTTTACGGCCTGCCACTGGCTCTCGAACTCAAACTGGCAGAACTTCCAGAATTCAACTTCGTCCGCGAGTGCCCTCGCGTACTCTTTCCTGGCATCTTTGTCAGCACGCCGGATATCCTCCGGCCATTCCATCCACGGCTTATCCCTGTAATGGGCTTTGATTGCCCGATAAAGGGAGTAGCTCTCCAGCCAATCCGCGTTTTCCTCTTCGAAGCGTTCCGCCTCCTCAGGCTTCCCGGTTTTTTTGGCACGATCATACGCTTTCTGCAGGATTGGCCGCCGCGTCGCGTAGATTTTTCCATAGTTGACCGTGTCGCTTTGCTCGGCGAGCGAAGCAATCTCGTCATCTTTGAGGAGTCCCTTGCTTACGAGAATGTCGAAATCGATGAAGTTAGGATTGCCGGCGAATGCGGAACATGACTGGAACGGGCTGTTGCAGGCGAGGGTTGGCAGCAAGGGCAGCACTTGCCAGTATTGCTGCCCAGCGCTCTTAAGCTCCCGGAGGAATTGGTGCGCTGCTTCTCCCAACGTTCCAATTCCGTGACGTGAGGGGAGTGCGCTAATGGGTAGCATAATTCCGGCTGCGCGTCGGTCAAGTTTCGGTGATTTCACCACGACATTTCAATTTTCGTAAACCGGTTTTGAATGACTTGTGTCCGCGTCGAATGACTTTGCAATTCGATGCTGTGTGTCCGTTTTTAGCGCTTTCCTGTCATCTGTAAAACCAAGGCCTCTGTCAGCTTTTAAGTCGTTAAAAGCGAGTGCCGGGCGGTCGAGTCTGAAACCTGTTCCTACAGGTTTCAGATCCCGCCTAGGCACACCCCTTGCCCTGCGGGCGGCCCGCGCCGTCCTGCGTCCGCCAAGGAACGATACTTCGCTGCGCTCGCATCGCCCCATGGCTACCACAATGACTCTACGCCGCTTCGT
>CAZOTR010000135.1:0-11755 GCA_964582755.1 uncultured Methylococcaceae bacterium | reverse complement strand
TGAAATTGAACAACGATTGATTCCATTACCATGCACGATCTAAGTCTTCTCGAAAACATCGCCGTGGCCTTGGGCGCGGCTTTCATCGGTGGGTTGATATTCCAGCGCATTGGCCTGCCCACCATCGTCGGCTATCTGTTGGCCGGCGTCGCCATCGGGCCGTTCACGCCGGGGTATATCGGTGACCCGGAGACGATCAACCAACTGGCCGAACTGGGCATCGTCTTTCTGATGTTCGGCGTGGGCCTGCATTTTTCCTTCGCCGACCTGTGGAAAGTGCGCGATATTGCCATCATCGGTACTTTGGGGCAGATGCTGACCATGCAAGTGCTGGGTTTCGGCTTGGCTTGGTATTGGGACTGGACGCCGATGGCGGGTGCGATGCTGGGCTTGGCGGTGTCCATTGCCAGCACCATCGTCATGTTGCGGGGTTTCATGGATTTGGGCCTGCTCAACACGTCGCACGGGCAGGTCGCGGTGGGCTGGCGGGTGATGGAAGACATTGCCACGGTGTTGATCCTGCTGGTCATCCCCACCTTGAGCGCGCGGGCGGCGACGCCGGATTGGCGTGCCATCGGCATGACCCTGCTGGCCGCGCTCGGCTTCATGTTGTTCATGATGTACGCCGGCAAGCGTTTCATTCCTTGGCTGCTGTTGCGGGTGGCCCATACCCGCTCGCGCGAATTGTTCATCCTGGCGATCCTGGCGATTTCGGTGGGCATCGCCCTGGGGGCTTCGCTGTTGTTTGGCGTCTCGCTGGCCTTGGGGGCGTTCGTGGCCGGGGCCGTGGTCAGCGAATCGCCCCTCAGCCATCGCATCGCCTCCGATTTGTTGCCGTTCCGCGAGGCGTTTTCCGTGCTGTTTTTCGTCTCCATCGGCATGTTGATCGATCCCATCTACCTGTCTAGCCACATCGAGCCGGTGTTGGTCCTGGGCAGCTTGGTAGTGTTCGGCAAATTCATCGTGTCCGGTGCCTGGGTGTTGCCGTTTCCGCGCCCGGCCCGCACTGCCTTGGTGGTGGCCGCCGGTTCCAGCCAGATCGGCGAGTTCTCCTTCATCCTGGGCCAGACCGGATTGGGTTTTGGCCTGTTGGAGAAGGACCAGTATTCTTTGATCCTGGCGGCGGCGCTGCTGTCCATCGTCGTCAATCCGCTGGCGCTGAAAGCCATCAATCCTTTGGAACAGGGCTTGCGCAAGATCAAGCCGCTGTGGCGCTGGCTGAACCGCTATGGCGAGGCGCAGTCGCCGGTGGAGGAGTCGATGGCCGGCCATGTCGTCGTGGTCGGCTACGGGCGGGTGGGCACGCATATTGTGGATGTGTTGGGGGAGTTGCAAATCCCTTATCTGGTCATCGACTTCCGCATCGAGCGGATAGAGTCGTTGGCGAGAAAGGGCGTGCCGACCTTGCTGGGCGACACGGCCAATTCGGACATTCTCACCCATGCCGCCCTGGACCGGGCGCGGCTGTTGGTGGTGACCCTGCCGGAGGAGGCCGCCACGGAACTGACCGTGGCGGCGGCGAAGGACATCGCCCCGAAGCTTGACATCATCGCCCGCGCCGCCACCCGCGCCGGGGTGAAGCGGCTTTCCGGCCTGGGCGCGAGCCTGGTGATCCATCCCGAGTTGGAGGGCGGTTTGCAGGTGATCCGGCACACACTGCTACATCTGGGCTTTCCGATGCAGGAGGTACGCCGTTACACCGACACCGTGCGCAAGGAAAATTACGACGCCTTGGTGAGGTTCCAAGGCGAGCATGAATTGCTGCGGGAATTGCTCGACGCCTCCGAACTGATCGACATCGCCTGGCGGAAAGTGCCGCCGGACAGTTCCTTGGTCGGCATGAGCCTGATGGAATCCACCATGCGCACACGCACCGGCGCGACCTTGGTGGCGATCATGCGCGAGGGCCATTTCATCCTGAACCCGGCCATGGACACGGTGTTCCAGGCCAATGACCGGCTGGGCTTGCTGGGGAACATCGAACAGGTCGGGGCGGTGGAGACGTTGATGCTGCAGGCGGGCCGGCAGGAATAAACCTACATCCCTTAAACCAGCCTTTGCGGCTGGCGCAAGACCAAATAAGCCAGCGCCTCGGTGTTGCCCGGATTGATATAGGAATGGGGGACGCTGGCGGCGAATTCAAACACGTCCCCGGCAACCAGCCGGTGGCGCCGCCCGCGCAGGCCCACAAAAAGAGAACCCACGCTGACGGCAAGATTGGCCCTGATGCCCTGCGGGTAGGCCGGCACTTTTTCAATGCCGCCGCCGCGCAGGGTGAGTTCGTAGAATTCGGCCCCGCGCCCGTGCCGCTCTTCGGGCATCAAGGACCGCCAGGCGCATTTGCCGTCCGCCGAGATGCGCAGCGGCGTTTCCTCCCCGCTCAGAAAGCTGGGCTGCTCGTCGCTTTCCGCTTTGAGGAAAGCCGTCACCGGCACGTCGAAAGCGCGCGCGACCTTGCACAGCACCAGCACCGAGGGAACGCTTTGCCCGGTTTCCATCTGGCTTAACATCGACCGGCTGACCCCGGACAACTGGGCCAAGTCGTTGAGGGAAAAATCCCGCCGCTTGCGCAATTCGCGCAGCACCTTGCCTATGCCTAGCGCGATGGAGTCTTCCTCCAGCCCACCGGTTTCCATCAAGGCATTCGCCGTCTCGTATTGGCTGTCCAAGGCATGCAGACTCATGGCCGCAGGCTGTCCGACGGACTTGTGGCAAGAGACGCCACCAGCCGGGCGGCTGGGGCGTCTTGGGCAAAGCGGGGTAAAGATAGGGGATGACGCGGTTCTCGCATAGCTCTACTCATCATGGACAATCCTTCAGGCAGGGCTAATCTATCATGTGTTTTATGCTGTTTATGTAACGAGTTGAAGCATATTTATGCGCTAAAAGAATATGCTTGGGTCTGGCGTCGGTAAGGCGGGCGCTTCCGGCAGGGCGCAGGGCAGCGCCGGAAACGCCAGCCTTGCACAGTGTGGGATTTCACGGACGGGCTTGTTCCGGCCTATTCCGCCGGTTTCGCCATGGCGTGTTGGATGGTTTCCTTGCTTAAAGCCGGGGCGAACAGTTCGATGAATTCATACATGAACTCACGGAAAAACAAGTCTTTGCGCAGGCCGATCTTGGTCACGCTGTAGCCAAACAAATGGTTGGCGTCCAAGGCGGCGAGGTCGGCGTCGGCGACAGGATCATAGGCCATGGTGGCGACGACGCCCACGCCCAGGCCGAGCCGGACATAGGTCTTGATCACGTCGGCATCGACGGCGGTCAAGGCCACTTGGGGTTGCAGATGCGCTTGCTCGAAGGCTTGGTCCAACTGCGCCCTGCCGCCGAAGCCTGCGACATATGTCACCAGCGGATAGTCCGCCAATTCTTCCAGGCTGGTTTTCTCCTGTTGGGCCAGGGGGTGGTCCCGCCGGACCAGGAGGTAGCGGCTCCATTCGTAGCAGGGCAGCACCACCAAATTCTCGAACAGATGCAGCGCCTCGGTGGAAATGGCCAGGTCGATGACGCCACGCGACGCCTCTTCGGCGATTTGCATCGGCGTGCCTTGGTGTATGTGCAGCGTGATGCCGGGATATTTTGCCATGAAGGCTTTTAGCACCTTCGGCAACACATAGCGGGCTTGGTTGTGGGTGGCCCCGATGGCGAAGCTGCCGACCTTGTTGTCGCGGAATTCCTGCGCGATTTCCTTGATGTTGTGGACTTTGTCGAGGATTTCCCCCGCCACGGCGATGATCTGCCTGCCGGCCGGGGTGATGTGGGTTAGTTGCTTGCCGTGGCGGGAGAATATCTCCACCCCCAGCTCTTGCTCCAATTGGCGGACTTGCTTGCTGATGCCGGGCTGGGAAGTGAACAGGCTCTCCGCCGTGTTGGAGACATTCAAGGCATTCTGCGAAATTTCCAGGATGTAGCGCAGTTGTTGCAATTTCACGTTAGATGCCCGCCCCCCCTTCAAACAGTTCTGTCGTCACCCGCGCCTGGGTGATGTTGCTGCCCGGCGGCACGCTATGAGTCAGCCAGACGTTGCCGCCGATGGTCGACCCGGCCCCGATGGTGATGCGGCCTAGGATCGTCGCGCCGGCATAGATCACTACGTTGTCCTCCACGATGGGATGGCGGGCATAGCCTTTGATCAACACGCCGTTTTCATCCACCGGAAAGCGCTTGGCCCCTAGGGTGACGGCCTGGTACAAGCGCACCCGCTGACCGATGATCGAGGTCTCGCCGATGACGACGCCGGTGCCGTGGTCGATGAAAAAGCTCTCGCCGATTTGCGCCCCCGGATGGATGTCGATGCCGGTGAGGGAGTGGGCTATGCCGGCGATCATCCGCGCAATCAGGCACGCGCCCAGTTGGAACAGCTCGTGGGCGAGGCGATGGTAGGTGACGGCCACCACCCCCGGATAGCAGGCGAGGATTTCATCGACGCTGCGGGCGGCGGGATCACCCTCGAAAGCGGCGGAGATGTCGCTGTCCAACAGCACGCGCACGGCGGGCAGGCGGGCGGCGAAGCGGCGGGTGATCGTCTTCGCGTGTTCGCGGGCCGATTCTTTGCCGTCTCCGCCGTCATCGGTCAGCAGCAGATCCAGGCGCACTTGCTCGCAAAGTCTGCGCAAGGTGACATCCAAGGTGTGTCCGACGAAGTAATCAATCCCGCCGTCGGTGAAATCGGACATGCCCAGCCCCAGGCGGTTGGGGAAAAGCGCCGCGCACAGCCCGTCCAAGATGCCCGCCAAAGCCTTGCGTGAGGGCAGCTTGGGCGGACGGTGCTGTCTCTGCCGCTCTTCCAGCGAATTCTCCCGCAGCTTGGCGAGTCCGGCGACGATGCTGTCAATTTCCAAATTCAGGCCGGTGTCCGACCGCTGGTCTGTGTCTCTCGTGATCGCGTTCATGGGACGGTCTCTCCGGTTCGGTTGGTTTGCTGATGGTGCGCACGGGCAAATTCACCCCGTCCCCGGCCCTTCTCCCGTAAGGAAAAGGGCGCAGGCAGAAAAACCCCTCGCCTTTGGGGAGAGGGGTTGGGGGTGAGGGGCGTTTACCCGCCGCGCTCGCTACGGATTTTCAGCAAGGCGGCGGCGAGCGCGTCGACGTCCTCGCAGGTGTTGTACAAGGCCAGCGAGGCGCGGACAGTGCTTTCCACGCCGAAGCGGCGCAAGATGGGCTGGGCGCAGTGGTGGCCGGCCCGCACCGCGATGCCTTCGCGGTCCAATGCCTTGCCCACTTCCACGCTGTCGAACCCGGCCAGCGTGAAGGACAGCACGCCGGCCTTCTCCCGCGCATTGCCGTACAGGCGCAGCCCCGGCACTTGGCGCAACGCCTCGGTGGCGTAGGCGAGGAGGACGTGTTCGTAATGGCTCACGTTCTCCATGCCGATGCGCTCAAGGTAGTCGATGGCCGCGCCCAAGCCCACGGCGTCGGCGATGTTGCCAGTGCCGGCCTCGAAACGCGCCGGCGCGGCATGGTAGACCGTCTTTTCAAAGGTGACATCGACGATCATGTTGCCGCCGCCTTGCCAGGGCGGCGTCTCGTTGAGCACGTCTTCCTTGCCGTACACCGCGCCGATGCCGGTGGGGGCGAACATCTTGTGGCCGGAGAACACATACCAATCGCAGTCCAGATCCTGCACGTCGATCTGCATGTGCGGGACGCTCTGCGCCCCGTCCACCAGCACCCGCGCCCCGTGGCGGTGGGCCATCGCCACCATTTCGCGGGCCGGGGTGATGGTGCCCAGCGCGTTCGACACATGGGTGAGCGAGACGAGCTTGGTGCGGGCATTCAGCAGCTTTTCGTACTCCTCCAAGATCACCTGGCCGTCGTCGTCCACCGGGGCGACACGCAGCAGCGCGCCTTTTTCCGCGCAGAGTTGTTGCCAAGGCACGATGTTGGCGTGGTGTTCCAGCCAAGTGATGAGGATCTCGTCATCCTTGCCGATGTAGCGGTGGCCCCAGCTTTTGGCGACCAAGTTGATGCCTTCAGTCGCCCCGCGCACGAAGACGATCTCGCGGGTGGAGGAGGCGTTGAGGAAACGCCGAACCTTTTCCCGCGCGCCCTCGTAGGCGTCGGTGGACCGCGCCGCTAGTTCATGCGCGGCGCGGTGGATGTTGGAGTTCTCATGTTCGTAGAAGTAGCTCAGCCGGTCGATGACCGATTGCGGCTTCTGCGTGGTCGCGCCGTTGTCCAGCCAGATCAAAGGCTTGCCATGGACTTGCTCTTGCAGGATCGGGAAGTCGCGCCGCACCGCGTGGGGGTCGAAGGGGCGTGGCGCCAGATCCAGCCCCGGAACGGACTCCAGGTTTACGGCATGGGAGTCCAGGCTCTGGGGACTTTCCGCCGATGCGGCCTGTCCGCCGTCGAGAAAATAAAAGCTTGACGCGCCCAGCGACGCGGGCAGGCCCGCATCTCCTGAAAACGACTGTGCGCCCGGCACCCCCGGCGCGTCGAAATGCTCGCTCGCCGGGAACGGGGGAACGGCGTCCTGCGGATGCCCTGGCAGCGCCGCGAACAGCGCGTTGGCAAGCCCGGCGATCACCGCCGGGTCGGGAAGTCCCGCCACGCCGGGGTCGAGGCCAAGCAAAGTAGTGGTGGTCATGGAGCGTCTCCTTA
This sequence comes from uncultured Methylococcaceae bacterium, assembly GCA_964582755.1. Taxonomy (GTDB): domain Bacteria; phylum Pseudomonadota; class Gammaproteobacteria; order Methylococcales; family Methylococcaceae; genus Methylumidiphilus. The sequence goes on along the minus strand of CAZOTR010000135.1, from coordinate 5,152 downwards.
AACCCGTCCCCCGGCAAGACCCGTCGCCGGGCTGGCCGCAGGCGGCGGGGGTGATGCATGGACCGCCCGCGAGTCGAACGGATACGCGCCGAATTCCAACTCGGAAACCCCGGCGGGGAAGCCGAAGAGATCAAAGTCGAAATCGGGCGCGGCCTTGGGCGCGGCGGGTAGGCCGTTGGCCTCTTCGAGGAAATACAAGGACGATCCCGGCTGGTCCGCCGCTTGCGGCGGCAAGCCTGGCCCGCCGGTGAATCCGCGTGGATTGGCTTCCGCCGCAGGCACTGCCGCCGTCGGCGGCGTGGCAGCCGCAGGCTGCAAAGAACCTGCCTCTTGCGGCAGCGTGGTCGGCGGGACCGTCGTCGCCGCCCCGCCCACAGGCGCGGTGGTGGCCGCAGGGGCGGGAACCAATTCCGGGCGGAAGCCGTAGGGAAGCTCCGCAGACGCGCCGCCAGCCGGCAGCGAGGGCGCAAACCCCGCTCCTGCGTCCGCCGTGGCGGGCAGGGAGCGTAGGTTGGGCTCGGCAGGCTGGGCGAAGGCCGAAGGCGGGGAGGGCGCGGTAGGCATCGCCCCTGCTTCGACCCGCGTCGCCGATGACGGGCCAAGCCCCACGGCGGTTCCCGGCAGGCCCGGCTGGGCCGGGTCGAGGAAATACAGCGGCGACTCGTCAGGCGGGGCCGCCGCCGTGGTCGGCGGAGCGACCCCGCCAACACTGGACAGCGAAGCCGGTGCCGCGCGCAATTCCGCGTCGCTGGGCGGGGAGAACCCCGAGGTCGGCGACACATAAGGCGCGACGGGCAACGAGGCAATTTCGCCCTCCGGCGCCAGCGGCGGCGCGACCGGCAGCGCCGAGGTCGGCGGCGCGGCTTGCACATCGGCAGCCGTGCCAGGCACGGTCGGCCTGCCCGGCAGCGCGTTGAACAAAGCGTTGGCGAACTGGGCTACCACGGCCGCATCGGGGAGGCCCAGCGCGGCGGGCGAACCCTCCGCGACTGGGACACCGGCCAAGGGCGCGGACAGTCCGGTGATGCCGGGATTACTTGTACTCATGGCCGTAGACGGGGTACTTGCCGACATCGACATCTTCGAGAACGGCGAGGGCGTCGTCGGTCAGGATAGCCAGGGAGCAGTACAGCGAAACCAGATAGGAGGCGACGGCCTTGTGGTTGATGCCCATGAAGCGGACCGACAGGCTAGGGCTGACCTCGCCCGGCAGGCCCGGCTGGAACAGGCCGACCACGCCTTGTTTCTTCTCGCCGGTGCGCAGCAACAGGATCTTGGACTTGTTGTTGGCGTCGATAGGCAGCTTGTCGCTAGGCACCAGCGGGATGCCGCGCCAAGTGATGAACGGGGAGCCAAACAGGTTCACGGTGGGTGGCGGCACGCCACGGCGGGTGCATTCGCGGCCAAAAGCCGCAATCGCCTTGGGGTGGGCCAGGAAGAACGCGGGCTCCTTCCAAACCTTGGTGATCAGTTCGTCCAGGTCGTCCGGGGTCGGTGCGCCGTTCCGGGTCTTGATGATTTGCGAAGGCGCGGCGTTGGGGATCAAGCCGTACTCGGGGTTGTTGATGAGCTGGCCTTCCTGCTTTTCCTTCACCTTCTCGATGATGATGCGCAGTTGCTCGCGGACCTGGTCGATGGGGCGGCTGTACAAATCGGAGACGCGGGTCTGGATGTCTAAGACCGTGGTCACCGCGTTGAGGAAATATTCGCGGGGATGTTCGTCATAATTGACGAAAGTCTCCGGCAGTTCGGCGTCGCCGCGCGGGCTGCACTCGACATCGACCGGCGCTTCCGGCTCGACGACACGGTTGAGGCGGTAGATGCCGGCCTCGACCGGCGACCAGGGCAGGAAGGAAACCAGCCAGCGCGGGGTGATGCCCTGCCATTGCGCGTGGGTCTTGGTGGCGTTGGCAAGCTGGCGGGCGGCTTTTTCGCCCAGCGTGTTGCGCGGTTCGGTGGTGTCGGTAATGTCTACCATGGTGTTGAATCCTCATTGGAGGTTGGGAGAATTAGAAATCGCCCGCAATCATAGGGTCAGCCGGGGAAAGTCCCTAATTCGCTCCAAAAAAGGGCAATTTGTCCGCTATCACGTCGCCGGTGCCGCAACCACGGAGAGGCATGGGTTTCTTTATTCGGTAGAGGAATAAGCTCCTAAGAATCGGTTCTTTTTATGAATATCAAGGAGTCTGTATATTGCGTGGGGAGACGTGCTTTCCCGATTTCGGACACGAAAGCGTTCCGGCCACCCCCGCCACGAAGATCCTTGCATGAGCCTATTGAAAAAACACAGCGTCTTGCCCGGCTTCAATCTGAGCCTGGGCTTCACCTTGCTGTATCTGAGCCTGATTGTGTTGATCCCGCTCTCCGCCACGTTCATCAAGAGCGCGAGCCTGGGCTGGGGAGGCTTTTGGGATGTCGTCACCGCGCCGCGTGTGCTGGCTTCTTACAAGCTAACCTTCTCCGCCTCGCTGATCGGCGCGGCCATCAACACCGTGTTCGGCCTGCTGGTGGCCTGGGTGCTGGTGCGCTATGAGTTTTTCGGCAAGAAGCTGATCGACGCCATCGTGGACCTGCCTTTCGCCCTGCCCACGGCGGTGGCCGGCATCAGCTTGGCGACGCTGTATTCCAGCAAGGGCTGGATAGGCCAGTTGTTCACTCCGCTAGGCATCAAGATCGCTTACACCCCGCTGGGTGTGGTGGTGGCCTTGACCTTCATCGGCCTGCCTTTCGTCGTGCGCACCGTGCAGCCGGTGCTGGAGGAGTTTGAGGTCGAATTGGAGGAAGCCGCGGCCAGCCTGGGCGCGACGCGCTTGCAGACGTTTGTGAAGGTGATTTTCCCCACCGTCTGGCCAGCCTTGCTGACCGGCTTCGCCCTGGCGTTCGCCCGCGCCGTGGGGGAGTACGGCTCGGTGATTTTCATCGCCGGCAACATCCCGATGGTGTCGGAAATCACCCCACTGCTCATCATCACCAAGCTAGAGCAATACGACTACGCCGGGGCGACCGCCTTGGCGGCGTCGATGCTGGTCGTCTCCTTCCTGCTGTTGCTTGCCATCAATGTGTTGCAGTGGTGGGGACAACACCGCCACGCCAAACGCTGAAACCCTCCCCACAAGGACCGCCGATGTCTTCCACGATTGCTGCCCTCCCGCTAGTTTCCGGCACACAGGCCGGTAGCCGCCTGGCCAACCGCGAACCCGACTGGGTGCGCTGGACCTTGATCGCCCTGGCCTTGCTGTTTCTCACCGGCTTTTTGCTGATGCCCCTGGCCCTGGTGTTTGCCCAGGCGTTCAGCAAGGGCTGGTCGGTTTACGCCTCCGCCTTGGTGGAGTCCAATTCCCTGGCCGCGATCCGGCTAACTTTGCTGGTGGCGGCGATTGCCGTGCCGCTGAACCTGCTGTTCGGCGTGTCGGCGGCGTGGGCCATCGCCAAGTTTGACTTTCGCGGCAAGAGCCTACTGATTACCCTCATCGACCTGCCGTTCTCGGTGTCGCCGGTGGTGTCCGGCCTGATTTATGTGTTGATGTTCGGCTTACAGGGCTGGCTGGGGGGCTGGCTGTCAGACCACGACATCAAGCTGATTTTCGCCGTGCCGGGCATCGCCATGGCGACGATCTTCGTGACGTTTCCGTTCGTCGCGCGCGAATTGATCCCGTTGATGCAAGCGCAAGGCACGGACGAAGAGGAGGCTGCGATAGTGCTGGGCGCGTCCGGCTGGCAAACCTTTTGGCGCGTCACCCTGCCCAATATTCGCTGGGGCTTGCTGTACGGCGTCATCCTCAGCAACGCCAGGGCGATGGGCGAGTTTGGCGCGGTGTCGGTGGTGTCCGGACACATCCGCGGGCTGACCAACACCATCCCCTTGCATGTGGAAATCCTCTACAACGAATACAACTCGGCGGCGGCTTTCGCGGTGGCGTCCCTGCTGGCGCTGCTGGCCTTGGTGACGCTGGCCTTGAAGAGTTTCCTGGAATGGCGGCTGCGCGCCGACAGCCCCCGGCAAGAACATTAAACCTTTAGCGAGAAGCGCCGCATGAGCATCCAAATCCGCAACATCACCAAAACTTTCGGCAACTTCCGCGCCCTCAAGGGGGTGGATTTCGACATCGAGCCGGGCGAGTTGGTGGCCCTGCTCGGCCCCTCCGGCTGTGGCAAGACCACGCTGCTGCGCATCATCGCCGGGCTGGATTCGCCGGATTCGGGGCAGATCCTGTTCCATGGCGTGGACGCCACCGCGCGCCATGTGCGCGAGCGCGAAGTCGGCTTTGTGTTCCAGCATTACGCCTTGTTCCGGCATATGACGGTGTTTGAGAACATCGCCTTTGGCCTGCGCGTCCGCCCCAAGGCCACGCGGCCTTCCAACGCGGAAATCCGCGAGAAGGTCAACACGCTGCTGAAGCTGGTGCAGTTGGAGTGGTTGGCCGACCGCTACCCGCCGCAATTGTCCGGCGGCCAGCGCCAGCGCATCGCCTTGGCCCGCGCCTTGGCGGTGGAGCCGAAAGTCTTGCTGCTCGACGAGCCTTTCGGCGCGTTGGACGCCAAGGTGCGCAAGGATCTGCGCCGCTGGTTGCGCAACCTGCATGACGAGCTGCATGTCACCAGCGTGTTCGTCACCCACGACCAGGAGGAAGCCTTGGAGGTGGCCGACCGCATCGTCGTCATGAACCAAGGCCAAATCGAGCAGATCGGCGCGCCCGACGAGGTTTACGAACATCCCGCCACGCCTTTTGTGTTCCAGTTCCTAGGCGATGTGAACCTGTTCCATGGCCGTGTGGACGAAGGTTGGGCGAAGATTGGCGAAGCCGACATCCGCCTGCCCGCGCAAGAGACCGGCCATTCGGCGGATGACGCCTTGTTCTTCGTGCGGCCCCACGAAATCGAAATCAGCCCGAACGGCCATGGCGGCAAGGGCCTCACCGCCCACATCCGCGACATCCGCCGCTACGGGGCGATGGTGAGGGTGGAATTGGAACGCGCCGACGGCGAGGGCTATGTAGATGCGGTCCTGAGCCGCGAGGAATTCAAGGCCAATGCCCTGCGCGAAGGCGACGAGGTGCTCATCCAGCCCAAGCGGATCAAAGTGTTCCCGCAAACCCCGGCCCCGCCGGTGGATTACGCCATCTGACTGCGTAGTCGCAAGCCAAAGAAGGCG
>CAZOTR010000134.1:0-11870 GCA_964582755.1 uncultured Methylococcaceae bacterium | reverse complement strand
GTCGGCTCGTCGAGGATGTACAAGGTGTTGCCGGTGTCGCGCTTGGACAGTTCCTTGGCCAGCTTGACGCGCTGGGCCTCGCCGCCGGACAGGGTGACGGCGTTCTGGCCCAGGGTGATGTAGCTCAGGCCCACTTCCATCAGGGTTTGCAGCTTGCGGTGGACGTTGGGTATCGCGGAGAAGAAGGCGCAGGCTTCCTCCACGGTCATCTCCAGCACTTCGTGGATGGATTTGCCCCGGTAGCGGATCTCCAGCGTCTCGCGGTTGTAACGCTTGCCTTTGCAGATGTCGCAATGCACGAAAATGTCCGGCAAGAAGTGCATTTCGACTTTTATCACGCCGTCGCCGGCGCAGGCTTCGCAACGCCCGCCCTTGACGTTGAAGCTGAACCGGCCCGGATTGTAGCCACGCGAACGCGCCTCCGGCGTGGCGGCGAACAGTTCGCGGATCGGCGTGAACAGCCCGGTGTAGGTGGCCGGGTTGGAGCGCGGCGTCCGCCCGATGGGGCTTTGGTCGATGTCCACCACTTTGTCGAACAAGTCCAAGCCCTCGATGCGCTCGCAAGGGGCGGGGGTCGCGCCCGCTCCGTTCAACTCGCGGGCGGCGAATTTGTGCAAGGTGTCGTTGACCAGGGTGGACTTGCCCGAGCCGGACACGCCGGTGACGCAGGTGAACAGGCCGACCGGAAACGCCGCGTCCACGTTCTTCAAATTGTTGCCGCTGGCCTTGCGCAGGCGCAGCGTTTTCTTCGGGTCGGCGTGGTGGCGCTTGGCGGGAATTTCGATCTCCTGCCGCCCGGACAGATATTGGCCGGTGAGCGAAGCGGGGTGTTCCAGGATTTGCGCCGGCGTGCCCTCGGCGACGATTTGCCCGCCGTGCACACCCGCGCCGGGGCCGATGTCCACCACATGGTCGGCGGTCATGATGGCGTCCTCGTCATGCTCGACCACAATCACCGTGTTGCCCAGGTCGCGCAGGCGGACCAAGGTTTTTAGCAAACGCTCGTTGTCGCGCTGGTGCAGGCCGATGGACGGCTCGTCCAACACATACATCACGCCGACCAAACCCGCGCCGACTTGGCTGGCGAGGCGGATGCGCTGCGCCTCGCCGCCGGACAGCGTGTCGGCGCTGCGGTCCAGGGTCAGGTAATCCAGGCCCACGTTGACGAGGAATTGCATGCGCTCGCGGATTTCCTTGACGATCTTCTCCGCCACCGCGCCGCGCTGGCCGGGCAATTGCAGCTTTTCAAAAAAATCCAATCCACGACGGATGGGCAGGTTGGTCAGCGCGGGCAAGGCTTGGCCGGCCACGAACACATGCCGCGACCCTTGGTTCAGGCGGGTGCCGCCACAATCCGGGCAGGGCTTGCTGCCCATGAACTTGACCAATTCCTCGCGCACCAGATTGGAATCGGTCTCCCGGTAGCGCCGTTCCATGTTGTGGATCACGCCTTCAAAGGGATGGACACGGGTGTCGAAACCGCCGCGCGCGTTCAGGTGCTTGAAGGCGATGGGCTCCTTGCCGCTGCCGTAAAAAATCATGTCTTGCAAGCGTTGCGGCAATTGCTCGAAAGGCGCCTCCGGGTCGAAGCCGTAATGCTCGGCCAAGGACGTGATGATCGAATAGTAATAGGCGTTGCGCCGGTCCCAGCCGCGCACCGCCCCGCCGGCCAAGCTGAGTTGCGGACTGTGGACGACCAGACGCGGGTCGAAATACTGCCGCACGCCCAGGCCGTCGCAAGTCTGGCAAGCGCCCTTCGGGTTGTTGAAGGAGAAGATGCGCGGTTCCAACTCGCTCAAGGAATAGCCGCAATGCGGGCAGGCGTACTTGTCGGAAAACACCAGTTCCTTTTGGGCGTCGTCCATGGACACCACCAAGGCCAGCCCCTCGGCCAGCCGCAAAGCCGTCTCGAACGACTCCGCCAGCCGCAAGGCCAAATCGCTGCGCACCTTGAAGCGGTCAACAACGATCTCGATGGTGTGCTTTTTCTTCAGATCCAGCTTCGGCGGCTCGTCCAGCTCGTACACCTCGCCGTCGATGCGGGCGCGGATGAAGCCCTGCCCGCGCAATTCCTCCAACAACTGCACATGGCTGCCCTTGCGCCCGTTGACCACCGGGGCCAGCAACATCCAGCGCGTGTCCTCGGGCAGTTCCAACACGCCGTCCACCATCTGGCTGACCGTCTGCGCTTCCAATGAAACCCCGTGCGTGGGGCAGCGCGGCGTGCCGGCGCGGGCGAACAGCAGGCGCAGGTAGTCGTAAATCTCGGTGATGGTGCCAACGGTGGAGCGCGGATTGTGCGAGGTGGACTTCTGCTCGATGGAAATCGCCGGCGACAGCCCCTCGATGTGGTCCACATCCGGCTTCTCCATCACCGACAAGAATTGGCGAGCGTAGGCCGACAACGACTCCACATAGCGCCTTTGGCCCTCGGCGTAGAGGGTGTCGAAAGCCAGCGAAGACTTGCCCGAACCCGACAACCCGGTGATGACGATGAGCTTGTCGCGGGGCAGGTCGAGGTCGATGTTTTTCAGGTTGTGGGTGCGGGCCCCTCGGATCGAAATGATGTCCATAAGCGGTAAGTCTGCGGCGGCTGGCGAAACTTGAGACTATAAGCGCAGGCGGGCGGGAAAGGCAATGCAAGCCCTGTCCGCCACGGCCACACGGCCCCTTTGCGCGCGGCATCCAAGGCGGACAAGGCACAAAAATGGGTAATATTACCCATCAGCCAAAATGGGTAATATTCACCTTGATTCCATCTCCGCCAAGGTGTTAGCTATCGGCAGTTAGGCAATGGCGGGCGGAGGACCCCGCGCAAAGCCACCGGATCGACCTTTCGATGGAGGTTACGGCAATGTCATACTTCGTAATTGAAATCAATGTCGCCAATGAGATGCGGCAGAATGATGGTTGCGATCTTTCGGTGGTCGCCACCATCATCAAGTACGCGGGCGGACGCTTGATCGATGCCAATCTCGATGGCGATGCCCAGCTTCTAAGTCTGCTCGTCGAAGCGAAATCGGAGCGTATCGTTGCCGATTTGCTTGAGGCCTATGCCTTTGGCATCGGGCAAATCAGACACGTTTTCGTGCTTGCGACCGCGGTTGCTGAAGACAGCCAGGATTTCACCGGCCCCCTAAGCCGGGCTTTTTCGGCGGAATGGAGCCCCGCCGTACCGTAGCCACCGCTTCTCCCCGCCAACAAGGCGGCGCTGCCAGCCCAAGCGGCGTTACAATACCGTCCCATGTCCAAACCGCCCGCCGGCCAGCGTTTTTTCTGCGCAGCTTGGGAATGCTGCGCTATCATGTGCGGACCGCCCAAGCAGCGGACGGACACGACATCCACAACCCAAACCGCCGACGCGGACACATGCAGACGTTCATCGACCGCTACACTGAACTTGGAACCGGTGTTGACTGCGGCACGGCAGGGGACGCTCCGCGCTAACGCCACCCACACCCCGCCCCATGCGAAATATTCTTCCCGCTTCTTGGATTGTCCTCTTGGTTTCCGTCCTGCTGTGCGCCGGCTGCGGCGACCGGCCCCTGAACGACCCCTATCCCCAGTCCCAAGCGGAGCAAAACATCCTCTACACCGCCTTCTCCGAACGGCCCAAGCACTTAGACCCGGCGCGTTCCTACAGCGAGGACGAGGCGCGTTATGTCGCGCAAATCTACGAACCGCTGCTGCAATACCATTATCTGAAACGCCCCTACACCCTGGAACCCTTGACGGCGGCGGCCATGCCCCAGGTCACCTACCTGGACCGGGGCCTCAAGCCCCTGCCCGAAGACACGCCCGAATCGGCGATTGCCTTTAGCGAGTATGACATCCAACTAAAACCCGGCATCCGCTTCCAGCCCCACCCGGCCTTCGCCAAAACCCCGGACGGACATTGGCGCTACCACAGCCTCACGGAAGAAGAATTGCGGGACGTCAAAACCATCGCCGATTTTGCCGAAACTGGCAGCCGCGAACTCAGCGCCGAAGATTATCTCTACGGCATCAAGCGCCTAGTCCACCCGCAACTGCACTCGCCCATCGGCGAGTTGATGCAAGAACACATCGTCGGCCTTAAAACGCTGTCCGAGCAGGTGGAAAAGGATTTCCGCGCCAGTTCTGACAAAGCCGGATTTTTTGACATTCGCCAATACCCGCTGGCAGGCGTGACAGTCATTGACCCCCATCATTTCAAAATCCGCCTAAACGGCAAATATCCGCAATTCCGCTACTGGCTGGCGATGACTTTCTTCGCCCCCGTGCCTTGGGAGGCCGATGCTTTTTACAACCAAGCCGGGTTGCGGGAAAAAAACATCTCCCTGGACTGGTATCCGGTCGGCACCGGCGCTTACCTGCTGGCCGAAAACAACCCCAACCGCCGCATTGTGCTGGAGCGCAACCCGAATTACCACGACGACTTCTACCCCTCCGAAGGCTCGCCTGAAGACGCCAAGGTTGGTTTATTAAAAGACGCAGGCAAGAAACTGCCGTTCATCGACAAAGTGGTTTGCATACTAGAAAAGGAAACCATTCCCTACTGGAACAAATTCCTGCAAGGCTATTTCGACGCTTCCGGGCTGGCCTCGGACAATTTCGACCAAGCCATCAGTTTCGCCGGGCAAGGCGGGCCGGAATTGACCCCGGAAATGAAAGACAAGAAAATCCGCCTAGAAACCGACGTGGAAGCTTCGATTTTCTATATGGGCTTTAATATGCTCGACCCGGTTGTCGGCGGTTACAGCGAGGCGCAAAGCAAATTGCGGCGGGCCATCGCCATCGCCGTGGATTACGACGAATTTATCGCCATTTTCGCCAACGGCCGCGGCGTCATCGGCCAAGGCGCGCTGCCGCCGGGGATTTTCGGCTACCAAGACGGCGAAGCGGGCATGAACCATTATGTCTTCGACTGGAAAGACGGAGCAGCCCGCCGCAAACCCTTGGACGAGGCAAAACAACTGCTGGCCGAAGCCGGCTATCCCGACGGCATCGATGCCAAGACCGGCAAGCCCTTGGTGCTGTATTACGACGTGACCGCCGCCGGGGCGGACAGCAAATCCTCGCTCAACTGGTATCGCAAACAATTCGCCAAACTCGGCATCCAATTGGTATTGCGCACCACCGATTACAACCAATTCCAGCAAAAAATCGCCGCCGGCAACGCGCAACTGTTCACTTGGGGCTGGAATGCCGACTACCCCGACCCGGAAAACTTTCTGTTCCTTTTATATGGGCCAAACGCCAAAGTCGGCGCGGGCGGCGAAAACGCGGGCAACTATAAAAACCCCGAATATGACAAATTGTTCGAGCGGATGCGTAACATGGACGATGGCCCGGAAAGGCAGGCGATCATCGGCCAAATGCAAGAAATCCTTCGCCATGATTCGCCTTGGCTTTTCGGCTACCATCCGATGAAATTCGCCCTGTATCACGATTGGTATCGCAACCTAGCCCCCAACCTCATGGCACGGAACCGAACCAAATATCAACGTATTGATTCCAGCCGCCGGGCGGAACTGCGGGCCGAATGGAATAGGCCGGTGTATTGGCCTTTGCTGTTGGGGCTGGCCGTGCTGGTTGTCGCGGTCTGGCCGGCTTGGCTGAGTTTTCGCAAACGGCAGCGGGCGACGGCGTTGTGAAAGGCCAAGACAATGCTGACAGGAAAACTAATCCGTTGGAATGATGGAAAAGGTTACGGATTTATACATGTGGAATCCGAAAACCGGGATATTTTTATTCACATATCAACTCTCTCACATATGAGCCGCCGCCCCGTGGTGGGTGATGTGATTTTTTTCGATATCGAAACTGATGCACATGAAAAATGCAAAGCAGTCAACGCCAAAATACAAGGTGTTCCCCGCCTTGAACCATCATCTGAAGCATGGGCTTTGGTATCTAAAAAGCAAAATCCGCGTCAAAAGCCAGAACTTCGATCAGCACCATTCAAGCTTAAACAGCCAAGTCACCGTAGTGTCCACTACGAAAGAAAGCACAGTGGCTTTTTCAAAAAAATTGTCCCTCTGTTAATTGTTGCAGTTGTTGTATTCGCATACCAGAAAATTTTACCTTACAAAGCGGATTATCCGGTTGAAAGCATGGCAACACCACAACAGATTGACCAAGCGCAAGATCAATTTCAATGCCAAGGTAAAAAGCGTTGTTCTGAAATGACTTCTTGCGCAGAAGCCACATTTTATATCACTCACTGTCCCGGCACCGAAATGGATGGTGACCGCGATGGAATACCCTGCGAAAGCCAATGGTGTAATTAAAACCCATGATCCAATACCTCATCCGCCGCCTCCTCTACGCCATCCCCTTGCTGGTCGGCGTGAACATCATCACCTTCGTGCTGTTCTTCGTGGTCAACAGCCCCGACGACATGGCGCGGATGCACTTGGGCCAGAAACATGTCACCACCGAAGCCATCGCAAAATGGAAGCATGAGCGCGGTTATGACCTGCCCTTGTTTAAAAATGACCAAGCCGAAGGCTTGGGCCAACTTACCGAGACCATCTTTTACCAAAAATCCATCGGCTTGTTTTTGTTCAAGTTTGGCCGGGCCGACAATGGCGAGGACATAGGCGCGGACATTAGCCAGCGCATGTGGCCGTCACTGGCCATCGCCGCGCCTTCGCTATTGGTCGGGTTGCTGGTGCATATCAGCTTGGCGCTGCTATTGGTGTTCTTCCGCATGACTTATCTGGAATTCTGGGGGGTGGCGCTGTCGGTGGCCCTGATGTCGGTGTCGTCCATGTTTTATATCATCGGCGGGCAGTATCTCATCGGCAAACTGCTGCAACTTACCCCGATTTCAGGCTATGACTTGGGGCTAGATGCCTTCAAATTTTTAATACTGCCGGTAATCATCAGCGTGATTGGCGGCACCGGCTCCGGTGTGCGCTGGTATCGGACTTTATTTCTGGAAGAAGTGGAAAAGGATTATGTGCGCACAGCGCGGGCCAAGGGCTTAAGCGAAACTTATGTTTTATTCACCCATGTGTTGAAGAACGCGATGATTCCCATCTTGACCGGCGTGGTGGTGATCCTGCCTTCGCTATTCATGGGCAGTCTGATCACCGAGTCGTTTTTCAGCATTCCCGGCTTGGGAAGTTACACTATTGATGCCATCAGCAAGCAGGATTTCGCCATTGTCCGGGCCATGGTCTTTCTAGGCTCGGCGCTGTATATTTTAGGCTTGTTGCTGACGGATATTTCCTACACCCTGGTCGATCCCCGTGTGCGGCTGAGTTGAGCGATGATTTTCTTCTGGACCGACATCCTGTTTTTCATCTTGCTGCTGATGCTGGCGGCAAGCATTGTCCGTGCGCGGTCCAAGGAACATCTGCGGCGGCCTTGGCGCAAGGTGGCGCGTAGCCGCAGCGCCATGGTTTCCTTGACGGTGCTGGTGTTTTATCTGGGTTTTGCCATCCTCGATTCCATCCATTTCCATCCCGCTGACACCAGCCAAAATGGGGAGGGCAGATTCAAAACCGAAGCCATGAGCCTGTTGGATTGGTGGGCCAGCCCTTTGCGGCAGCGGGTGGAAAAGACTTATTCCGCGCCGTTTGCGGCTTATGCGTATGCCCGTGAAAATATCCGGGGTGGGGACGGGATTTCCCGTTGGGCATACCCACGCCTGCAATTTGGCGGCAAGCATTTGGCCGACCCGGAAAAGGAAAAATCTGGCGATATTTTAGTGACCGGCCTAAAAGGTTTGGCTGAGGGCTTGTTGGCTTGGTTAGTGCTGGCGCTGGCATTCGTCGCGGGAAACATGCGCACATCCGGGACGGGCTTTGGCGAAGCTTGCCAAGCCATTGCCACCGGCAAAACCGAAATCCCTTGGCGGGCAATCTTGTTGACTTTATTGCTGCTGCTTTTAGCCGGTTTTGGACTGGGCGAACTAAGCCTGAAATACCATGTGTTTGGCACCGACAAAGTCGGCGAAGACGTGTTTTTCCAAAGCTTGAAAAGCATCCGCACCGGCCTGCTGATTGGCACTTTGACCACATTCGTCACCCTGCCCTTGGCTTTGGTTTTAGGGATACTGGCCGGCTATTTCCGGGGCTGGGTGGATGATGTGGTCCAATATGTTTACACGACCTTGAATTCCATTCCCGGCGTCTTGTTGATTGCCGCCTCGATGTTGTTGATGCAGGCTTACATGGCCCGCCATGAGGCGGAATTCGCCAGCCTCGCCTTGCGCGCCGATTTCCGCCTGCTGTTTCTGTGCATGATTTTAGGCTTGACCAGTTGGACCGGCTTGTGCCGCCTGTTGCGCGCGGAAACTCTAAAGCTGCGGGAGATGGAATATGTGCAAGCCGCCCGCGCCTTGGGCGCACACCAAGGCACGATCTTGCTGCGGCATATCCTGCCCAATGTGTTTCATTTGGTGCTGATTTCCGTGGCTTTGGATTTCAGTTCCTTGGTGCTGGCCGAGGCAGTGTTGTCTTATGTGAATATCGGCGTCGATCCCACCACAGAAAGCTGGGGCAATATGATTAACAGCGCCCGCTTGGAAATGGCCCGCGAGCCGGTGGTCTGGTGGTCTTTGTCGGCGGCGTTTGTGTTTATGTTTGCTTTGGTTTTGGCTGCCAATTTGTTTGCCGACGCAGTGCGCGATGCGTTTGATCCTCGGCGGGTGGAATAAGCCCCCCGTTAGGTCGGCTCGGTTTTTAAAACCGGGCCGGTCTTAAAATCTCATGATTCCGGCGCTCCAGCGCTGTGTCCATCGACCGCAGGAGCGGCCAAGACGGATTCCCACGCTGGAGCGGGGAACCAGAAACCATAGAGAATGTTGACACCTATGAATTTTGCGAACATAGCCCTGCACGTCCCCACCATCCTGCTGCCAAATTCAAACATTGACCTGGAACGGTGGGCGGTCATCGCCTGCGACCAATATACTTCGCAGGCGGATTATTGGAACAAGGTCGAGGAGCGGGTTGGCGACGCGCCTTCGACCCTGCGCCTGACTTTCCCGGAAATTTATTTGGAGGATGCAGATAAAGACGAACGCATCGCCAAGATCAGCACGGCAATGCGGCAGTATCTAGCAGACGGGACGTTGCTGGAACAAAAACCAGGGTTTGTTTTGGTGGATCGGAAAACCAGCCATGCGCCTTCGCGCAAGGGTTTGGTGGTGGCTTTGGATTTGGAGCATTATGATTTCAGTGTCGGCTCCAAGACCTTGATCCGCGCCACCGAAGGCACCATCGTCGAGCGCCTGCCGCCGCGTATCAAAGTGAGGGAAAACGCGGAAATCGAGTTGCCGCATATCATGGTGTTGATCGACGATCCGCACAAAACCGTCATCGAGCCATTGTTCAACCTGCCTTTCAATAAGATTTATGACTTCGATTTGATGTTGAATGGCGGGCATATCCAAGGGTATTTGATCGACGATCCAGCGCAGTTGGAATCCATCGCCCAGGCGCTTGCCAAACTCGCGGGGATTGATTTGTCGGGCGGACCTGCGCAAGACATGCTGCTGTATGCCATGGGCGACGGCAACCATTCTTTCGCCACCGCCAAGGCGATTTGGGAGAAACTCAAGGCGGAGGCGGCGGACAAACAGGCGATACTGTCGCATCCGGCCCGTTACGCTTTGGTGGAACTGGTGAATCTGCATGACGAAGGCTTGGAGTTTGAGGCCATCCACCGGGTGGTGTTCAAATCTTCGTTGGAAGCTGTGTTGGGCGGTTTAGAACAGTATTGCCTGGATGGCGGCATGGGATTTTCCCAGCAAAGCTGCGCGACTTTGGAAGACGCCAAGGCGCTGGCGCAAACGGCGAACGGCAAACATGCGATTCCGTATTTGGCCCAGGGCAGTTATGGCGTGGCTTTCATCGAAAGTCCGAAACTCACGTTGGAAGTCGCCAGCTTGCAGACTTTCCTGGACGGTTTCCTCAAACAAAACCCAAGCGTGGAATTGGATTATATCCACGGCGAAGACGCGGTGGAGGAATTGAGCAGCAAGCCCGGTTCCGTGGGTTTCCTCCTCCCTGCCCTGTCGAAATTTCAGTTTTTCAAAAGCATCACCCAAGACGGCGCGTTGCCGCGCAAAACCTTTTCGATGGGCGAGGCGGACGAGAAGCGGTTTTATTTGGAGTGCCGCAAAATTACTCTTTAATAATAGGGATAATATCGCTTGTAGCGGTGTTATCCTTGGCTATTAGCAAAAACACTCATGCACCCTCCTTTACTCTCCGTCGAAAACCTCCATGTCGCTTTCCGCCAAGGCGCGGAAACCGTCAATGCCGTCAAAGGCATCAGCTTTGAAATCCACCAAGGCGAAACTTTCGCCCTGGTCGGCGAGTCGGGTTCGGGCAAGTCGGTGACGGCTTTGTCGGCGCTGCGGCTGTTGCCTTTAGGCGGGAAGATCCTGCAAGGCTCGGCAAGTCTGGACGGCGTGGATTTGTTCCGGTTGCCGGAATACGAGGTCTGCAAAGTCCGGGGCGGGCGCGTGGGCATGATCTTCCAAGACCCGATGAGTTCGCTGAATCCGGTGATGACCATCGGCCAGCAAATCGGCGAGGTATTGCGCCTGCACAAGGGATTGAAAGGAGCGGCCTTGAAAACCCGCGCCGTGCAACTATTGGAACAGGTCGGGATGCCCCGGCCCGCGCAGCATTTCGACGAGTATCCGCACCAGTTCTCCGGCGGCATGAGGCAACGGGCGATGATTGCGATTGCCTTGGCTGGCGAGCCGGATTTGCTGATTGCCGACGAGCCGACCACGGCCTTGGATGTGACTATACAGGCGCAGATCCTGGCGCTGCTGAAACGGCTGCAACAGGAGACCGGCATGGCCTTGTGGCTGATTACCCACGACTTGGGGATAGTCGCCAGCATGGCCGACCGGGTGGCGGTGATGCGCAAGGGGGAGATTGTCGAGGCGGCGGACGCCGCGCCGTTCTTCGCGGCACCGCGGCACCCTTACAGCCTGCAATTGTTCGACGCCCGCCCGAGGCTGGAAAGCTGCCGGGGACGGGTCCAAGCCGAACCTGCCGCGCCGTTGTTGGAGGTGCGCGATTTCAAGGTTTATTACCCGGTCAAGAAAGGCTTGTTCCAGCGCGTGGTGGACCATGTGAGGGCGGTGGACGGCGTGTCGTTCAGCTTGCCGAAAGGCCAGACTTTGGCCTTGGTCGGCGAGTCGGGCTGCGGCAAGACCACGCTGGGCAAGGCCATGCTGAATCTAATCGCCAGCGCCGGCGGGCAGGTGCTGTTCGACGGGCTGGACGTGACCGGTGCCACCGGCGAGGCGAGACGCCGACGTTGCGGCGAGATGCAGATCATCTTCCAAGATCCGTTTTCGGCCATGAACCCGCGCATGGTGGTCGGCGACATCATCGAGGAAGGCATGAGGGCTTTGCAGCCGGAACTATCGGAGGCGCAGCGGCGCGAACGCTCGGAGGCTTTGCTGGAGGCGGTGGGCTTGCCCAAAGAGGCCCGGCTGCGCTATCCGCATGAGTTTTCCGGCGGGCAGAGGCAGCGCATCTGCATCGCCCGCGCCCTGGCGGTAAATCCCCGTTTGATCGTCTGCGACGAGCCGACCAGCGCCTTGGACGTGTCGGTGCAAAAGCAAATCATCGGCCTGTTGAAAGAATTGCGGCGCAAGCAGGGCTTGAGTTATTTGTTCATCAGCCACGACCTCGCTGTGGTCGCCGAACTGGCCGACCAAGTGGCGGTGATGCGGGGAGGGAAGATTGTGGAAATCGGGCCGGTGGAGCGGGTGTTATTCTCGCCCGCCGAGGATTACACGCGGAAGCTTTTGCAGGCGGTGCCGGGGCGGCGGGAAAGCCAATCCAGGGTAATTGCATGAAGGCGGCGGAACTGTCATTCCGGCAAAGATGCCGGAATCCAGTGCC
>CAZOTR010000133.1:0-12263 GCA_964582755.1 uncultured Methylococcaceae bacterium | reverse complement strand
CGCCACAGTTCCGGCGGCAGCCGCTTGCAGTAGCGTTCGCGCAAGATGCGCAACAGCCAGGATTTGCCGTTGCCGCCATCGCCGTGGAAAAACAGGATTTTGTTTCGGGGCGGGTCGTCGTTGAGATAAGACGCGAATAAGCGTCGCTCTTGGATGCGGTCGGTGAACAGATTCAGCGCGGCTTCATAGGCGGTGATGCTGGCTTGAGTTTGATCGTCGTCTAGGCTCATCGGGCGGTTCCTGTCGGGGTTGTTGCGCCGCTTGTATGGTAACCTGAGCTATCCTTGGTCCGCCTGTTGGGTTACGGCGCGCGTCAAGTTCGGGGGTGGAGTCCGCCTCAGTCTTGCGCGCGCCTAACCCAACCAACGTCAGACAAGCTTCGGCGCGGCGTTTCCGGCTTGCTGGCTGTGGCCCCGGCCAAGTTGCCGGAAACGCCCGCCGCAATGTCGCCGCAGAGGTTGGCATCGCTGTGGGCGGGCTTATTCCGGCCTACCTTCTTACCTTATTTCGAGCCGACGTTGTGATAAAGGCGAAACGGGGGCGGTTTTGGAGGCCATGATGTTAATACACGGCTTTGCGCCGATAGCAGACCAAGACGCGGAAATCCTGATTCTCGGCAGCATGCCGGGGCGGGCGTCTTTGGCGGCGGGGCAGTATTACGCCCACCCGCGCAACGCCTTCTGGCCGATCATGGCCGAGTTGCTGCATTGGGAGGCCGGGGCCGGTTATGCGGAAAAAACCCAGGCCTTGAAAGCCGCCAAGATCGCGCTATGGGACGTGCTGCATGCTTGCGTCCGCGCCGGTAGCTTGGATGCGCGGATCGAATCCGAACGGCTGGCGGTCAACGACTTCCCCGGTTTTTTCCGCGCGCATCCGAAAATCAGGCGGGTGTTTTGCAATGGCGAAAAAGCGGCCAGTTGCTACCAGCGCCATGTGTCGCGGCAGCTCGACCGCGAGATTCCCTGGACGCGCCTGCCCTCGACCAGCCCGGCGAACGCCGCCATGCCGTTTGCCCGCAAGCTGGAGGCATGGCGGGCGATAGTCGAAGCCCCTCACGAGCTATCAGTTTCACCGTAGGAGCAGGCCATGCCCGCGAAAATCCAGCGACGGGCGCGGAATCGGTCGCGCCCATGGGGCGCTCCTACGAACGTTTCGCGTCAGGATTTGAATCTGATAGGTGACGAGATCGAACCCGGCAAGGGTCTTGCCCCTAGCGCAAGTCTTCCCCGCCACTGAGCAGAAAGGCGAGGGTTTCGCGCCAGTCGTTCGCGTCTAGGTGTTCAATCCAATCGTTATGCCCCGCGCCGCTGATGGTTTTCAGCCGCTTCGGCGCGGACAGGGATTGGTACAACGCCACGCCGAAGCGCGGGGGAACAATGTCGTCTTGTTCGGCGATGGACACGGCCACCGGGTGGCGGAACGCGGCGAGATGGGCGGCGCTGTCGTAGCGGTCGCGCAGCAGCCAGCCGACCGGCAGCCAGGGATAATGATGGGCAGCCACGCTGGCGAGGCGGTCCCAGGGGGTGAGGAGCCACAGCCCGGCGATTTTGTCGGCTTGGCTTGCGCCGGCCGCCGCCACGACGCCGGCCCCCAGCGATTCGCCGATGACCAGCAGTGGCGTCCCATAGTCCTGGTGGGCGCGGGCGATGGTGTCTTCGGCATCGGCGACCAGGCTACGTTCGCCCAGTTGGCCGGGGCGCGGGCCATAGCCTGGATACTCGGCGAGTATGACCCGCAGCCCTAGCGGGGCGAGCATCGCCGCGTAAAACGCGCGGTGGCCGGCATGTCCCGCGTTGCCGTGGAAGACAATGGCGGTGCCGCGCACAGTGCCGCCGGGTTCGGCCACGAGGCCGCGAAAATCCTGCGCCGACGGCCACGGGCGCAGCCCCGCGGAAACCATCTCGGCCACCGTGGCCTTGGCGGGAAAATACAACAAATGGTCTTGCAGCATGGCGATTCCTACGAGCATCAACAGGCCGGCGGCGGCAAGCCGGAGGAGGGGCTTGGCGAACGGCATCACCAAGCCGGCCGGCGGACGCCGGTCAGCCGCTGCCGCCAATAGCTTTGGCCCAGGCCGGACACCATGACCCTGCCGGTCTTGCTGCTGGGGGCGTGGATGAATTCCTCATTGCCCAGGTACAGGGCGACATGGGAGTACGGCTTGTCGGAGGTGTCGAAGAACAAGAGATCCCCCGGCTGGCGCTGCTCCGGCTCGACCTCGGGCAGGGCCATGGCCATTTGCTCCGTGGTGCGCGGGATGGACAGGCCGTTGTGGCGGTAGACATGCCAGACGAAGCCGCTGCAATCGAAGCCTTCCTCGGGCGATGCCTTGCCCCACTGGTAGGGCGCGCCTTGCAGGCTGAGGGCGTAGTCCACCAGCCGCGTGGTGTAATCGACGGTGGGCGGGGCGGTGGTTTTCGGTGTCGAGGCGCAGCCCGCCGCCAGCAGGGCGAGCAATAGCGGGAAGGCGCGCAGGCTGGATTGGAAAGGGTAGGTTGTCATGGACTGTGCCTTTTTAATGGCCGGGTATGCCGGGTGGAGGCCATCATATCCCTTGGAACGTGTCTGGCAAAACATTAGGATCTTTGCCAGCCTAGCCTAACGGATGCGGGTTTAATTGATTTATTGATAGTTTCCGTAGGAGCGGCCCGTGGCCGCGAAAGGCTTCGGGCAATGGGTGAGGCCCAAGATCGCGGGCATGGCTCCTACATTTCAATCAATTGAACCCACCTCCAGCCTCACTGCCATTCAGTTAAGCTGTGTTGAGTTACCGCCTAGCGGCTTATCGAAGGTAGCCGGGGGATTCATCCCCCGGCGGAGGCGCAAAGTTCTTCTTTGCGTCGTATGGCGACGCTTGGACGGCCCTTGCGCGAACGCCACGCCGGGCGGTTGGCAATCGTCGCTACGCGACGAAACGCCCGGCGCATCCTTCCGGGGGTTGAAACCCCCGGCTACCCTCAAATGCCGCTACGCGGCTTCGCCATACCCACGATAGGCGAGGCGGCGGAGGCGAAATCGTTGTCGCACCCATGGGACGCTCCTACGAATGGCCTGTTGATCCCCCATTTTTGCCAAACAGCTTTAATGTTGAATTGGCAGGCCAGCCAGCCAATTGCGCAGCGAATTGACCGCCTCCCCAATCAGGCTTGCGGAACTCGTCACCGCGCCTTGCGCATTCGCGGCAGGCGTGGGCCGGGTGAAGTGGAATACCTGTTCAGCGGCTATGGCGTCGTTGTCCGGCTGCATGGCCGTGGCGCGGAAGATGAGTGTCATATGCGCGGTTTGTGGGGTGTCGAATACCTGCTCGAATTCCAAAAGCCTGATTTTCAGGCGCAAGCCGCCCGCGCCCTGGCTTAAGGATAGGCGTTGCGCCAGCAGCGCGGGCGGCGGGGCCAGCCAGCGGTCTTGGGCATAGAAGCGGACGCGGGTGGGTTCGGCGTACAGCAGGCGGTAGCGGATGTTTTCGCTTTGCAGCCATTCCGGGGCATCCACCGCCACGGCGGACCAAGCGGCTGTGGCGTCGGAGCTTCGGGTTTCCGCCGGGCCGAAATCGTGCAGGGCGGGGGTGGGTGGCCTGTCCGGCAGCAGGCTGCATGAGGCAAGGGCCAGCAGCAGGACGGCGGGCGGGAACCAGAAACGGGCAATGCGCATCAACGTGGCTCCTGGTAGCCGGGTTCGCCCGGTCCGGGTTCGGGGGGGAGGCGGCCATAAATCATGGCTTGCGGATCTTTTTCCAGCAAGCTGGAGAGCCTGCGGATTTGGGCGGAGGTGGCGCGCAATTCTTCCAACACGCCGTCCAACTGCGGCAGGGTGTTTTTCGCCGTGGCGTCGGCGGCGTTTTTGCCGGAGAGGGCCAGCGCGTTGGCGCTTTCGGCCAGGGTTTGCATCCTGGCGGACAGCTTTTGCAATTCGGCGGGCATCGCGTCGAACTGGGCCAGGGTCTTTTGGCCCTTGACGCCCATCCCTTTGATTTGCTCGCCCGCGTCTTTGACTTTGGCGGCGGCCTCATGCACCTTGGCGAAGGCTAGGTCCATGCGCTGCCCCAGCCCGGCGAGTTTGGCCGTGCCGGTGTCCAGGTTCGCCAGGATGCCGCGCACATGGCCGCGGTTTTCCTCATCCAGCAAATCGCTCAAGCGGACTAACAATTGCTCCGTGCGCTCCAGGATGCTGCCGCCGGAGTCCGAGAATTTATCGAACAATGAAGGCTGCAAGGGAATCACCGCCGGGTTTTGCTTGCTGGTGATGAGTGGTTGTTGGTCCTTGCCCGAATCGCCCAGTTCGATCTGGGCGAGGCCGGTCAAGCCTTGGACGCGCAGCTTGGCGAAGGTGCCGTGGGTGATGGGCAGGCCCTTGTTGACCTCGATGCGCACAAGAATGTTGCGCGAGTCCTTGGGATCGAAGCTGATCGCCGCGACCTTGCCGGCCTGCACGCCCCGGTACAGCACCGTGGATTCGGCGTTCAGCCCGGACACCGCCGCTTGGGTGCTGACGATGTAAATGTCGCGCTCTTCGCCGTAATGCCCCAGCCAGACGCTGGCGCCGACCAGGGCCGCGCCTAGGATTAGCACGAACAGGCCGGTGTAGAGGGCGTAGGTTTCTTTGCCCATTCAGGCGGTCTCCTTGAAGATGAGTCGGGCGCGTTGGCCGTGGAAGAAGCGGTGGACGAACGGATGCTCGCTTTGCAGCGCCTCGGCGATGCTGCCGCAGGCCGCCAGCTTGTGGTCGGCGATTACCGCCACCTTGGAGCCGAGTTCGCTGAGGGTGTTGAGGTCGTGGGTAATCATCACCACGGTGAAGCCGAGTTCTTGGTGCAGTTCGGACAGCAAGTGGACGAATTCCTCGCTCAACACCGGGTCCAGGCCGGAGGTCGGCTCGTCGAGAAAGACTAATTCAGGCTCCATGACAAGGGCGCGGGCGAGGGCGGCGCGGCGGACCATGCCGCCGGACAACTCCGCCGGCATCAGCAGGGCGTCGCCGGGCTTGAGGCCGACCATGGCGAGCTTCATGCGCACCAAATAGCCGATCAAATCCTCGTCCAAAAAGCGCAATTCGCGCAGCGGAAAGGCGATATTGTCGAACACATTCAAGGCGCTGAACAGCGCGCCGCTTTGGAACAACATGCCGCAGCGGTTGCGCAGTTGCTGGCGTTGGACATCGCTGGCTTCGGCCAGCGGCACGCCGAACAGTTCGACGCGGCCTTTCGTGGGTGTGTGCAGGCCGATCATCTCGCGCATCAGCAAGGTCTTGCCGCAGCCGGAGGTGCCCATCAGGCTGAGGATTTCGCCTTGGCGCAGCACGAGGTTGATGTCGCGGTGGACCACTTTTTCGCCAAAGCAGGTCCACACTTCTTCCATGTTGATGACCGCCGCGCCGTCGCTCATCGCAAACCCACGCCACGGAAGGCGATGGCGAACACCGCGTCGAGCAGGATCACCAAAGTGATGGAGGCGACCACGGAATTAGTGGTTTCGCTCCCCAGGCTTTCGGTGTCCGGTTTGATGCGCAGCCCGAAGTGGCAGGCGCTGAGGGCGATGAACAGGCCGAACACGACGCCTTTCATCAGGCCGATGTGAAAATTCATCACCGGCACCACGGTCGGCAGCTTCAAGATGAACTGGCGCACACTGATGCCCAGTTCCAGATTGGCCGCCATGGCCCCGCCGATCAACGCGATAATGTCGGTCCACACCACCAGCAAAGGCATGGCGACGCACAAGGCGACGACCTTGGGCAGGATCAGGCGCAGGGAGCGGGACACCCCCATCGCCGCCAGCGCGTCCAGTTCGGCGGTCACCCGCATCACCCCGAGGCTGGCGGTTATCGCCGAGCCGGAGCGCCCCGCCACCAAAATCGCCGCCAGCAGCGGCCCCAGTTCGCGGACGATGCTCAAGCCCAAAATGTTGACGATATAGACCGACGCGCCGAAATTCCGCAATTGCAACGAGGACAGGTAGCTGACCACGATGCCGATCAAAAAGCCCACCAAGGCGGTGATGCCCAGGGCGCGGCCGCCGGTTTCGTGGATGGTCGCGGAAATCTCCTTCCAGGGGATGGCCTGCGGATGGCGGGCCAGGAAGGCAAAATCCAGCAGCAACTGCCCGAACAGCGCGATCCAGGTCAATACTTGGTTGACAAAACCCGGCACCGCCCGCGCCAGGCGCACGACTAAGGCATCTTTCGGCGGGATGGCGGGCGGGGGCGGGACGGGGCGGTTTTGCCAGCGCTGGAACAGCCGCTGCTGTTCCGGGCGCAACAAGATGCGTGGCGGCAGTTGCCCGCCCCAGGCCCGCCAGAGGATGGACGCCCCGGCGCTGTCCAAGGCGAGGATTTCGCGCAGATCCCATTCGGCATCGAGGGCGGCGCAGGTTTTGACTTGGCGCGGCAGATCCGGCGTCAGCGCCAAGCCGCGCAGGTTCCAGAAACCGCCCAACGCCAAGCGTCCGGCGTCCGTGGCGATGGCCGGTGGCGTCAGGGTCTCAATGGGGCGTTCGGTCATGGGCTGTGTTCTAGGCGGGCGACGGCATAGTATACGCGCACCGGGGAGGACTGCGGGCTTGCCTGGGCCGCCGGCGCCTGGGTTGCCGCGCTCAATAAAGCCATTCCAGCCACGCCCAGTACACCGCCAGGTTGATCGCCGTCAGCGGAATGCCAGCGCGGGCGAACAGGAAGAATCCCAGGCCCGCCCCGTGTTTCTCCGCGTGTTGGATGATGATGACATTGCTGGCCGCGCCCAAGATCAACAGGTTGCCGGCCAGGGTGCTGCCTGCCGCCAAGGCCAGCAGCGCCGGCTCGCCCGCCCCGGCATGTTGCAGCAGTGGCAGGTAAAGCGCGACCAAGGGGACGTTGGAAACCAACTGGCTCGCCCCCACGCCCAGGCCCAGCACGGTCGGAACCGCGCCCAGGTCCAGCGGGAACCGTTCCAGCAGGTGTTGGAAAAACCCGCTGTTCCACACGCTGGCCATCAACACAAACATGGATGCGAAAAACAGCAGGCTCGGCCAGTCGATATGGCGCAACACCTTGGCCCGCCGCTTGGACAGCAGGATGGGGGCGGCGGCGCCTAAGGCGATCCAGCTTAGGCGGAACGCCGGCCCGCCGGCCGCCGCCACCGCCGCGCGGGCGCTGACCAGGGCAACCGCCAGCCACAAGGCCAGCCGCGCCCAGCGGGCCAGTTCCGCATCGCGCACGGCCACCGGGGTGTGGGTCAGTTCAAAATCATGGAAGGCGCGGCGGAACAGCAACCGCAGCAGGCCGAAGGCCAGCAGCAGGTTGAGCAGGGTTGGCGGTCCCAAGGCCAGCAGGAAATCGCGGAACGGCTCGGCCAGCGAGCCTTGGCTGGCGATTAGCAGATTCTGCGGATTGCCGATGGGACTCATGGCGCTGCCTAGGGTGACGGCGAAGGCCAGGGCCAGCAGCATCAGCCTCTCGTCCAGGTCATGTTCGCGGGCCAGCCGCAACACCAAGGGCGTGCCGATGATCGCCAAGGTGTCGTTCATCAGCAGGGCGGAGGCCAGCCCGCCGCCGAACAACACCATCAGCACCAGCGCGTCGCTCGAACGAATCCGGTAAAACAGCCGGTAAGCCAGGAAATACAAGTAACCGCTGCTCACCAGCGCCTGGCCGACCACGAACATGCCGAACAAGAACAGCATCACGTCCAGGTCGATGGCTTGCAGCGCGTCCTGCGGGCTGATTTGCCCGCTCGCCAGCACGGCTAACGCGCCGCCGGCCATGGCCTGCCAGATGGCGATGCGCAGCCGGCCAATGCGGCGGGCGGCGATGAGCAGGAAGACGAGGGCCAAGACTAGCAGGGAAATGTTCATGGACGGGCGGGGGAAATGGGCCATTATAAAGTCTTGGCCCCATGGCGGTGGCATCGCCGCGACGCGCCTGACGCTTCGCGGCCATCTTGGCAACGGCTCCGCGTAGAAACGGAAGCGGGCTGGTTTGATGGGTGACGGCATCCTGGGAACGCGGGCCTCTGGCCCGCCTGCGGGCGAGACGCCCGCGCTTCTGGGCGGCGCCATCCCGTTTTCGGGAAGAAATCCCCTATGCCGCAGGCCGCGAGTGCGGGAAACTATCGGCCAGGGATGGCATCGCCCCTGGCGAGCTTGCCCCCTTGTTGTATGAATCCCCTTGCCCGGAGCCTTGGTGAGCCTGCGTTTCCGCCTGAACCTGATGATTGCGTTGACCCTGCTGATTATCGTCGGCGTGGGGGCGCTGTTTGTCCTCCATAACGCCCGACGCTCGGTGTCGGAGGAAGTGCGCTCCTCGGTGGACATGGCGCTGCAACTGGTGGACGCCGGGCTGGCTCGCAGCGAAGGCCGGACGCAGCCGCTGATGGCCTGGCTTGCCGAATTGGCGCGGATGGAGAAGATTCGCCATTTGCGCATCCAAGCGCGCCAGCCCGCGCAATCCGTCATCAACCTGTCCGGCCCTGCGCCCGCGCCCGGCGACAGCCGCGCCCCGGCGTGGTTCGCCTGGGCGGTGACGCCCGCGCTGACGGCGGGGGAGCGGCAGGTGGAAGAGGCCGGCGGGACCGCCCACATCCTCATCGAAGCCAACCCGGCGGACGAGATTGCCGAGGCCTGGATCGAGGCGCGGAGTTTCCTGCTGTTCATGCTGGCCCTGGCGGCGGCGGTCGCCGCCTTGGTCCACACCACCCTGGGCCGGGCGTTCAAGTCCGTGGGCCATATCCTGCAAGGCATGGAGGACATCGAACACGGCGACTACGGCAAACGCCTGCCAAGCTTCGATTTGGCGGAATTCGACCGCATCTCCGCCACCTTCAACCACATGGCGCAGACCCTGGCCAAGGCCCGCGACGAAAACCGCGCGCTTACCCGCCAATCCTTGCGGGTGCAGGAGGAAGAGCGCCGCTATCTGGCTCAGGAACTGCACGACGAACTCGGCCAATCCCTCAGCGCCATCAAAGCCATGGCGGCGTCCTTGCGCAACAGCCAAGGCGGCGGCGACGCCGTCCCCGCGCAGACTATCATGGACCAGTGCGACCGCCTGTTCGGCGTGGTGCGCGGCATGATGCGCCGCCTGCGCCCCTTGATGCTGGACGAGTTGGGCTTGATCCCCTCGCTGCAAGACATGGTCGAAAACTGGCGCGTCCGCCACCCGGCTATCAACATCCGCTTCGTCTGTGACGAAGACGTGGAAGACTGCGCGGGCGGCGCGAAGATACACTTGTTCCGCATCGTCCAGGAAAGTCTCACCAATGTGTCCAAACACGCGCAGGCCCAGGCCGTCGCCATCGAGCTTGGCTTGGCCGGGGACGGACGCATCCGCCTGGCGGTGGCCGACGACGGACTAGGCTTCGACCCGGCGTTGCCAAGGAGCGGCTTCGGCCTGCATGGGATCTACGAACGTGTCGCCAGCCTGGAGGGGGTGTGGACGCTGCGCGCCGCGCCGGGCGCGGGCGTCAGCCTGGAAATCCTCATCCCCGCCGAGGCGCCGACGCGGTAGGCTGGCCTTTAGGCCGCTTTGCGCGGGCTGAAGCCCTCCCTACACAAAAACGACAAAGGCAATGCCATGAATCGAAAAATCACCGTCATGCTGGTGGACGACCACGCCGTGGTGCGGGCCGGCTACCGTTTGTTGCTGGGCCAGTCCGGCCGGATCGAAACCGTGCGCGAAGCCGAGCGCGGCGAGGAGGCTTGCCAATATTACGCCGAGTGCCAGCCGGACGTGGTGGTCATGGATCTGTCCATGCCCGGCATCGGCGGACTGGCCGCGATCCGCCGCATCCGCGCCCGCGACCCGCAGGCCCGCATCCTCGCCTTCAGCATCCACGACGAAACCGTCTACGCCGAACGCGCCCTGGAAGCCGGCGCGGCCGGCTATATCACCAAAAGCTGCGCCCCGGAGATCCTGGTCGAAGCCGTGCAGGCCGTCGCCCGAGGCGAACACTACATCGAGCAGGATATCGCCCAGCATCTGGCCGTGCAGAAAGTGACCGGTCAGGGTGCCGCCGCGCTGTTGCAAAGCCTGTCGGCGCGGGAGTTCGACGTGTTCTGCCTGCTGGCCCAAGGCCGCACCCCCCGCGAAGTCGCCGACGAACTTTGCCTGAGCTACAAGACCGCCGCCAATTACAGCACCCAGATCAAAGCCAAGCTCGGCGTGAACACCACGGCGGAAATGGCTAGGCTGGCCTTCCGGCAGGGGATATTCAAGGCGTGAGTTTAGCCGTTGGTTTCAATCCGCCCACAAGACGCCCAAGTTGAAGGCGATGGCATCGAAAGGCGGGGCGGAAATTTCATCGTTGTCCTCGAAAACCCCCAGCAACAGCCAGCGGCCTTCGGCGTTTTGATAGACTTCCAGCGTCCGCGCATCCGGGTCCACCAGCCAACAATGGCCCACCTCTTCCGCCGCGTAGATGGGCATTTTTTTCGCCCGGTCCTTGGCGCGGGTGCCGGGCGATAGCACTTCGCAGACCCAGTCCGGGGCCAGTTCAAACCAAGCCGTGTCTGGCAATCTTGGCATCCGCTCCCGCCGCCAGCCCGCCATGTCCGGCACCAGGATATGCGGCCCCAGATGCAATTCCGGCTCGTCCAAAATCCACCAGCCGCCGGGGCCGCCGCGTCCTTTGTCGAATGGGCTGACCAGCTCGTCGCCCAATGACGAGGAAGACCGCACATGGCGCGGCGCGGGGCGCGGCTGGGCGTAAAGTTCGCCGTCGATGATTTCGCCGACTAGGTTTTCCGGCAGGTCGATGAGGTCTTGGTAGGTGGCAGGTTTGCGTAGTGGCAGGGCCATGGCGTGGGTCTCCTGGAGGCGTGGGGTGGCGCGGGAAGATTGTAGCAGGGTCAGCGTTGGCACGGCTCTTTCATGCCCCAAGCCACACTTCCCACACAAGGATTAAGACATGATTGACTCGACCGCTTTCGCACGCCACGGTGACAAGCAGAATTCCCCGTTTTTCGACGAATACCTGGCGCGGCTGCTGCAAGAGCGCGACCGCCTCGGCCTGACTTCCCTGATCCACGAGATCGATGCGATGATGATCGCTGTGGACCCTGGGCATGGCCTGGGCTATGTCGGCGAACTCTGCCTGATGACGCCTTACCATTACTTGGTGACGTTGGAGAGCGAAAACCACTACACCCATGTCTTGCGGGTGAGCCTGGATTACCCCGATTTGCTGGTGCGCGAGGTCAAGGACGGCAACGCGCGCGGCATCTTCCGCAGCCTCAACGAACTCTTCCCCATCGGTGCGAAGAAGCCGAACAGCCGCTACATGGGCGAAATCCTCAGGGTTTCCGACCTGCACGGCGTGGTGGAGCTGCAAAAATCCCGCGAGTTCAGGTTTTTCTCGCCGGACGACATCCGCAAGCTGGAATTGCCCGGCAACCTGGCGGTCAGCAAGCCCTCGCCCTACACCCACAACATCGTCGCCTACCTGGAGCGCGATCCGGGGGACATCCGGGTTTATGCCCAGGGTTTGAGCAGCATCCGCCCCGACGTGCAAGAGGTTTACCTGGCTTCCAAGGCGCTTCAAGCCGAGCTTGGCTTGGACGGGTTGATCCTGCCCATCGACCATCTGGCGACCCGCGTCTACAGCCAGAACCGCGAAGTGGCGATCCTGGAATGGCTGTCCTGGTCGAGCTATTTTTACTGGGGCTCGTTCGACATCAAGGACCAGAATTCGTCCACCAATGTCACCAAAAGTGTGCATTTTGACAGCGAGTTGCGCAGCCCGGCGAAGGTGTTCACCGCCAATAACACGCCGTATTTCGTCAACCACCTCGACGGCCTGCCCTCGCCGACGGAGAATTTCGTCCGCAACTACGGCCCGCGCCTGCACCACATCGCGCTGGCGGTGCGCGACGGCGACACTGCGGGCAAGGAAAACATCGACTATGTGGTCGGCCAAATCGCCGCCCAAGGCAAGAAGTTTTTGTTGGATGTGATCGGCTCGAAAGACGAGGGGCTGAAGCAGATATTCTCCAGCGCCTCGGAGCATTCCTCGCTGATTATCGAATATGTGCAGCGCTTTGGCGATTTTGAGGGTTTTTTCACCCGCCAGAATGTCGCCGAACTGACCCATGCGGCGGGGGTGGAGGAGGAATTGAATTCCTTGCAGGCGGAAACCCTGGGGGCGGCGGCTTTGGTTTGATTGACTTCCTGGAGTTTAATACCCATCGCAACCGCCATATTGCAACCCTAAACATCCAAGCAATGAGGAATGCCATGAAAATCCTATATCTACACGGCTGGAATTCAGTCTGCGGCGGCGTCAAGCCGACTTCTTTGGC
>CAZOTR010000132.1:0-12435 GCA_964582755.1 uncultured Methylococcaceae bacterium | reverse complement strand
CTGCCGCTGCCAACTCTGGCCGCCGTCGTCGGTGCGCAGGATCGTGCCGCCGCCGCCGACGATCCAGCCCTGTTTGGCGTCGAAGAAATGCACGGCGCAGAGGCATTCATCGGTCTTGCCGTTTTGCGGCGACCACGTCTTGCCGCCGTCTCGGGTGGCGAGGATGGTGCCGCTCTCGCCCACGGCCCAACCATTGTCGGGGTCGGTGAAATGCACGTCGGCCAGATTGGCCGAAGTTTTGGCGTGATGGCTGAATTCCCAACTGCGTCCGCCGTCGCGGGTGATTTGGATCACGCCTTCGTTGCCCACCGTCCAGCCTAGGTGGTCGTCGTGGAAAAACACACTCCGCAGGCGTTGGTCGGTCATGCTGAGCCGGCCATGCCAGCTTAATCCCGCGTCATCGGTGGAGAAGATCGCGCCGTACATCCCCACCACCCAGCCGTTGTGGCGGTCGATGAAGCGGACGCTGTCGAGATTGGCGGTGATGCCGGCCCCTTGCGAACGCCAGGTGTCGCCGCCGTCTTGGGTGGCGAGGATCGTGCCGTTCTCGCCGACCACCCAGCCGGTGTTTTCGTCGATGAAGTCCAGCCCATTGAGTTGTTCGCTGGGTTTGGCATTCTGAATCCTCCAGCTTTGCCCGCCGTCGCGGGTAGCGAGGATCGTCCCTTTCTCCCCCGCCGCCCAGCCGTTGCGCCCGTCGGCGAAGCTGACGCTGTCCAGCGACGCGGGCGAGCGGCTTTCTTGGGTTTGCCAGGTTTGGCCGCCGTCGCGGGTGTGCAGAATGGCCCCGTCCTTGCCCACTATCCAGCCGTTTTCGGCATCTTGGAAGTGGACGCTGGAGAAGTCCGCCGGGGTGGGGCTGGCCTGCGTCCGCCAGTTTATGCCGCCGTCGCGGGTGGCGAGGATCGTGCCATGCCAGCCTACGGCCCAGCCGTTTTGGGCGTCGGCGAAGTGGAGGGAGGCCAGCGTGGCCCGTGTGGGAGTGTCTTGGGCTTGCCAAGTTTCCCCGCCGTCGCCGGTGGCGAGGATGACGCCATGCCAGCCTGCGGCCCAGCCATGGTCGGCATCCGCGAAATGGACGCAGGTCAGCGACTGGTTGGAGAGTTCGAGGACTTGCCAGTGTTTGCCGCCGTCACGGGTGCGCAGGATGCCGCCCGCCAAGCCCACGGCGTAGCCGGTGTCGGCGTCGAGAAAAAACACACTGGCCAAGGGCACGAGGGCGTCCGCCGTTTGCTTCCGCCATGTCTGGCCACCGTCGCGGGTGGCGAGGATGCTGCCTTCCTCGCCTACGGCCCAGCCCTTCTGCGCATCGACAAAATGCACGTCCAACAGCCGCTCCCGTGTCTTGCTGTCCAGGGTTTGCCAACTTTTGCCGCCGTCGCCGCTGCGGACGATCACGCCCTTTTCGCCCACAGCCCAGAGCGTGTCCGTGCCGGGCAGGGCGAACACGGCATGTAATTGCGGGTAACCGGCCAAGCCGTTGGCCGGGTTGGCGGGCTTGCTCTTGCGCCGCCACCCGCCAGAGAGCCGCCGGACGCTGTCTGCCAGCCTGTCCGCGCAGGCGGACCAAGCGCTGGCGCTGGCGCTGGCGCGGGGGCTGGCCGGCGCGGCGCGGCGCGGCGCCGGGCCGGCCAAGAGCAACAACAGGCAAAGCGGCCAAGCCAGATGGTACCAGGGGGCGAGGTAGGTCTGATGCCGCGGTGCCAGCCATGAGCGGCCACCGTCGTCGCTGGTCAGCGGGAAGCCGCTGGCGCCGGCGGCCCAGCCAGTGTTGCCGCCGACATCCTGGGCGAAGTGGAGGCTGAACAGCGTTTCGCTCGTGCCGCTGGCCTGGGGTTGCCAGGTTTTGCCGCCGTCCCGGCTGGCGAGGAGGGTGCCGTTCTCACCCACGGCCCAGCCGGTTTGATCGTCTTTGAAGTATACGCTCCACAGGTTCACGGCGGTTCCGCTGGTCTGGCGTTCCCAGTGCTGCCCGCCGTCGCGGGTGGCGAGGATGCTGCCCGCTTCACCCACGACCCAGCCGGCCTGCGCGTTGGCAAAGTAAACCCCGAGCAGGGCCGGCTGATTCAAGGAGGTCAAGGTGACTTGGTTCTCCCAATGCTGGCCGCCGTCCACCGTGGCGAAAATCACGCCGTAAGCGCCCACGGCCCAGCCATGGTTGGCGTCGGGGAAGTGGATGGCCTGTAGGTGGCGGTTGGTCTGGATGGCTTGGGCCTGCCATTGTTCGCCGCCGTCGCGGGTGGCGAGGATCGTGCCGTTCTCGCCCACGATCCAGCCGGTCTTGGCGTCGGCGAAGTAGGCATTGAGGAGGTTGCTCTGGGTGTTGCCGCGTTGGACTTGCCAGCTTGCCCCGGCGTCGCGGGTGGTCAAAATCCCGCCGCCATTGCCCACGGTCCAGCCGGTGTTGGCGTCGGTGAAGCAAATCGCGTTGAGCTTCACCGGCGATTTTCCCAAAGGGTGCCAGGTTTCGCCGCCGTCCGCCGTGGCGGCAACGGCGTTGCTTTGGTCTATGCCCCAGCCATGCAAGGGATCGAGGAACTGGATGCGGCCGAACTGGGTTTCCTGCCGCCGAGATTGCGCCAGCCAGTGTTTGCCGCCGTCCTCGGTGGCGAGAAGGGTGCCGTTCATGCCCACCGCCCAACCGTGTTGGGTGTCGATGAAGTGGATGTCGTTGAGGGATTCGGCGGTGTCGCCGCTTTGGGTTTCCCAGGACGCGCTCTCCGTCGCGCTGGCGAGCAAGGTTCCGTTCCAGCCCGCTATCCAGCCGTGTTGGCTGTCGGCAAAGTGGATGTCGGCCAGATCCTGTGTGCTGTTGTTGACTTGGACTAGCCATTTCTGCCAAGTTTTCCCGCCGTTGTCCGTGGACAGCAAGGTGCCTTGGTTGCCCACGATCCAACCTTGGCTGGCGTTGGCGAAGTGCAGGCCGTTCAGTGTCACCTGGGTTTTGGCGTCCTGGGCTTGCCAGGTTTCCCCGCCGTCGGCGGTGGCGAGGACCGTGCCGTTCCAGCCCGCGATCCAGCCGTGGCTCACGTCGGCGAAAAAAACCTTGTTGAGGTTTTCGCGGGTGTCGGCGGCCTGGCGTTGCCAAGTCTTGCCGCCGTCCAAGGTGGCGAGGAGGGTGCCTTTGCTGCCGACCATCCAGCCGTGCCCGGCATCGACGAAATGGATGCTGTTGAGATTGGCCAGGCCGCCGGCGTC
Source organism: uncultured Methylococcaceae bacterium (assembly GCA_964582755.1). Taxonomy (GTDB): domain Bacteria; phylum Pseudomonadota; class Gammaproteobacteria; order Methylococcales; family Methylococcaceae; genus Methylumidiphilus. Next base: position 9,237 of record CAZOTR010000132.1, on the reverse strand, counting down.
CCTGGGTTGCCAGTGCCGCCCGCCGTCGGCGGTGGCGAGGAGCGTGCCGTTCCAGCCCGCCGCCCAGCCGTGCGCGGCATCGACAAAATACAGGCTGTTCAGGCTGGCCTTGGTGTTGCTGGTTTGGGTTTGCCAATGCCGCCCGCCGTCCTCGCTATGGAGGATCAAGCCGTCTTCCCCCGCCGCCCAGACTTTGCCCGTGCCGGGGAGCGCAAAAACAGATTTCAAAAAGGCGGAGAGCTTGGGCGTGCGCAAAGCCGCGTTGCGTTCGATGGGATGCAGCCACCAGTCCAGGCTAAACGGGGCGGCGGCGGCTTGCCAGGGGCTTAACGGGACGTTTTGGGTAAACGCCAGCCAACTGCAGAAAACCAAGCCAGTCAAGGCGGTTCCGATCCGCCACCAGCCATTCACGCGGGGGAAACGGCCCAGTGCGATTTTCACGGTATCCCTCATTATGAATATTTCAAAAAATTATTTCAGTCCGTCGGCGGAGCAATGCGCTATATTCCTATGGAACGCGAAGGCGCGGCAAGCCGCGCCATGTTTTTCCGCCCGCTGCCATGGCCGACTATGAACCCTCTGCTGTATAAAGCCCATCCGCTGTTGCACATCACCGTGGACCTGCTGACCAACCCCTCGGCCCACTCCTTGCGCGAGGCGGGTCTGCCGCTCCTGGTTTATCTTGCCGCCAACTTCGTCTGGGTGCCCGGTGTGTGGTGGGGGGCGAACAGGGCGGCGGGGGTCGCGCCGTCCATTGCCTTGGCCTATGTCTTGGCCTTGCCGGCGACGGTATTGTACCTAGGCCCAATGCTGACGGTGCTGGGCGACGTGCTGGCCCATGAGTTTCACTTTGCCGAGCGCTTCATCCTGGTGTTTTGCCTGTTCGTCGCCAGCCAGATGTTGGGCGTGTTTTACGCCGTGGCGATCCGCAAACCCGGCGGCGGAGCCGTCGGCTTGCCCGACGGCTTGGCCGTCGCCCTGTTCCTTTGGTTGCTGTCCCTGCCCGCCGGCTTGGTTTTGTTGGCGATGAACGCGGAGTGGAAGGTTTTATGAGGCCGGCTTCGCGTTTCTTGCCCGCCACCAGCCGCCGGCCGCAAGACAGCCAAAGCCCCAGCGCAGCCAGTTGAGCAGGGAATACGCCAGCCACAGCGCCCACAATAGCATCAGGGCGCGATACGACCACAGCGGCGCGGATAGCGCCCAGGGCTGGGGCAGGATCTGGGGGCTGCGGTCTTGATACCAGTTGAGCGTCCAGGCATTGGAGCCGTTGCCGGCCACCTGCATGTCGGGTAGCCCCAGCAGCCCGTTCGACACCGCATAGAACAGGCAGAGCAAGGCCAGCACACTGAGCAGGGCCAAACCCACCTGCGCGGCTTTGAAGCGCCGGTCGGCCAGCCCCGCGCCCAGCCGCCCGCGCCAGCCTAGCGCGAGCAGCCAGCCGACCACGCAGGCGCCCGCCGCCAACTCCACTTGGCTCAAACCCATCAGCAGCAGAAACCAATGCCGCGTTTTCAGCGGCGTCCACGCCAGCCGGCCCAGCCCGAAGGCCAGCAGGGCCAGCACCGCCAACACCCCCCAGAACAACACCGCCGGACCCAGCCGGGGGCCACCGCTGAGCAGCACCCAGCGGTCCCGGCCCAGTTCGACGCTGATGGCGCTGTTGACGCTGGGCGCGCCTAAATCGACCTCGGGCGCGGCGAAGAGCGGGCCGATGCCCGCCTCCTGCCGCCACGACAGGCTAAAGTTTTGCCGCCCCGGACGCATCGGCAAGGTCACGGTCTGGCCTTGCTGGCGGATCGGCTGGGGGCGTCCGTCGATTTGCACGGATTGCAACACCGCCCCTGCCGGCAATCTAATGGCGTGTTGGCCGCCTTGCGAACTGCGCAGCGCCAAGGCGAGGCTGGCATCGGTGGCGCGCCGCCCCGGCGACAGCCGCCATTGGCTGCTTTCCACGGTCAGCGTCGTCCCCGGCGCGCCTTTCGGGCGGTTTAGCCGCAATGTCACCGACTCGCCCGGCCAAGGCCGCCATTCCGGCAAGCGTCGGGCTTGCGCGTCTTGGTGGCGGAGCGGCGCTATCCCTTCGCTTTCCAGATGCCACACCGGGCCCACGTCGGCCCGCCAGACCTCGGTCCAGGCCGAAGCCGACGGCGCGGTGAGGGTGATCGCCGGGGTCTTTTCCAGGCTTGACTCCCAGGCCATGTCGCTTTGCCCGGAGGCCAGGCTGACGCTGAGTTTGCCGTTTTTCACTTGCAAACCGGGGGTGGTGACCGACTCGCCGGCCAGCAAGGGGATGTCCAGCACCACCGGCGCGTCGGCCGGCGAGAGCCGGGCCACCTGGGTGGCGACGCGCCACTCCAGGCCCAGCCGCAACGTCCTGCGCACTTCCAAAAACGGCGGCAAGGGCCGCGCCTCCAGTTCCGGCTCGCTGGGCGCCTGGCCTTGCCGCAACTGCCGGGTCAGTTGCAATTGGTCTTCCGGCTCGCCGTTTTCCTTGATGCCTTCCACTTGCCAGCCGCCGCCTTCCACCTCCACTCGGTGAGGCTTGAGCGGCAAGGCCAGTTGCACTTGCTCGCGGGCGGGCAGAGGGCCGGCCAGGACGACCTCGTGCCGCCCCGGCTTCAAGCCCAGCCACAACACGCCGTCGGCGCGGAACAAGGTTTCGGCGGGAGCGCCGTCCACACTGGCCTGGGCGGGCAGCCATTGGCCTTGCTGCGCGGGCAGCGGCACGGCCACATTGGCGTGGGCGTGGATTTCCAGGCGCTGGCTGAAGCCGTCCGCGTCGAACTGTAGCCGCAGCCAGGCGATTTGCGCGCATTCGTCCTGGCATTCGGGCGGGGCCAGCAAACGGGCTTTCAACTCCTCCAACAATTGCGGGCTGGGCATCTCGGCCTTGGCCTCGGGCAGGGCCAGCAAGGCCAGCAGGGCCAAGGCCAGGGATTTCACGCCCGGCCCGGACGGGCGGAACTTGCCGGCCATGCCATCGCCGCGCAGCAGCACCCAGGCCAAGGCCAGGATCGAGGCGACGCGCAGCAAATTGAGCAGCAGATTGGCGGCGGGCGGCAGCAGGATCAGGCCGATCTCCTGGCTGGCCAAGACCGGGCCGTTCCAGCTTAAGCCAATCGTCCGCCACTGCCAGTCGGGCAGGCCGGGGCCGGTCTGGGTCAGGGCGCCGGGGTCGAGTTCGCCGAATTGCGTCACTTCGTCGGCGCGGATTTTTGCGCCAAGCCTGTCTTCGCCATCGGCTATTATCGACTTCTTGAAGCCCGCACTCGGCTTTGCCTCGTTCTCCGCCGCCATGCGCCTCACCTGTTCCTCCAATACTCCCGTGGCTTCGGCGGGCGCGGCGGGCAGCGGCGGCGGCACTGCCGCCGGGAGGTTCGTCCTGCCCATCGAGCCGGCCTTGGCCGGTGCCGCCGCCGGCCAAGGCTCGGCGGACCGGGGCGCTTGCAGCGCGGGCCTCGGCATCCCTTGCCGTTCCAACTGCGGGTACACCCCTTGCCGCACTTGGTCCACCATGAACGGCAAGGCGATGAACGCCAAGGCCACGGCGGCGAGCCTGCGGTAATAGCCCACCGCCTGGCTGACACGCCCGGCGGGCAAGACATGCAGCAGACCGGCGGCGGCAAGCAGATGCAGCCAGACGGCCTTGGGCGCGTCCGGCTCTTGCCATAGCAGGATCAACGCCGCCGCCGCGATGGCCCCGCAGATCCTGCCGCGCAGCATGGCCAGCCCCAGGGCGGCGACCAGCACCAAGAACAGATCCAGCAAGGTCCAACGCCCCACCCAAGTGTCGGAGGCGCTGTCCACGCCCGTCGTCGCCAGCAGCCGCCAGCCCGGCGGCAGGTTCAACTCGGCGCCGACGCTTTGGAAATCCCGCGCCCAGCCAGTGGCGGACAGCCGCGACAGCCCGCCCTCGCCCCGGCTGTCCGCCGCCAGCAGCACTTGGCCCCGGCGCAACTCCACCCCGGCCTGGCCCGCGCCGTCCATCACAGTGAGCAATTGCGGCTCGCCATCGACTTCCACCCGCCCCGGCCGCAAGCCGGGGAGCGCGTCCAGCCGCCATTGGCGGCCCAGGCTACCGGTGATTTCATCGCGCACGGTGTAGCCGCCGCCGTCGAAATCCAGCCACAGCCGGCGGCGCAGGTTGAGCTGGTCGGGGGCGGCGTCGGGGTCGCCCCGGCGCAAGGTCTTGAAGGCCAGGGCTTGGCCGGCCGGCAACCGGTAGGCGGGCAGGCTCTTCCAGTCCGGCGGCATTTCGGTCTGACGCGGATCGACCGTCTGCGCCCCGCTGATTTCCACCACCCGCGTCTGCGGGCGGGCCTCGAACGACCAGGTTTCCTCGGCGGGCCAAGGCTCGGCGGGGTTGGCCGGCAAGGCCAGGCTAGCGCGTTCGCCAGGGTGGCGGGTCGTCAGGTCGATGTGCCAGCGGCCAGGGCGCAACAATACCCGCAGCCGCCCGTCATTCTCCATCCGGGCCGGCAGCGGGCTGTCCAGCCGCAAAGGAATGGCCTCGGGCAACAAGCCACCGGCCAGCAGCGCCTCGCGTTGCTGGCCGGCCACCTCCAGATCCAGCCGGGTCACGACGCGCAAGGGAATTTCATCAATGACGCGGCGGAACACCCGCAGCGCCAAGCTGTTGACGACCTCTTCGCGTTGCGAGGCTTGCATGCCTTGCAGCCACAACTCGCCCTGCTCGTTGAACACCGGGGCGAGCGCCTTGCCGTTCACGCTCAGGGTAAGCAGGCCGCTGTCGCGGGGGATGGCCAGACTTTCCGGCATCTGCTCGAAAAGGAGCCGTCCCGTCACCCGGTGCGGCCCCGGCGGCAACCACAAGGCCGGCTCGCCGTCATGGGAGGCCACCGCCGCCGGCTTGCCGTCCAGCTCCACTTGTTGGGGCCAGAGTTCGGCGCTGCCGGGCAGTTCGGCCCAGCTTTCGGCATCGACCTGCCAAAAGGCCGTGAAGCGCCCGGAATGTTCGTCCAGGCTCAGTTCCAGCCGGGACGGCCAGGCGCAACGGTGTGCCTCGACGCTGTCGTAGAGGAAGGGGCAAACCCGCTGCTCGTTGCCGTGCAGCGCCCAGCCGACCCAGGGCTTGAGCGGCTCCGGGGCGTCCTGCGGGGCGAGGGGTTTGGCGGCCAACCCCAAGGGAACGAGGCAAAACAGCCAGAAGGCGACTAGGCAATAATTTCTCATCTCACACTCCCAGACCAATGAAAAACCAAGGCGAAACAATATATTATGATCTGCCAATCCCGTGGTGCGCCGAGGGTTTGGTATGATTGCGCATACCCTGCGTCCTTGAGAAAGCCAGCGGGGGTTTTTAACATTCTTCCTTGCCACCGTTACGGAGCCATTGTGAACAACTACCCCCCGAAAACCTGTGAGATCGACCGCCTGCTGCGCCATCCCAAGCTGGTCGAAGCCGCCAAGGCCGGCTTGAAAACTCAGCAGCGCCGCGATGGCATCTATGCCTACCCCGGAGAGACTTTTTCACTGGATGGCGTGGAGTTTGTCATCACCGCAGTGGAGCGCCGCAGCCTAGGCGAGATGACCGATGCCGACGCCAAGGCGGAAGGCTATCCCAGCCTGGAAGCCTACCGGGACTTGATCCTTAAAATGCACGCCGGCATGGCTTGGGATGACAGCCATTTGGTGTGGGTGCATCATTTCGAGAAAAGCCCTTCCGCATAACCGGCTCACGCGCCGGGCTTCTTGACCCGTATCGCATGGCCAAAAATGTAGGTGCAGATCGGCACTCCCAGGATCAGCCCCCAAAGATGGAACAGCTTGCCGCCAATGGTCAGGATAATCAGCACGATCACCGGGTTGATGCGCATGAACGAGCCATAGATCTTGGGGTTCAACACATAGCCTTCGATCAAATGGATGACCGCGATCAACACCAGCGTGAAGATCATGATCTTCACGCCGGCGGTTTGCAAGGCGATCAAGGCGATGGGCGTCGCGCTGATGAACACCCCCGCCACCGGGATGAAACTGCAAAAGAACACAATCACCGAGAGGAACGCCACGCTCGCGCCCAGCCCCAACAGATAAAGCCCCAAGGCGGTCAACGCGCTGTTGACGATGGCGATGAACAACTGGGCTTCCAGGGCGCGGCCCAATACCTGGGCAAATTCCTTGATATTGTCCGCCACTTCGACATAAATGAAGCCGACCTTGGTATGCTCCAATTCCGCGACGCTTTGGCTTAATTGGGGAAAATCCAGCACGATCAAAAATGAAAACAGCAGGGACAGCAGGAAGGCCGAGCCGATGGCCGCGATATTGCCGCTGACGCCTTTGACCGTGGCCATCAACTGCGCCATGTTCTTGACACTATCCTCCTCCTCGGCCAGCCCGAGAAATTGCTCGGTCAGCGCGATGCTGGGGGAGTTCTTCAAATCCATTTTGTTTTTGTCCGGGGCGGCGGCATTGTCTTGGGTGAGTTTTGGGATGCCCGATTTAAGCAAGGGATACTTGTCGCCGAGCAGATAAAGCTCCTGGTCAACGCGGGCTATGTAAGTGCCAAACTGGTTAAAAAATATTCCGGTTTGCGCTTGGACTTTGGGCACCAGATAAAGCCCGGTGACAATCAGCACGACCAACAGCGAAGTCGCCATGAAGACCACGCGGACCAGCCGGTTTTGGACGAAGCTTTCCATGCGGCGAATCCCGCTGTTTTGAATGTAGGCGAAAACAAAGGTGAGGAATATCAGCAGAAAAAAGGATCTGAGGATATATAGAATGCCAAACAATAAGCCCCACACCAGCACACGCATGCCTATGGCAAATGCCCTGTCCAAGGGCGGTGGGGCGGCTGTTGGAGGCATGTGGTGTTGTGGCGAATGGGTCATTGTCGATGATCTCTATATTATTGTTAGAGTTAAGAATCAATCTGCGGATTTGGGGCTGGCCCCAGCGGGACATGGTACGCCTAATCGTCTGGCTTGCAAAGGCGGCTTCCTGTTTGTCCGGCTTGCAGTGTGCGCAATCCAGCAGTGAAGCTGGATCTGTGCTAATATTAGCAACAGCCAATACCTACTAGACATAGCGACAGAAAAGGACAACCTAATGAAGCGCGTCATCGTTTTTTTTGACTACAGCAATTTCCACCAAGCCCTGAGCCGCTTGACCAAGGGCGAGTTTCCCGACCGCAAGCGGTTTGAATTCAACCGGTTTGTGGAAGTGCTCACGCGGGGAATGGACTTGATTAAGGTCTATTTTGTCTGCTCCAGCGGCCCCGTCGGCGGGGCCGGGCAGCAGCGGTTTTACGACTGGCTGGACGGGCAGGAGTTTTTTTATGTGAAGCAGTTTGAGCGCAAGGCGAACGAGTTCGGCGAGCAGCGGGAAAAGCAGGTGGATGTGTATCTCGCCACCCAAGTCGTCGCCTTGGCTTATGAGAACGCCTACGACATTGCCATTATCGTCAGCGGCGACGAGGATTATGTGCCGGCGATAGAAATCGTCCAGCAAAAAGGCAAGATTGTGATGGTGGTTTCTTCCTCGGCCCTGTTGAGCGACATGTTGAGGAAAAAAGCCGACCGTGTGTTGCTCATCGACGGCCAGGGCGACTTGAACTGCGATAACTTCCTGTCATGAGCCTTTTTTCGCCATGACTTTGTTGCGGAACAGCGCGGACAAGGCCACGCCGGCCAGCACGGCGCTAATGTCCATGCTGATTCCTAGCAAAAAATTATGTTCCTTGAATTGTCCGCCCAGCAGGGGTTTCAACACTAGGTACATCCAGCTTAGAAACCCCGCGTAATACACTATCACGCCGCCGACTATCCAGGACAGGGCGGGCAGGTTTAAGGATTCTGCGGTTTTGTAGTACCAAAACGCGATCAGCAAAATGGCGATGGCCCCGATCATGGTGTTCTCCCGATGTAAAGTTTGGTTTTCTTAAAACTCAAGCCCGGCCCGCGTCTGGATGCGCTCGGCGACTTCGCGCAGCGAGGGGAAGGACAGCGCCGCCAAGGCTTGCGACTCTTCCGGGGCGGGGCGGGCCAGCACCAGCGCCGGCACGGCGCCGGCGCGGCGGGCGGCGAGCAGGCCGGTGGCGGAGTCTTCCAGCACCAAGCATTGTTCTGCCGCAAATCCCAGCCGCCGGGCCGCTTCCAGGAACAAATCCGGGGCCGGCTTGCCGGCGGCGACTTGGTCGCGGGTCACCGCCAGCGGGAAGCGCGTTTCCAATCGGGCCAGGCGCAGGCATTGTTCGGCGTAGGCGCTGTCGCTGTTGGTCGCCAGCGCGTAGGGGATGTCCAAGCCTTCAAGCGCGGCCAGCAGATCTTCCAGCCCCGGCATCGGCGCGATGCCGTGGACGCCCACATGCGCCCGCCAAAATCTGGTGGCAAGATCGAGAAAACGCTCGCGCTCGAAGCGTTCGCCAATTTTCTCCGCCAAGGCGCGTTCCACATCGTCGGCGTGGCGGCCAAACAGATTCTGCGTGAAGGCGTCTTCAAGGTGGACATCGAATTCGGCGGCGGCTTGCTTCCAGGCAAAGACATAGGTCGGCTCGGAGTCCAGCACCAGCCCGTCCATGTCGAAAATGACCGCCTTGAAGGCGGGCAGGCGCGTCGGCATCATTGCGGCGGTTTTTGCTTGAGCAGCACCTTGGCGCGGAAAATGGCGGCGGCGATGCCCCCCACCGCCGCGCCGCTGAGGTCATTGACCATGGGCGACAGCATCCTCGGGCCGAACAGTGGGCGGGCGACGCCGTAGGTCCAGCCGTATTTCAGGCCGTAATAAATGACCAAGGCGCCGACGATCCAAGGCAGAGGGTTGATGTTGAGTTTGGTGGCGGTCTGGTAGTACCAGACGCAAAGCAGAACCGCGACGACGGCACCGGGCATGGGATTCTCCAAATTGTGTCGAGTGGCAAGAAAGGCTGGGCTGCTGAGGCAAACGGGTTTGGCTCACCAACCGACCGGCAGGGGTTTGAGAATGTGGACGGTCTTGCCCTCGATGGCGAGATAACCGCCGGTGGCCAGATCCTTCATGATCTTGCTGACCATTTCGCGGGAGGAGCCGACTTGGTTGGCCAGTTCCTGGTGGCTGACTTTTTCGCGGATCACCAATTCGTCGTTTTCCACCACCGCCAGTTCGTGCAGGATCTTGGCCAGGCGGGTGTAGACATCGTACAAGGCCAGCCCGCGCACGTTTTCGGTGAGGGTGCGGATGCGCCGCGTCAGGCCGCGCATCACCCCCAAGGCCGCGTCCTCGGGATGCGCCCGC
>CAZOTR010000131.1:2332-12602 GCA_964582755.1 uncultured Methylococcaceae bacterium | reverse complement strand
CCCGGCAACACCGGCACCACATTCCAAATCTTTTCCGCGTATTCGCCGATGGTGCGGTCGCTGGAAAAACGGCCGGCCCTGGCCACGTTCAGCACCGCCTTGCGCGCCCAGGCTTGCGGGTCGCGGTAGAGGCGGTCGGCCTCGTCTTGCGCCGCGACGTAAGAGGCGTAGTCGGCCAGCACCGCGTAATGGTCGCCGCCTTGCAACAGGGAGTCGAACAAGGGGCGGAAGCGGAACGGCTCCTCCGGGGAGAAATAGCCGTTGCCGATCATGTCCAGAGCCTGCCGCAACTCGGCGTTGCCGTGGTAATAGTCCCAGGGGTTGTAGCCGCGCAGGAACAAGTCGGCGATTTCCGGGGCGGTGTGGCCGAACAGGAAGAAATTGTCCTCGCCGACTTCCTCGCGGATTTCGATGTTCGCGCCGTCCAGCGTGCCGATGGTCAACGCGCCGTTGAGAGTCATCTTCATGTTGCCGGTGCCGGAGGCTTCGGTGCCGGCGGTGGAAATCTGCTCGGACAGGTCGATGGCGGGGATCAATTCCATCGCCCGCGACACGTTGTAATTGGGGGCGAACCACACTTGCAGCCGTCCGGCGACGGCGGGGTCGCGGTCCACCGTGTCGGCCACGTCGTTGATGAGCTTGATGATGAGCTTGGCGGCGCGGTAGCCGGGCGCGGCCTTGCCGCCGAGGATGGCGCAGCGGAACGGCACGTCCAGCCCAGGGTTGGCGCGCAGGCGGTTGTAGCGGGTGACGACATGCAGGATGTTGAGCAATTGCCGCTTGTACTCGTGGATGCGCTTGATCTGCACGTCGAACATCGCATTCGCGTCGAGTTCGACGCCATGCCGTTTCCACGCCAACTCGGCCAAGGCCTCCTTGTTGGCCCGCTTGACGGCGAGAAACTCTTGCCGGAAAGCCGCATCGTCAGCCAAAGGCTCCAGTTGCCTAAGCCGGGACAAGTCGCCGACCCATTTCGGGCCGATGGCCCGGGTAATCAAGCCGGACAGGCCGGGGTTGCTGTGGTGCAGCCAGCGCCTCGGGGTGACGCCGTTGGTGATGTTGATGAAGCGCTCAGGGAACAGCATGGCGAAGTCGCGGAAGATGGTCGTCTTCATCAGCTCGGAATGCAGCCTGGCCACGCCGTTGACTTTGTGGCTGCCGACGATGGCCAGGTAAGCCATGCGCACCCGCTGCCCGCCTTCCTCGCCGATCAGCGAGACGCGGCGGATCAGATCCATGTCGCCGGGATGGCGGCGGGCGACCTCCTGCAAGAAGCGCTGGTTGATGTCGTAGATGATGAGCAACAGGCGCGGCAGCAACGCCTCCATCAGCGGCACCGGCCAGGTTTCCAAGGCTTCCGGCTGGAGGGTGTGGTTGGTGTAGGAGAAAGTCCGGCAGGTGATGTCCCAAGCCCGGTCCCACTCCAGCCCGTGCTGGTCCATCAGCAAGCGCATCAATTCCGGGATGGCGATGCTGGGATGGGTGTCGTTGAGCTGGATGGCCACCTCCTGGGGCAGGTCGTCCAGGGAATGGCCGTCCGCCTCGAAGCCTTGGAGAATGTCTTGCAGCGAGGCGCTGACGAAGAAATATTCCTGCTTCAAGCGCAATTCCTTGCCCATATCCGTGGTGTCGTCGGGATACAAGACCTTGGAGAGGTTCTCCGACTGGTTCTTTTCCTGCACCGCCTTGATGTAGTTGCCCTCGTTGAAATATTTCAGGTCGAACTCCCGCGTCGCCTTGGCCGCCCACAGCCGCAGGTTGTTGACGGTCTGCCCGCCGAAGCCCGGGATCGGCGTGTCGAAGGCCATCGCCATGACATCCTCGGTGTCCAGCCATTGCTGGCACAGCCGCCCCTGCGCGTCGCGGACCCCCGCCACATGGCCGCGGAATTGCACCCGGTAGATCACCTCGGGGCGGGGATATTCCCAGGGATTGCCGTAGCGCAGCCAGTTGTCCGGGTGTTCGATCTGGTAGCCGTTTTCGATGGATTGGGCAAACATGCCGTATTCGTAGCGGATGCCGTAGCCGAAGCCCGGCAAATGCATCGTCGCCAGGGAGTCGAGGAAGCACGCCGCCAGCCGGCCCAGGCCGCCGTTGCCCAGCCCCGCCTCCTCCTCCATGTGGCGCAGGCTCTCCGCATCCAGCCCCACCTCTTCGATGGCTTGGCGGAATTCCTCGTAGAAGCCCATGTTGAGCAGGCTGTTGCGCAAAGTCCTGCCGATGAGGAATTCCATGGACAGGTAATACACCCGCTTCACGTCGCGCAGGTAATAGCCCCGCATGGTTTCCATCCAGCGCAAGGTCATGCGGTCGCGCACTACATGGGCAAGGGCCAGGAACCAGTCACGGTCGTTGGTTTCGATGGGGTCTTTGCCTATGGAATAGATCAGCCGGTTGACCAATTCCTGTTTGAGCAAGGCGACAGCCTTGGGATCGACCTTTTTTGCCAGGTCGCGCTGGGGGGACATTTTAGAAACTCCTTGAATGAAAGGGATGCAAACTTCGACTGCCTCACGAACAGGCAAGACGCCAAGCGTCGCCGAAGGGACGCGCCTCGGCAAGGCGCTTGCCGGGTGTCCTAACGTGTTTATTTTAGCTCAAAGAGCCGCTTTTACCGCGTCGGGCGTGTGACAATTCGCTATTTTGCCGAATGCCGGCAACATGCGCCGCGTTCATCAAACCGTAACCTTTCCAGGGGAGAATGGAACTTTGGTCAAATTCCCCCGCACATCACAGAAGGAACGGCTGCATGGCGACTCCCACCCCACGCCAACACATTTACCGGCAGTTCGACCAGGAACTCGCGGACATCCGTGGCGATGCCTTGCGCCTGGGCGGATTGGCGGAAGAGCAGATCGCCTTGGCGATGAAGGCGCTCAAGGACTGCGACGTGGCCTTGGCCGAGCAGGTCATAGGCGACGACCGCAAGATCAACGCACTGGAAGCCGCCGTCAACCACCAGTGCATGCATATCCTGGCGTGCCGCCAACCGACCGCCATCGATCTGCGCTTGGTGGTCGCGGTCATCAAGGCCGTCAGTGAGTTGGAGCGCATCGGCGACGACGCCAAGCGCATCGCCCGCGCCACCCTGGCCATGGCGGCCACCCCCCCGCCGAAGCAGCAACTCGTCCCGCTCGCCGAATTCGCCGAGGGCGTGGGCAAGCTGTTGCACGACACCTTGGACGCCTTCGCCCGCATCGACGCCGAGGCCGCCATGCAGACCAAACAGCGCGACCGCCTGCTGGACCGCCAATACGGCGAGATCATGCATGCGCAAATCGCCGCCATGTCCGCCGACCCCCGCGCCATCCCCGCCGCCCTCAACCTGATGTGGGCGGCGCGCGCCTTGGAGCGCGTCGGCGACCGTTCCTGCAACATTTGCGAACATACCGTCTACTACGCCCTGGGCAAGGACATCAGCCACATGAGCCTGGAGCAGGCCAGCTTGGATTTGCTGGACCCAGGCAAATAAGGGGCCGCGTCTTCCCTCCCGCGCGGCCTTGGCCTGCGGGCTATTCCAAAACCGCAGACGTCAACGAGGTAACGACAGTGGCAACGCAATCTCAAGCTGTTTTCAGAATCGGATTGGTCATGGCCGGCGCCGTGTCGGCCGGTGCCTACACGGCCGGGGTGGTGGATTTTCTGATGGAGGCGCTGGAGACTTGGGAGCGCAAGAAGCGCCGGGGGGACACGGACGCCCCAAGCCATGCCGTCCGGCTCGACGTGGTCACCGGCGCCTCGGCCGGCTCCATCGCCGCCGCCGTGTTCGTGTCGGCCCTGCGCGACAAACACTACCCCGACATCCGCCCTCCCGCCGAGCGGCGACCGACCCCGCTATACGAAGCCTGGGTCAAGCAAGTGGACATCAAGCCGCTGCTCGCGCTGGACGACCTCGAAAAAACCGCCGCCAAGGACGGACGCGGCGCTTTCCGCCGCTTTTTCTCCTGCCTGTCTGGCGGCAAGGACGGCCCGGCCAAGCCCGGCGCGATCCGCTCGGTGCTGAACTCCGACGCCCTGGACCGCATCGCCAACAACGTCCTGGACGTGCAATGGACCCGCGAGAGCTGGCCTAGCTATCTCGCCGACCCGCTCAAGCTGTATTTCACCGTCACCAATTTGCGCGGCGTGCCTTATGCCATCCAGTTCACCGGCCAGGCCGGCAACATTTTCGGCATGTCCCAACATGCCGACAACATGAGCTTCTGCCTCAACGCCGACGGACAACCCGGCCCGAAAACGGATCTGATGCTCGGCGCCATCGGCCAGGACAACGGCCTTGCCGGGAATTGGCATATTCTCGGCCAGTCGGCCCTGGCCAGCGGCGCTTTCCCTGTCGGCTTGGCGGCGCGGCTGCTGGAGCGCCGAGGCACCGCCGCCTACGACGAGCGGCTATGGCCGGTTCCGCTGTCGCCGGCGGCGGTGGACGCCGACGGCGCATGTGTCTGCGCCAGCCTGGAAACCATAGCCCCGGCCTGGCCGGACGGCATCGCCCCCGACTACCTTTACCAGTTTGAAAACGTCGATGGCGGCGTCGCCAACAACGAGCCTTTTGAACTGGCGCGCCGCTATCTGGCCGGCGGCCTGGACCACCTGCCGCGCGGGGCCAAGGACGCGGACGCCACGGTGCTGATGGTCGATCCGTTTCCCAACGACGTGAGCTTCGACACGGACTACCGCCCGGACACTGGCTTGGCCAACGTCCTCAAGAAGCTGGTGGGCGCGATGGTCAACCAACTGCGCTTCAAGACCGAGGAGTTGGAGCTGGTCAAACACGGCGGCATACACAGCCGCTGGATCGTCGCGCCGAAGCGTTCGGGTGGCCACCCGCCCCTCGCCTCCGCCAGCCTGGGTGCCTTCGGCGGCTTTTTGAGCGAAGCCTTCCGCCAACATGACTACCAATTGGGCCGGCGCAATTGCCAACGCTTCCTCAGCGAAACCCTGCTCCTGCATGAGGACAATCCGGTTTTCGCCGGCCATTGGCCGGCCTCGGCGGCCAGCCATTTCAGGAAAGACCGAAGCGCGGCGGACGGGAAAGCCGAGGACGAGCAAGGCGTCTACCTCCCGGTGATACCGCTGTTCGACGCCTGCGCCGTGGAAGTGCCCGAGCCGGTCTGGCCGCTCAACGTGCTGAACGATTTCAGCGAACTCACCCGCCTCGTCAAGGCGCGCGTGGACCTGCTCCGCGAGCGCCTCATCGACACCAGCGTCAACGAATGCGTGGACCGCGCATTGTTGAAGCTGGGCTGGCAGGCCATCGAACTGCGCCGCCGGGCCATGGGCCAACAGAGTTTGATCGTGAGCGGGATCATGGACGCCATCCAGGCGGATTTGCGCCGCTGCAAACTGCTGGATTGAGCCTTTTGCGCACAAAAGGCAGGGCCGGCGCGCCGTTTTGCAGTCCCGGCTTTAGCCGGTCCTTTGGGGCTTTCCCGCCTAAAGGCGGGGCTACAAACGCTTAACTTGACGGCATTGCCGGGCCTTGTCGGCAGCCCTGGGTTTTGCGGTTTTCCCCCGGTTTGACGGAGGGCGGATCAAACAGGTACAGTTGCCGCTCCCCCAACCTTAACGACGCGGCACACGCGGGAAAACGGCATGAAATTTACGCTTGCAAAAACCTTTAAAAACCGGGCGCTCACCCTGGCGGCGGGCCTTGCCGCGCTCGGCTTTGCCGCCGGCCCGGCATCGGCATTGCCCATCACCAAGACCTTGACCGTCGATGTCTATGTCATCTGCGACGACGCGGGGGCCAACTGCGCCTCCACCGGGCCGGCGGGCAACGCCTATTTCGCCACCGAAGTGGACAAGATCTGGGCGCAGGCCGGGATCAACGTCGATTTCAACTTCGTCCAGAACATCCACAGCACACATTTCAGCTTCGTGGACGACAACGTCGTCGGCGATGGTTTCCTCGATCTGGTGAACTTTGTCGGCCACGGCTTGAGCGCCACGCAAGTGGACATGTTCCTGACCCATACCGTCGCCGGCGCTTATGGCGAGGGCTGGTTTGGGGCCGGCGGGCTGCTGATAGCCATGGACGATGTCATGGCTTTCAACGGTGGCCTGGGCCGCATCGACACCATCGCCCATGAACTGGGGCACAACTTCGGCTTGGTGCAGCCCGCCCAGGGCGGCGACGGCGGCGGCCATTCCCCCGGCCAACCCAGCTATCTGATGGCTTCCGGCGGGATACGCAATGTACCGGCCACGCTGGCGAACATCGCCCCCGACGGGCTGGGCCTGGATTTCCTGCCCGCCGACCAAATCGCCTATGCGCGCCAAAGCTCTTTGCTGCATGATGTTCCGCTGCCTGAGCCGGACAGCTTCGCGCTGTTCGGGTTGGGCCTGCTGGGCTTGGCGGCAACACGCCGCCGCGCTTCGGCGAACAGGCCGGCATCGGCCTGAGCCACGGCAAAGCCCCGGACAGGCCGGGGCTTTGCTTTTTGGAGAAAACCCATGCGCCATTTCCTTGCCAGCCTCTGCGCCGCGCTGGCGCTGTTTGCCATCAACGGGGAGGCTGCCGCCGTGGAAACCGCCTCCGACCGCATCGCGCTGCCGCCCGAGCGGCGGGAGGTCGCGTCCCCGGACGGCCACTTCGTCCTGGTGCTGGCGACGGCGGACGGATGGAAGACGCCACAAGGCTCGGCCGCGCTCTACCGGGCGCGGCCCGCGGGCCGCGAATTGGTTTGGCAGCGCGATTTGTCGCACCACCACGGGCCGCGCCGGGCGCTGGTTTCGGAGCAGGGAGAGGTGCTGTTGGCGGATGAGTGGATCAACGTGCCTTCGCGCTATGCGCTGACCCTGATTGCCCCCGACAACCGCCTGCTGGCAAGCTATCCAGTGGAGCAAGTGTTCGCCGTGCTGGGCGTGCCGTTGCCGGAGATTACCGCCCACGCGAAAGCCGGCCCTTGGATCACCGATGGCCCCGTGTTATCAGCGGACGGAAAATCCGCCCTGATAACGGCGGGAGGCCGCACCCTGGAAGTGCGCCTGTCTGACGGAAAACTGTCCGTCCGCGACTAGCCGGACGGAACCAGATGCCTTCCGCCCGCCCTGCGGCCTGAAGGCCGCGCTACAAACGTTCCCCGAATATCGCCGTGCCCACGCGCACCAGGGTCGCGCCTTCCAGCACGGCAGCCTCCAGGTCGTGGGACATGCCCATGGACAAGGTGTCCAAGCCCTCTAGCCCCAAGCCCTCCAGCGCTTGGCGCACGCTGCGGAAGGCCCGGCGCTGCTCCGCGAAATCCTCGCTGGGCGCGGGAATGGCCATCAAGCCGCGCAGTTTTAGCCGGGGCAGAACCGCGACGGCTTGCGCCAACCCGGCGAGATCCGCCAGCGCCACGCCGGACTTGCTGGCCTCGCCGCTGACATTGACTTGCAAGCAGACATTCAGCGGCGGCAAGCCCGCAGGCCGCTGCTCGCTGAGGCGCTGGGCGATTTTCAGGCGGTCCACGCCATGCACCCACTGGAAGCGCTCGGCCAGGGGCTTGGTTTTGTTGGATTGTATGGGGCCGATGAAATGCCAGACGATGTCCAAGCCCTGCAAGGCGTCCTGCTTGGCAAGCGCCTCTTGCAGATAGTTCTCGCCGAAATCCCGCTGGCCGTGGCGGCAAGCCTCCGCCAAGGCTTCGGCGGGCCACGTCTTGCCGACGGCGACAAGCCCCACCGAGCCTGCCGCCCTGCCCGCCTGCCGCTCGGCCTCGGCCAGCCGCCGCCGCACTGCGGCCAGCCCGTCTGCGATTGCATTCATCAATTCCACCGCCTTTGTTTATACTACTGAAAACGCCCAAGGGTAGCCCCCGCCTTGGGTCCGATCAAGCCCCGTAGATCAGAGACCGCATCCTATGGACATATCCGAACTGCTCGCCTTTTCCGTCAAGAACAAAGCTTCCGACCTCCACCTGTCGGCGGGGTTGCCGCCGATGATCCGCGTGGACGGCGACATCCGCCGCATCAACGTCCCGCCGCTGGAACACAAGGAGGTCCATGCGCTGGTCTACGACATCATGAACGACAAGCAGCGGCGCGACTACGAGGAATTTTTCGAGACCGACTTCTCCTTCGAGCTGCCCGGCATCGCCCGCTTCCGCGTCAACGTCTTCAACCAGGACCGTGGCGCGGCGGCGGTGATGCGGACCATCCCATCCAAGGTGCTGACCCTGGAAGAGCTGGGCTGCCCGCCGTTCTTCGCGGAAATCACTAAACAGCCGCGCGGCATGATCCTGGTCACCGGCCCCACCGGCTCCGGCAAGTCCACCACGCTGGCGGCGATGATCGACTACATCAACAATAACGACTACTCCCACATCCTGACGGTGGAAGACCCCATCGAGTTCGTCCACCAAAGCAAGAAGTCGCTCATCAACCAGCGCGAGGTCCACCGCGACACGCTGGGCTTCAACGAAGCCTTGCGCTCGGCGCTGCGCGAAGACCCCGACTCCATCCTGGTCGGCGAAATGCGCGATTTGGAGACCATCCGCCTCGCGCTGACGGCGGCGGAAACCGGCCACTTGGTGTTCGGCACCTTGCACACCAGCTCGGCGGCGAAAACTATCGACCGCATCGTCGATGTGTTCCCCGCCGCCGAAAAGGAAATGATCCGCTCGATGCTGTCCGAATCGCTGGCGGCGGTGATCTCCCAGACGCTGTTGAAAAAAGTCTCCGGCGGGCGCACGGCGGCCTGGGAGATCATGGTCGGCACCCCGGCCATCCGCAACCTGATCCGCGAGTCCAAAGTGGCGCAAATGTATTCGGCCATCCAGACGGGCCGCAAGGACGGGATGCAGACCTTGGACCAACATCTGGAGGAACTGGTCACCAAGGGGCTCATCACCCGCCAAGCCGCCCGCACCAAAGCTTTGAACAAGGCCAACTTCTAACCAGCCCGCAGCGGACACCCTCTATGGAAATCAGCTCATTACTCAAATTGATGGCGCACAAGCAAGCCTCCGACCTGTTCATCGTGGCCGACAAGCCGCCTTGCATCAAAGTGAACGGCACCATCGAACCCATCGTCAACGTGACGATGAGTCCGGCGCAGACGATGGCGCTGGTCAAAAGCATCATGACGCCGAAGCAAGTCGAAGAATTCGACAAGACCCACGAATGCAACTTCGCCATCCACGAAGCAGGCTATGGCCGCTACCGGGTCAGCGCCTACATCCAACGCAACACCGCCGGCATGGTGCTGCGCCGCATCGCCAACAAGATTCCGACGGCGGAAGAGCTGAACCTGCCGCTGATCGTCAAGGAACTGGCGATGACCAAGCGCGGCCTGATCCTGTTCGTCGGGGCCACCGGCACCGGCAAGTCCACTTCGCTGGCGGCGATGATCAAGCAGCGCAACGAAAACTCCAGCGACCACATCATCACCATCGAAGACCCGCTGGAATACCTGCATCCCCACGCCGGCTGCATCATCAGCCAGCGCGAGGTGGGCATCGACACCGAATCCTACGAGGTCGCGTTGAAAAACACCCTGCGCCAAGCCCCGGACGTGATCCTCATCGGCGAAATCCGCACCCGCGAGACCATGCAAAACGCCATCACCTTCGCCGAAACCGGCCACCTCTGCCTCAGCACGCTGCACGCCAACAACGCCAACCAGGCGCTGGACCGCATCATGCACTTCTTCCCGGAAGACATGCATTCGCAAGTGTTCATGGACCTGTCCTTGAACCTGCGCGCCATCATCGCCCAGCAACTCATCCAACGGGCCGACGGCAAGGGCCGCTACCCCGCCGTGGAAATCCTCATCACCACCCCGCTGGCCGCCGATTACATCCGCAAAGGCGAGGTGCATAAGCTGAAGGAGTTGATGAAGAACTCCCGCGAACACGGCATGCAAACCTTCGACCAAGCCCTCTTCGAGCTTTACAAGGCGGGCAAGATCACCTACGAGGACGCCCTGCACTCCGCCGACTCGAAAAACGAGGTCCGCCTGATGATCAAGTTGAGCGAAGACAGCAACCGGCCCGGCTTTGCCTCCCGCGCCGGCGATGGCCGTATGCAGCTTGACGATTGACGCGAAACCCGCCCAAGACTGAAGGGATGGCACAGCCCTAAGCGCTGTCGTCCCCGCGCCAACCCCAGACCGCCCAAGCCGCCCTCTATGGCAAACAACCGCACATCCCTCTTCGACACCCCCGCCGAATCCCTAAGCCCCGCCGAAGCCGAGGCCGAGCTGGCCGAGCTGGCCGGACTCATCCAATACCACGACGAGCTGTACTACCGCCGGGACAGCCCGGAAATCAGCGACGCCGAATACGACGCC
>CAZOTR010000131.1:0-2232 GCA_964582755.1 uncultured Methylococcaceae bacterium | reverse complement strand
CGAGCTGTACTACCGCCGGGACAGCCCGGAAATCAGCGACGCCGAATACGACGCCTTAAGGCAGCGCAACCTTGCCGTCGAAGCCCGCTTCCCGGAACGGGTCCGCGCCGACAGCCCCAGTCACCGCGTCGGCGCGGCCCCGGCCACGGGCTTCCGCAAAATCAAGCATTCCGTCCCCATGCTGTCCCTGGGCAACGCCTTCGAGCGGCAGGATATGGCCGATTTTGTCGAATCCTTGCGCAATTTCATGCGCGACCTGCAAGACCCTGCCGTTCCCATCGAACTGGTGGCCGAGCCGAAGATCGACGGCCTGTCTTTGGGGATACGCTACGAACAAGGCAAGCTGGTCTACGCCGCCACGCGGGGCAGCGGCACGGAAGGCGAAGACGTGACCGCCAATGTCAAAACCATCGCCGAGATCCCCAAGACCCTGCCGGGCCAAGGCTGGCCGGCCGTGCTGGAAGTGCGCGGCGAGGTGTACATGGGTGACGAGGATTTCCTCGCCCTCAACGCCCGCCAGGCGGAGGCGGGCGAAAACCTCTTCGCCAACCCGCGCAACGCCGCCGCCGGCAGCCTGCGCCAACTGGATTCATCCATCACCGCGCAACGGCCCTTGCGCTTTTTCGCCTACGCCTGGGGCGAAATCTCCGCCCCCTTCGCCGAAACCCAATGGGAAGCCCGGCAAAAACTGCAAGCCTTCGGCTTCAAGCTCAACGAACCGGCCCGGCTGGTCCGGGTCGCCGGGGACGATTTCGCCGAGCTGTTCGCCTGCTACGACGGCCTCCAAGCCCGCCGCGCCAACCTGGGCTTTTCGATTGACGGCATGGTGGTCAAGGTCAACCGGCTGGACTGGCAAGCCCGCCTGGGATTCGTCAGCCGCTCGCCGCGCTGGGCCATTGCCTGGAAATTCCCGCCGGAGCAGGCGCAGACGCAAGTGCGCAACATCGCCGTGCAAGTCGGGCGCACCGGCAAGATCACCCCCGTCGCCAATCTCGCCCCGGTCAACGTCGGCGGCGTCCTGGTCTCCCGCGCCACTTTGCACAACCAGGACGAAATCCAACGCAAGGACATCCGCGAAGGCGACACCGTCATCATCCAGCGCGCCGGCGACGTGATACCCCAAGTCGTCCGCGTCATCCAAGACTTGCGCCCGGCGGGAAGCGAACCGTACCCGTTCCCGCAAACCTGCCCGGACTGCGGCGAGCCTTTGGTGCGGGGCGAGGGCGAGGCCGACACCTTTTGCGTCAACGGCCTCAACTGCCCGGCCCAGGCCATGGAGCGGCTGATTCACTTCGTCTCCCGCGACGCCTTCGATATCGAAGGCTTAGGGATAAAAAACATCGAAGCGTTTTACAACAAAGGCTTGGTTAAAAGCCCGGTGGACATCTTCACGCTGGAAACCCGCGACGGCCAAGACGGCCCGCCCCTAAAAGAATGGGAAGGCTGGGGCGAAGTCTCCGCCCGCAAGCTCTTCGACGCCATCGAACGGGTGCGCGTAATCCCGCTGGACCGCTTCATTTATGCCTTGGGGATACCGCAAGTCGGGCAAAGCACCGCCCGCCTGCTGGCCCGCCATTACCTGACGCTGCGGCATTGGCGCGACAGCATGGAACAGGCGTTTGACGCCGAATCCGAGGCCCGCGGCCAGCTACTCGCCATCAACGGCATCGGCCAGAACATGGCGGCGGACATCATCGCCTTTTTCCACGAGGCGCAGAACCGCGAAACCCTGGACAAGCTCACCAAGCCCCAAGACGGCCAGCCGCCGCTGTTGACCGTCACCGACTTCGAGCCGCCGGCGGCCATCTCGCCCATCGCGGGCAAGACCGTCGTGTTCACCGGCACGCTGGAAACCCTCAGCCGCAACGAAGCCAAGGCCCGCGCCGAGGCCTTGGGCGCGAACGTGGCCGGGTCGGTGTCGAAGAAAACGGATTATGTGGTGGCCGGGGCGGACGCCGGGTCGAAGGAGAAAAAAGCGCGGGAGTTGGGCCTGAAGATACTCAGCGAGGAGGAATGGCTGGCGTTGACAGCCGGCCCCCCGTAGCCCCCGCTGCCATTAGTTAAGCGGGGCAGCCAAGGCGAAGCCGCGTAGCGGCACTGAGGGTAGCCGGGGGTTTCAACCCCCGGAAGGATGCGCCGGGCGTTTCGTCGCGTAGCGACGATTGCCAACCGCCCGATGTGGCGTTCGCGCAAGGGCCGCTCAAGCGTCGCTACGCGACGCAGAATTTTATG
>CAZOTR010000130.1:0-12645 GCA_964582755.1 uncultured Methylococcaceae bacterium | reverse complement strand
CCATTAGCCTCTGGGATGGCAGCGGGCATGCAGTTCTTTCAGGCGTTCCTGGGCGACATGGGTGTAAATCTGGGTGCTGGACAAGTCGCTGTGGCCGAGCAGCATTTGCACCACGCGCAGGTCCGCGCCGTGGTTGAGCAAATGCGTGGCGAAGGCGTGGCGCAGGGTGTGCGGGGAGAGGTGTTTGCGGATGCCGGCGGTGAGGGCGTGGCGTTTGATGAGATACCAAAACGCTTGGCGGGTCATCGCGCCGCCCCGGTCGGTGACGAACAGGTCGTCGCTTTGCCTGGCCCCCAAGATCACCCGGCGGCCTTCGCGCAGATAGGCTTCCAGCCAGCTTTCCGCCTCCTCACCCAGCGGGACTAGGCGGTCTTTGCTGCCCTTGCCGGTCACCCGCACCACGCCTAGCCGCAGATTGACTTGGTCCAGCCGCAGGCTGACCAGTTCGGTGACGCGCAGGCCGGTGGCGTAGAGCAGTTCGAGCATGGCGCGGTCGCGCTGGCCCAGCGGCTCGCCGGTTTCCGGGGCGGCGAGCAGGCTTTCCACTTCGCTTTCGGTCAGGGTGTGGGGCAGGGGCTTGCCGAGTTGCGGGGATTGGATGCCGGCGCAGGGGTCGTGTTGGATTTTCCCTAGCCGCAGCAGCCAAAGGTAGAACTTGCGCAGGCTGGCAAGCAGGCGGGCGCTGCTGCGGCTGCTGGCTTTCTGGCGGAATTTGAGGGCCAGATAAGCCTCGATGTCGCCGCCTTGGATCTCCGGCAGTTCTTTTTGTTGGTTTTTAGCCAGCCAGCCGGCGAACAAGGCCAAGTCGCTGGCGTAAGATTTCTGCGTATTTTCACTCAAGCCTTCCTCGATCCACAGCGAGTCCTGGAAGGCATGGATCAGGGCGAGGTCGCCGGGGCTGGCCTCAGAACTCATAACCCTCGTGCCGCAACAGCCAGCGCTTGATGTCTAGGAATGGCCCGGTGACGGCCCCGCAATAGCCGCCCAGGCCATGGCTGGCGACGACGCGGTGGCAGGGGATGATGAGGGGAAAGTGGTTGGCGCGGCAGGCGCCGGCCACGGCGCGGGGGGCGCTGTGCAATTCTGTTGCGATGGCCGCGTAGCTTCTCGCCGTACCGGGCGGAATGGCAAGCAGCGCCTGCCAGACTTTTTGTTGGTAAGCCGTGCCGATGTCCGGCAAGGGGAGGGAGAAACGCCAGCCCGGATCGTCGAAATAGGCTTCAAACTGCCGGACGGCTTCTTGCAACAAGGGGCTGGCGGGCTTGGTTGGAGCGGCTGCCACGGGTTGCAACGCGATATCGACCAATAAGCTCCCCTCGCTCACCAATACCAACGCGCCAAAGGGGGCGGCAATCACCGCCTCGTCGCGTAGGGAAGTCTGCGCGGTGTTCATCGTCGCAACGCAAACGGGCGGCACTGAGGCCACCCGTTGTCTGTCCACGTCCAAACCCGTTGGGCGGGTTAGATTTTTTCTTTGATGCGCGCGGCCTTGCCGGTGCGGTCGCGCAGGTAATACAGTTTGGCGCGGCGCACATCGCCCCGGCGCTTGATTTGGATTTCCTGGATCTGCGGGCTGTAGGTCTGGAACACACGCTCGACGCCCTCGCCATGCGAAGTTTTGCGCACGGTGAACGCAGAGTGGTATCCGCGGTTGCGCTTGGCGATGACGACGCCTTCATAGGCCTGCAAGCGTTCGCGGTTGCCTTCCTTGACTTTCACCTGGACGACTATGGTGTCGCCGGGGCCAAAGGCAGGAATGACTTTATCGCCTATCCACTCTTTTTCGAGTTGTTGGATGATGTTGGACATGGATCTTACCCTTTGCGGTTATCTGTTATTCAATTCGTTTTTAAACTCTTCCAGCAGCTTGCGCTGCTCGGCGTCTAGCGGACGGGAGGCCAGCAAGTCGGGCCTGCGCAGCCAAGTCCTGCCCAGCGACTGTTGCAGCCGCCAGCGGCGTATCGCCTCGTGGTTGCCGCTTTGCAAGATGGCCGGCACCGTCCTGCCGTCCACTTCCTCGGGGCGGGTGTAATGCGGGCAATCCAACAAGCCTGCCATGTGCGAATCCTGGGCGGCAGACTCTTCATGCCCCAACACGCCCGGCAACAGGCGCGCCACGGCGTCGAACAACACCAGCGCGGCCAGTTCGCCGCCGCTGATTACATAGTCGCCGATGGACCATTCCTCGTCGATTTCGGCTTCGATCAGCCGCTCGTCCACACCTTCGTAGCGCCCGGCCACCAGCACCAGCCGGGGCAGGGTGGCGAAACGGCGTACCGCGTCTTGGTCCAGCCTGCGCCCTTGCGGACTCATGTAGACGACCAAGGCTTCCGCTTCGGTGGCCTGCCGCGCTTGCCGGATGGCGTCGCGCAGGGGCTGAACCTTCATCACCATGCCTGGACCGCCGCCATAAGGGCGATCATCGACGGTGCGGTGCCTGTCGCAGGTGTAATCCCTGGGGTTCCAGGTTTCCAACTCGGCCAAGCCCAATTCAAGCGCCCGCCCGGTCACGCCCCAACTGGCGGTCTCCTGGATCATCTCCGGGAACAGGGTGACGATGTCAAAACGCATCGGGCTTTAAAACTCGGCGTCCCAATCGACTAGCATCCTGCCTTCGGCTAGGTTGATGTCCTTGATGAACTGGCCGGTTACAAAAGGTATCAGCCGTTCGCGTTCCCCTTTTGCCACGACCACATCGTTGGCGCCAGTCGCCAGCATTTCTGTCACCACCCCGAAATCCACGCCCTCAAGGTTGCTGACCCGCAGGCCAACCAAGTCTGCCCAGTAATACTGGCCGGGTTCGGCGGGCGGAAACCGGTCCTTGGGAACCAGGATCTTGCTGGCCCGCAGCTTAAGCGCCTGATCCCGGTCATCTACGCCTTCCAAATGGGCGACGATAAAATCTCCGTGCATGCGCCCGGACAGGACTTTGTATTCTTGTTCGCTATTTTCGCCCGCCAGCAGCCACGGGGCATAGTCCAAGATATTGCGGGGAGGGTCGGTGTGGGAGTGGATTTTCACCCAGCCCTTGATACCGTACGCGCCCGCGACCTCTCCGACGATGACTAGCTTTGCTTCCACGCTTGCCTAAGGAAAACCTTAAGAATCAAGCAGTGGCCGCTGCCTTCTTGGCCGCTTCCTTGATTAGGCTGGAGACGCGCTCGGTCGGCAGCGCGCCATGGCCTTGCCAGTATTCGATGCGCGCGTTGTCCAGGCGCAGACGTTCTTCCTTGCCCTTGGCGACAGGGTTGAAAAAGCCGACCCGCTCAATGTAGCGGCCATCGCGCGGGGCGCGGCTGTCCGTCACCACCACATGATAGAAAGGCTTCTTTTTCGCGCCCGTGCGTGCCAGACGAATGCTTACCATCGGTATTCCTCTTGTAGCCCAAATAAAAAACAAATTGAAATTCTCGCCAGTCTTCAGCGCAAAGCCGAAAAGATCGGCGCTTTGGTCTTGCGGGGAGATTTGCCTGAAGCGGCGTGCGAGATTGACGCATATGGCGGAGAGAGAGGGATTCGAACCCTCGATGGGCTTTTGGCCCATACTCCCTTAGCAGGGGAGCGCCTTCGGCCACTCGGCCATCTCTCCAAAATCAGATCATGTCGAACCGGCTAGGATCACTCGTCCGTGGGCGGGGTTCCGGCCAGTCCCTGCTGTTGCAGTTGTTGCTCCTTCTTGATTCGTTCGTAGATTTCTTCCCGATGAACGGAAACATCTTTCGGAGCATTCACGCCGATGCGGACCTGGTTGCCTTTCACTCCCAGAACGGTCACGGTCACATCGTCCCCTATCATCAAGGTCTCGCCAACTCTACGAGTTAAAATCAACATAACTTCTTCCTTTACGATTTTAATATTGAAAAGTCCCGGCACCTCGCGTTAGCCAACCAAAGCTTCTTCCAAAGCTGCCGAAGCGCCACATTATAGCAACAAAAATGAATCTGGAAAATGTTTTTTTCCCAGATCACACGCCCTGTTCCAGGCCGAACGCCTCATGCAAGGTGCGGACCGCGAGTTCCAGGTATTTTTCGTCCACCACCACGGAAATTTTGATTTCCGAGGTCGAGATCATGCGGATGTTGACGCCTTCCTTGGACAGCGCTTGGAACATCTTGCTGGCGATGCCGGCGTGGGATCTCATGCCGACGCCGACGATGGAGACTTTGACGATCTTGTCGTCCCCGCTGATCTTCCGCCCGCCCAGTTCCTGGCAGGTTTTTTCCATGATTTCCAAGGCTTTTTTGTAATCGCCCCGGTTGACGGTGAAGGTGAAGTCGGTGGTCGCGTCCTCGGCCACGTTCTGCACGATCATGTCCACCTCGATGTTGGCCTCGGCGATGGGGCCTAGGATCTGGAACGCGACGCCGGGCTTGTCCGGCACGCCTTGGATGGTCAGTTTTGCCTCGTCGCGGTTGAACGCGATGCCCGAAATCAATGCTTTTTCCACGCCTGCTTCCTCGTAACTAATCAACGTGCCCGCGCCTTCCTGGAAGCTCGACAGCACACGCAAAGGGACATTGTACTTGCCCGCGAACTCCACCGAGCGGATTTGCAACACCTTGGAGCCGAGGCTGGCCATTTCCAGCATTTCCTCGAAGGTGATGCGGTCCAGCTTGCGGGCGCGCGGCTCGACGCGGGGGTCGGTGGTGTAAACCCCGTCCACGTCGGTGTAAATCAGGCATTCATCGGCTTTCAACGCCGCCGCCAGGGCCACCGCTGTGGTGTCGGAGCCACCACGGCCCAGCGTGGTGATGTCGCCTTCCTCGGTCACGCCCTGGAAGCCCGCGACCACCACGACCTTGCCCGCGTCCAAGTCGGCGCGGATGGCATCCGTGTCGATGTCTTCGATGCGCGCCTTGGTGTGGGCGGCATCTGACAGGATGCGCACCTGCCAGCCGGTGTAGGAAACCGCCGGGCAGCCTTTGGCTTCCAGCGCCATGGCCAGCAGGGCGATGGTAACCTGCTCGCCGGTGGACAGCAGCACGTCCATCTCGCGCGGATTGGGGCGTTCCTGCACCGCGTGGGCGTAGGCCACCAGCTTGTTGGTTTCGCCGCTCATGGCGGAAACCACCACTACGACGTCTTCGCCGCGTTGCCGGGCTTTGATGACCCGCTCGGCGACATTCTTAATGCGGTCGGTGTCGCCCACCGAAGTGCCGCCGTATTTGTGAACGTAAAGCGCCATGTTCTCTAAGTGTTGATAGTGGAATTTATGCCAATTTCTGCCGCACCCAATCGGGCACTTCGCGCAAGGCCGCGTCCAATTTAGCCGGATCGTTGCCGCCGGCCTGGGCCAAGTCAGGCCGTCCGCCGCCCTTGCCGCCGACTTGCGTGGCGACCACGTTGACCAGATCGCCCGCCTTGATGCGGGAAGTCTGGTCGGCGGTGACGCCCGCGATCAGGCTGAGCTTGCCGTCTTTGCCCGCCGCTGCCAGCACTATCGCCGCGCTGCCCAGCTTGTTTTTGAGCTGGTCCACCAGATCTCGCAAGGATTTGGGGTCGGCCTCGTCGAGGCGGGCGACCAGCAATTTCAGCCCGCCGACTTCGACGGCCTGTGAAGCCAGATCGGAACCCGCCGCGCTGGCCATCTTGGATTTGAGCTTTTCCAATTCTTTTTCCAAATGGCGGCTGCGCTCCAAAACCTGTTGGATTTTTTCGTCCAAGCCGTCGCGCCCGGCTTTGACCCGCTCTGCCACTGTCTGGATCAGGTGTTCGCTGTGTTCGACCCAGGCCACCGCGCCCGCGCCGGTCACCGCCTCGACGCGGCGCACGCCTGCCGCCACGCCGGTTTCCGAGACGATCTTGCAGAAGCCTATGTCGCCGGCGCGTTCGGCGTGGATGCCTCCGCACAGTTCGGTGGAGAATTCGCCGATGCGCAAGACGCGAACCTCTTCGCCGTATTTCTCGCCGAACAAGGCCATGGCTCCGAGTTTCATCGCCTCGTCCTTGGCCATCACCTGGGCGGACACCGCGTGGTTGGCGCGGATTTGCGCATTCACCAGCCGCTCGATCTCGCGCAATTGCGCCGCGCTGATCGGCTCGAAATGGGAGAAGTCAAAACGCAAACGTTCGGCATTGACCAACGAGCCTTTCTGTGCGACATGCTCGCCCAGCACTTTCCGCAAGGCGGCGTGGAGCAAATGGGTGGCGGAATGGTTGAGGGAGATGGCTTTGCGGCGCTCGCCGTCCACTTCGGCGGAAGCGGCTGAACCTGCCGCCAACGCGCCGCTTTTGACTTTGCCGACATGCAGGATGACCTCGCCGCCTTGCTTGCGGGTGTCCGAAACTTGGAAAACCGCGTCGCCCGAGCGGATCTCGCCTTGGTCGCCGACCTGCCCGCCGGATTCGGCGTAGAACGGCGTTTTTTCCAGCACCACCACGCCTTCCTCGCCGGCCTCCAGCCGCTCCACGCTTTGCCCGTTTTTCAGCAAGGCAAGTATTTTCGTCTCTTCGGCCAGGTGGGCGTAGCCGGTGAACACGCAATGGGCGTCGATCTCCATTTCCTTGGAGTAGCCAGCGGCGAACTGGCTGGCGGCGCGGGATTGCTCGCGCTGCCCTTGCATGGCTTTTTCAAAGCCCGCCATGTCCACGCTCAGGCCATGCTCGCGGGCCACGTCGGCGGTGAGGTCGATGGGAAAGCCGTAAGTGTCGTACAACTGGAATGCCGTCTCGCCGGGAATCTCGCGGCCGCTTAAGCCCTTGATGCAGGCTTCGATGATCTTCATGCCCTGGTCCAGGGTTTCGGCGAAGCGTTCTTCCTCCTTTAATAACACGCGCTCGACGATGGCCTGTGCCTTGGCGAGTTCAGGGTAGGCCGCGCCCATTTCAGCGGCCAGCGGCCCGACCAGCTTGTGGAAGAACGGTTCACGCAGACCTAGCTTGTAACCGTGGCGGATGGCGCGGCGGATGATGCGGCGCAGCACATAGCCGCGTCCTTCGTTGGACGGAGTCACGCCGTCAGTGACGAGGAAGGCGCAGGAGCGG
This sequence comes from uncultured Methylococcaceae bacterium, assembly GCA_964582755.1. Lineage (GTDB taxonomy): Bacteria > Pseudomonadota > Gammaproteobacteria > Methylococcales > Methylococcaceae > Methylumidiphilus. The sequence goes on along the minus strand of CAZOTR010000130.1, from coordinate 5,661 downwards.
ATATGGTCGGCGATGACCCGCAACGAGCTATTGTCCAGTTCCTTCACGCCGGCTAGGTCGGCGGCGGCTTTGACCAGATTGGCGAACAAGTCGATCTCGTAATTGCTATGCACCTTCTGCATGACGGCAGCGAGGCGCTCCAGGCCCATGCCGGTGTCCACCGAAGGCTTGGGCAGCGGTGTCAACGTGCCGTCGGCGGAGCGGTCGTACTGCATGAAGACCAGATTCCAGATCTCGATGTAGCGGTCGCCGTCCTCGTTTGGCGAGCCGGGCGGGCCGCCGGGGATGTGTTCGCCATGGTCGTAGAAAATCTCCGAGCAAGGCCCGCAAGGCCCGGTGTCGCCCATGGACCAGAAATTGTCCTTGGTGCCGATGCGGCTAAAGCGGTCCGGGTCTATGCCGACCTCGTTCAGCCAAATATCCGCCGCTTCGGTGTCCTGGTCGTACACCGTGACCCACAGCTTTTCAGACTTTAGGCCCAAAGTGCCGGTGAGGAAGCCCCAGGCGTATTGGATGGCGTCGCGCTTGAAATAATCGCCGAAGCTGAAATTGCCCAGCATCTCGAAGAAGGTGTGGTGGCGGGCGGTGTAGCCGACGTTTTCCAGGTCGTTGTGCTTGCCGCCTGCGCGGACGCAGCGCTGCGAAGTGGTGGCCCGCATATAGGGGCGTTCCTCGCGGCCTAGGAACACATCCTTGAATTGCACCATGCCGGCGTTGGTGAACAGCAGGGTGGGGTCGTTGGCGGGGATCAACGGGCTGGAAGCCACCACGGCGTGGCCCCGCTCCTCGAAAAATTGCAGGAAGAGTGATCGCAGTTCGGCGCTGGTCATGGAATCGTCTTGGTCTCGTGTGATTGCTGGCTATTCGTCGCCCCGGCGCAAGCGCCGCAATAAGGCTTGTATTCTGTCTTGCGCAAAACCGCGCTGGCTTAAAAAACGGACGCGGGCGGCGTATTCCTTGGGGCTTTCGGGGGCGGCGCCGCCAAATTTCTTGGCATGGACCCGCTCCAAGGCGGCGTCCCAGTCATGTTCGGCCAAGACTTCCTCCACGCCTTCCCCGTCCATGCCTTTCAGGCGCAGTTCCTGGCGTATCCGCTGGCCCCCCCGGCCCTTGGCAAGCTGGCTGCGCACGAAGATTTCCAAAAAACGGCTGTCGCTTTGCAGGCCGTCTTCCTCCAGCCCGCGCAAAGCCTCGGCGATCACCGCCGCGTCAAAACCTTTGGAGGCCAGCTTGCGGGCCAGTTCGGCGCGGCTGTGTTCGCGCTGGGCCAGCCAGCGCAGGCAATGCGCCTGGGCTTGCCGGGCCGGTGCGTCCTCGCTCAGAGGGCATCCTCATCCGGGATGGGGTCGGACTTGACGGCCAGCTTGGCGACCAAAGGCTCCGCCCCGCCGAAGGCCTTCTCGCGGATGGCCTTTTCCAAAGTCTGCGCGATTTCGGGATGCTCCTTTAAATAAGTGCGCACATTGTCCTTGCCCTGGCCGATGCGCTCGCCGCCGTGGCTGTACCAGGAGCCGGATTTCTGCACCATGCCTAGCTGCACGCCCAAGTCCACCAACTCGCCTTCCAGCGACACGCCCTCGCCGTAGAGAATCTCAAACTCGGCTTGGCGGAACGGCGGGGCGACTTTGTTCTTCACGACTTTGACGCGGGTCTCGTTGCCGGTCACCTCGTCGCCGCTCTTGATCGCGCCGATGCGGCGGATGTCCAGGCGCACCGAGGCGTAGAATTTCAGCGCGTTGCCGCCGGTGGTGGTTTCCGGGCTGCCGAACATCACGCCGATCTTCATGCGAATCTGGTTGATGAAGATCACCAGCGTGTTCGAGCGTTTGATGTTGGCGGTCAGCTTGCGCAACGCCTGCGACATCAGCCGGGCTTGCAGGCCGACATGCGAGTCGCCCATCTCGCCCTCGATCTCGGCCTTAGGCGTCAGCGCCGCCACCGAGTCGATCACCACCACGTCCACACCACCGGAGCGCACCAGCATGTCGGTGATTTCCAACGCCTGCTCGCCGGTGTCGGGCTGGGATACCAAGAGATCTTGCAGGTTGACGCCGATCTTCTCGGCGTATTGCGGGTCCAGCGCGTGTTCGGCGTCGATGAAGGCGCAGACGCCGCCCAGCTTCTGCGCCTGGGCGATGACTTCCAAAGTCAGCGTGGTTTTGCCGGAGGATTCCGGCCCGTAGATTTCCACCACCCGCCCACGCGGCAAGCCGCCGCAGCCCAAGGCGATGTCCAAGGCCAGCGAACCCGTCGGGATCACCTCGATGTCATGCGCGCCGACATCGCCCATGCGCATCACCGAACCCTTGCCGAACTGCTTTTCGATCTGCGACAGCGCCGCGTTCAGCGCCTTTTTCTTGTTTTCATCCATTTTAGGTGCCTGTGGCGTTTGGAAACCGAGTTAAAGATGGGGCTTATTATTCCACAACCGGGGCGGTCGGGCATAGCCTGCGGATCGCTGCCCGTTGGGTGGAATTTGGGCGGTGGATGCTGTTGCCATTGCGCATCGCCAAGCCACGCAAGCAATCCCGCCCGAATGGGAACCTTGCTACAATTTCCCCTAAAAGGGTAAAAATGACGATGGAAAAGCGCACACCACACTGCTGGAAAACAAAGCCGCGCCGCTTGCGGCAAAGGCGGGATGTTTTCCATGCCCCTGCGAAGCCGCAGGCACCGGGCGGGTTCCCGTTAGGGAACCTGCAAGGTGCAACGAAGCGGCGTAGAGTCATCTGCGAACGAGAAGCGCAGGCTTCGAGTTGAGCGGGGACGGCGCAGGCTGCCCGTAGGGCAAAGTAGTGCCTTGGCGGGAGCTGAAACCTGTTGGAACAGGTTTCAGACTCGACCGCCCGGCACTCCCTTTACCGGTTACGCGAAATCCAAGCGCAGATGGACACTGTTATGAGCGAAGCGATCATTGCTGACGGCAAGCCTTGCCCCGTCTGCTTCCAAGGCACTTTGCGCCGCCGCGTCCGGCGTATCGCCATGGATTACAAGGGACGTCTTTTCGAGCAGGAACAGCCGGGCGACTGGTGCGACGTGTGCGGGGAGGGCATCCTCAACGGCGAGGATTTGCAGGCCACGGAACCGGCTTGGCTGGCTTTCCGCGACGCGGTGGACCGCGAGGAGGGTCAAGCCTTGACGCGGATTCGCCGCAAGCTGAAGCTGACCCAGGCCGAAGCCGCCAAGCTGACCGGCGGCGGCAAGAATGCCTTTTCCCGCTACGAACGCGGCGAGGTCCGTCCTCTGCCCGCCGTGCTGAATCTGTTCAAGTTGCTGGACAAGCATCCTGAGTTGCTGGACGACTTGCGGGGTTTGGACGAAACGCCTTGCGGCAGGGTGTGAGCGACGAGGTTGCAAAGCCCGTCGCGCTTCGGCAAACCTCTTTATTTACAGCCAGCCGAAATCATCCAAGCAGAAAAGTCTCCGACATCCTGCAACACGCCATCCGGCCCAAGGTAGTACACATGGTTATCCTCCGAGGAAACGCCAGCATATGCGTTGCTGTTCCGATAATAGCGATAGGTGTAAGGCGCATAAAACTGTGAAACAGCACCTGCCGGGGAAAGAAAGCTGGAATAAGCGGATTCGGCCCAGTTGAGTAAACAGCTTACTGGGTCCGGTGATCCTTGGCCGCTCTTGGCGGTCACCACCGTATCGGATGGCATCACATATGCCCCTTTGTCTTCGGTCACGATGATTCCGCTGCCGAAATTGAAGTTGGGGATGTTTTGCCAAGCTTGCGTGGCGACCCCGTTCACGAACTCATTCTTGACATCATACATGCTTCCGCCTTCGCCACTGCCTATATCTTCAAAGACAACCGTAACCACTCCATCTGAAGATTGTTTCACCGTGCCAGGAATAAACCGATTGCTTCCAATCCATGTTTGAAACACCACTTTTGTGGTAAGCAAACTAAGGTTGTCCGCGTTCCAGAGGGCTTTCGACACAAGGTTTATGCTTGGAATGGTCAGCGTCAATCGCTTGGCTCCCGCGTCATAGGTCGCTTCAAGCTTAAGGCTTTTCATAAATGGGCTAGCCGGGAGTGTGTAGTTGCCGTCCTTGTCGGAAAAGCCAACACCCGTTGGCAATACCCAATCCGTTCCTTGCCAACCATAGTCATACGGCGTCGTGGTGCCAAGAATGATCCGTCCCGTACTGCCAGGAGTCGCGCCCACAATGGTTGCAGAAAGCTTTCCCGTTGCGGGATTGCAAGTGATGCTTCCGGGTATGCCACTGCTGTTATCGGTAGTGGCATGCCAAAAAGCCTGTGTGGTGAAAGTTTTATTCGGGGGATGCCAGAAACCCGGCAATCCATAAGCGCCGAAGTTTGCCGTGAGGGTAAGGAGCCTGTCCGCATTGACCGCAAGCTCAAGGCGATTGGGTTCCCAGCCACCGTAGCGAAGATGTTGATCGCTGTCGAGGGGAACCCCCGTCCATAATTCAACATTTGTCCAATATTCTTGACCTTGGGGTGGGTATGCAATTGACCAAGTGCCTTTGCTGGCGCGGGGTGTGTTTGGAATATCAACAATCCATGATCCGTCTGTTTGCTGGGAAGGCACAGCGCAAGCAGTTGAATTTTTGATGCCCCAATTCGTTTGGTTGGAATTCCAACACCACTTGGTAATGTTGGCAATATCCAAGCTCGGAGTACCCCAAAAACCTTCGCCGATGCGGGCCACGTTAGCCGCTGGAATGAAAATTCGTTGGCGATTGCTTCCAATGGTCACAGCGCCTATATCGCCAGCTTCAACAGGGGGAGAAAGGGAGAAGTCTGGTTCGGGCGGTGCCGCACCGCAGGCTTGCTCAAGGGGGAGTTGGCCTTTGCCCTCCCACAGGATCGCGCCAGGGGTGGTTGGGTTCCAAGGAGCTTGCACCGTGACCTGTACGCTCTTGCAATTATCTCCCTCATCGGTTTCTGGTATTAGGCCATTGAAGTCTGCACAGGCTGCGATGGTATGAGTCCCAATCGTTGCTATGCCAGAAGAAAGAGTGAAAACTTCCGTCTCACTTGCGCCGCCCCGGAGATTTTCCCGAGTGATCCAACGGTTCTCGGAGAAAATCCCATCAATATAAAGTGCGGTACTCTGAGTGTCTCGACCAAAGTTCTCGCCTGGATTGGCGGTCGTAACCGAAACAGAAAACGCTTCACCGGGCGCAAGCGTTGTCTTGCTCGGATTGGTGGCTGAGATGACCAGATTGGGATTGCTGACGACTTCAAAACGATATTCGGCATGGCACTGATTGCCCTCGTCGGATTCGGTAATCTTTTTGTCTTTATCGTTGCCATCAGTGTCAGCACAAGCAGTGATGTTGAAATTACCCGGCCATTCAAAAGGTGGAATGGGCTGATAGACTCGCCGAGACTGGCCCGTTCGCAGATCGGTGATGTTTTGATGGCCGAGATTATCGGGGTCGCGATCCTCGTAATTCCCTTTGGAGAGGTAGCATCGATTTGAGAATGTGCCCCAGGCACCCGCTTGGCCGACATTCTTGACCTGAATGTCGCAATAGCTTGTCTGGCCGATATGAATCTTTGTTACGGCTGAACTGCCACCGGCAGTCGGAGTCAAGTCAAAATCCTGCACGATGAGGTCAGGCAAATCGCCGGGGTTTTTGCCGCCAGTGATGGGGGGAGGGTTAGGCGTATCAGAGCCT
>CAZOTR010000129.1:0-12684 GCA_964582755.1 uncultured Methylococcaceae bacterium | reverse complement strand
TCGCAACACCTTACCACAGTTGGGGTGTTGCACTTCATTTTTGAGTCTGCCAGGTGAAAATCCTGGTGGGTTGTTCCTAGCAGAATTTTTCGTACATCTCTAAGTTCTGCGAAACATTTCTCAATGTGCTTTATCTCAGATTCTACTTTTTTCTGTTCCTCTTCAACATGGTCATGCCATTCCTTATACACCAACTCATTGCTCACTAACCAGACCTCTTGTGGTTTTCCTCGGATGCTTATGGCAGCACTGATTTGCCTTGCTCCAATTTTTCACGTCCTGGGTTCGCTGCCCGAATCACATCCAGCAATGCGCAAGTATCGAGAAATAGGACTGGTGCAGGTGAAGCCTTAATCCGACCGCACACTTCAGCCATAGGCAGGAACATTGGCTCCATCCTTCTGGTAATCGAGTAACTCTTCCGCCAGTTCATATTCCTCCGCCAAGTGTTCCGCCATTTCCCGGCTCCATCCTTGTTCCATCAAAGTTCTGACCAGTAGACCGGTATTTAACTCATGATGCCTGTCGTTCACAGCCAGCAGAAAATCAAACCATCTCTTTTGGTCTAATGGATGGGAGCTGCCGGTAGATTTGTTCGCCAATATCGAGAATTGTTGTAACAACAAAGCCGCATCTCTGCCTACGATAGATTCTATAGATTTTTCGTCTGGGGTGAGTTCGTAGGATATTGAACAAATGGTTAAGGTTGGTTCTATAAAATTTTTGAAGTCAAGCAGGAGCGCATTATATTCGTCAATGCTCAGCTGGTTCTTGTCTAGCGGTATAACATTAGGTACGTGCCAAGTGTTGGTGTCTTTTTGGAAAATACCCAGCCCCGCAGCGGCAAGCCCCTCACTTTCTTGGTGTTCAAAGCAATACGCTTTCTCGCCAATAAGGCTAAGCGGCTTTTCCCTTTCCATCGCCCGTTGCCAAAGTTGTGCCGGGTTTGCCTGCAAGCGAGCAATCAGGCTTTCCATTTCGGAAGCATTGGCTTTGATGTAAAGATTGCGAAATATTTTCATCAGATATTCTCCAAAGCAGGTAGTCATACCATTTTACGAAGGGAGGGATCGGCTCAAGTGCTAACCCTCCCAAGCTAAATCAACCCGTAAACTTGACTCCCTTTTTCCCCGCAATCCTCAAGCGCAACGCATTCAGCTTGATGAAGCCTTCGGCGTCTTTTTGGTTGTAAGCGCCCTTGTCGTCTTCGAAGGTGGCGATGTTCATGTCGAACAGACTGTTGTTCTCGGACTTGCGGCCTACCACGCTGACTGAGCCTTTATACAGTTTCACCCGCACAAAGCCGTTCACGTTCACCTGCGAGGCGTCGATCATCTGTTGCAGCATCAGCCGCTCGGGGCTCCACCAGTAGCCGTTGTAGATCAGGCTGGCGTAGCGGGGCATCAAATCGTCTTTCAGGTGGGCGACTTCGCGGTCCAAGGTCAATGATTCGATGGCGCGGTGGGCTTTCAGCATGATGGTGCCGCCGGGGGTTTCGTAGCAGCCGCGTGATTTCATGCCGACATAGCGGTTTTCCACGATGTCGAGTCGGCCCACGCCGTTGGCGCCGCCGAGTTGGTTCAATTTCCTCAGCACCTCAGCCGGGCTTAAACGCTCGCCGTCGATGCTGACGATGTCGCCTTGCTCATAGCCGAGTTCCACATAGGTGGGTTTGTCGGGGGCGGCTTCGGGGGAGACGGTCCAGCGCCACATGTCTTCTTCCGCCTCGGTCCACGGGTCTTCGAGGACGCGGCCTTCGTAGGAGATGTGCAGCAGGTTGGCGTCCATCGAGTACGGCGAGGATTTGCCGACCTTCATTTCGATGGGGATGGCGTGTTTCTCGGCATAGGCCAGCAGGGTTTCGCGGGAGGTCAGATCCCATTCGCGCCAGGGGGCGATGACTTTGATGTCGGGCTTCAGCGCATACGCGCCGAGTTCAAAGCGCACCTGGTCGTTGCCCTTGCCGGTCGCGCCGTGGCAGATGGCGTCGCAGCCGGTTTCGTTGACGATTTCAATCAAACGCTTGGCGATCAACGGGCGGGCGATGGATGTGCCGAGCAGGTATTCTCCCTCGTAGATGGTGTTGGCGCGGAACATCGGGAAGACGAAATCGCGGACGAACTCTTCGGTGAGGTCGTCGATGTAGATCTCCTTGATGCCCATGGCCTGCGCCTTGGCGCGGGCCGGCTCGACCTCTTCGCCCTGGCCGATGTCGGCGGTGAAGGTGACGACTTCGCAGCCGTAGGTCTCTTGCAGCCATTTGAGGATGACCGAGGTGTCTAGCCCGCCGGAGTAGGCGAGGGCGACTTTTTTCACAGATTGCTTGGACATGGTTTTCCTGTGGGGTTTGTGCCGAAAATGCGGGCATTATAAACGCAAACAGCCTGTTCCGTAGGCAGGGGCATGCCTGTCTGGCGCGGCCGGGGGCAGGCGTTTCCGGCGATGCGGGCGGATTCACCCAATGTCCGTGAGGCGGATGCAGACGAAGCCGGGTTCATCGGATGTTTTGCTTTTGCCGATATAAAACATAAGCCCCCCAAGCAGACGCCAGCACGATCAAAACCGCGCCCAAACCAAAATCAAACCTCGCCACCGATTGGGTGCTATTCAAGGCATTCATCATCGTCAGCAAATTGCCCCAGTCATGAAACTCTTCACCCATCCCGCCCACCAGCGGCAGGCTGCGATAACGCGCATCGGCAATATACGGGGCAAGGTCAATCAAGCTCTGGCCGGCCCACCAGAGCATGACCGAGGCGGCGAACGTGTCCTGCCGTTGCACGATAAACGCGAACATCAAACCCAGCGGCAACAGCACTTGAAACAGGCTGCCGCCCAATATGTGCATAAACCTGCCAAACGGGCTGAACAGCACATGGCCAAATTCATGGAAGGGGAGATTGATGTGATGCATGAACGAACCGCCAATCACCTCCCAATCAATGCCCGCCGCGATAAAGTGCCCTCCCCAAATCGACAATGCCAGCAGCGTGGCCGCACGGCCCATAAATGCGGCCAGGTCCACAGTTTCCGGCACATCAGTGGCTACGCGCACTATCCTTGCCAACCAAGATTCTGGCCGCGTGAAGGTCACATTCGTCTTGGGCGGGGTATTTTCCGGGCGCGTCCGCTCTATCCATTTGTGATAGGCAATCCCGCAAGCGGGACAGATGAGGGTATTGATATGCCTGTCCGCAGGCTGGCGGTCATAGCCACATTTTGGGCATTTAGTGATATTCATTAGAGTGGCTCCGTTTTGCGGGGACTTCCAACCATTGCCGGCGGGCTGGTTGGCGGGCTTATTCTAAGGCAGCGCCCCCACGCCGGCGCAAGGATGCCGTGGGTCGGCATTCGCGGTTGGCAAACGTTCCCCCGGCGGGGGAAACAGCCAATTACCTTAGAAACACAAGGAAAATCGCTTGCGCTCTGGTGGTGGCGTGAGATAATCAAGAACGATTATCATTTGGTCGAGACCGCCATGCCAAACTCCAAACTCAGCACACTCCAGCCCGGCGAATCCGCCGTCATCTCGGGAATCTCCGCCGACGAAACCTTGCACCATCGCCTGACCGCCCTGGGCTTCCGCATCGGCAAGGAAATCCGCTTGATCCGCCGGGGCTGGTTTCGCGGCCCCTTGCAGGTGCGCATCGGCACGACGGAAATCATCATGCGCCGCGCCGACGCCGACAAAATCCGTATCGCCGCCCAGTAAGCCACGATGAAGAGCATCGCCCTGCTGGGGATGCCGAACACCGGCAAATCCACCTTTTTCAACCGCTTCACCGGCGCGTCGGCGCGGGTGGGCAACTGGCCGGGCATCACCATTGACTTGATGGCGGCGAAAATTCCGCTGGCCGGCCATGTCGTCCGCGTGGTGGATTTGCCCGGCATTTACGACTTCCACGGCTTTTCCGAAGACGAGAAGGTCGTCCGCGACTTTTTCGAGAACAACCGCGTAGACATGCTGTTGATCGTCTTGAACGGCGTGCAACTGGAGCGCCAACTCAGCCTTGCCTTGCAAGCGCGGCAATTGGGCTTGCCGGCGGTGTTGCTGCTGAACATGGCGGACGAGGCGAAGCGGGCCGGCATCACCGTGGACATTGAAAAAATGTCGGCCGGGCTGGGGATGCCGGTGGCCTGGGTCAGCGCCAAATACGGCGAGGGCTTCAAGGATGCCTCGGCGTTGGTGGCCTCGGCCTTGGCGAACAGCCAGCCCACCGACCCGGCCACGCTGCGCGAGAATCTTCGGGCCGACGACGAGATCTCGGCGGCGCTGGAGAAGATCATGGACGACGCCGTGCAGATTCCGAAAACCTTGCCAATGGGCATGACCGAGCGGCTGGACCGCGCCTTCCTGCATCCGCTGTTCGGCTTGCCGCTGTTTTTCCTGATTATGTTCGTGCTGTTCCAGTTTATTTTCACCTTGGGCAAGCCCTTGCAAGACGGCATGGCTTGGCTGCTGGGACAGGCGCGGACCCTGGGCCTGGAGCCTTTGCTGGCCGAGACGCCGGCCTGGGCGCAGGGCTTGTTGCTGGATGGCATTTACAATGGCATAGGCACGGTCGCCGCCTTCGTGCCGGTGATTATCCTGTTCTTCCTGGTGATGACGGTGGTCGAGGACAGCGGCTATTTGTCGCGGGCCGCGTTTTTGATGGATGCCTTGATGGCCCGCATGGGCTTGGACGGGCGCGGCTTCGTCATGCTGCTAATGGGCTTCGGCTGCAATGTGCCGGCCTTGATGGGGACGCGCATTATGCGCTCACGTTCCTTGCGCTTGCTGACCATGTTGGTGATCCCGTTTTCGCTCTGCTCGGCGCGGCTGCAAGTCTTCCTGTTCATCATCACCGCGATCTTCACCGCGAAGGCCGCGCCCGCCGTGCTGTTCAGCCTGTACCTGCTGAGTTTCGCCACGGCCTTGCTCACCGCCGTGCTGTTCAAGGGCCGCTTCCCCAGCACCGAGCCGTTTATCCTCGAATTGCCGCCTTACCGCTTGCCGACCACGCGGCAAATCTTCCTGCGCGCTTGGCACGAAGTGCGGCACTTCTTGAAACGGGCAACCAAGTTCATCACCGCCGGCGTGGTGGCGGTGTGGGTGCTGACCCACATACCTTATGACGTGCCTGCCGCCAGCGCGGACACCCTGGCCGGCCACATCAGCGCGTTCCTCGCCCCGGTGTTGTCGCCGATAGGCATAGACGCGCAATTGTCCGTGGTGTTGATCTTCGGCTTTGTCGCCAAGGAAATCGTCATCGGCTCGTTGGCGGCGATTTACGGCTTGGAAGGCGATTCGCTGATGGGCTTGATGGCGCAGAAACTGGACTGGGTGCAGGCTTACAGCTTCATGCTGTTCACCCTGGTCTACACGCCCTGCCTGTCCGCCGTGGCGACCCTGCGCAACGAGTCGAAAAGCTATGGCTTCATGTTCGCCTCGATAGGCTGGTCTTTGCTGCTGGCTTGGCTGGCGAGCTTTGTGTTTTACCAGGGGGCTAGGTTGCTGGGGTTTTAGCGGCCCGTTAGCTGGCGGTGGGTTCAATTGATTGAATTGTAGGAGCGGGCCATGCCCGCGATCTTGGGCCTCACCCATTGCCCGAAGCCTTTCGCGGCCATGGGCCGCTCCTACGGAAAATACCAATAAATCCCTCCCGTTAGCTTGCCTAAAACAAAAAGCGCCGCCCCTCCGCAGGGGCGGCGCTTTTTTTGTCGGGCCGTGGAAGCGCGCTTCCACGGCGAGAATCAGCGGCGCAGCTTGTAATTGCGCCCGTAGAAGATTTCCGCCATTTCCTGTTTCAGCCGTTTTTGAATCGCCTGCCGCTCGTCGTCGGCGAGGGCGTCCTTGTCAGTCTCGAACAGGTAGTTGTCGAGATTGAAGTCTTTCAGGATCATTTTGGTGTGGAAGATTTTTTCCTGGTAGACGTTCACGTCGATCATCTGGTAGCGGTCGGCGGTCACGTCGGCGATGTAATTCTGGATCGACGTGATCTCATGGTCGATGTAATGCTTCTGGCCGCTGATGTCGCGGGTGAAGCCGCGCACCCGGTAGTCCATGATGACGATGTCCGACTCGAAGCTGCGGATCAAATAGTTCAACGCCTTTAGCGGCGAGATGCGTCCGCAGGTGGACACGTCGATGTCGGCGCGGAAGGTGCTGAGGCCATTGTAAGGATGGCTTTCCGGGTAGGTGTGGACGGTGATGTGGCTCTTGTCCAGATGCGCCACCACCGTCTCCGGCAACGGCCCCGGCGCTTCGGTGTTGCTGACGATGCTAGACGTGTGGTCGCCTTCGGAGATCAGCATGGTCACGCTGGCCCCTTGCGGCTCGTAGTCCTGGCGGGCGACATTGAGGATTTCCGCGCCGATGATATGGGTGACATCGGTGAGAATCTGCGTCAGGCGCTTGGCGCTGTAAGCCTCGTCGATATACTCGATGTAACGGCGCTGCTGTTGCTCGGACTTGGCGTAGCAGATGTCGTAAATGTTGAAACTAAGCGACTTGGTTAAGTTGTTGAAACCGTGTAACTGCAACTTGTCCATTGAATTCTAAGATACCCTAGTCTGAGCTTTGGCCGGTTAGGGGCTTAACTGCCTCCCCCAATGCCGCCAAATGGTTAAAGCTTTGCGCGTCTGGCCTTCCGCCCTAGCGCCTGGTCAAACCTCGACGATCTCATAGTCGTGGGTAATCTCGGCGGACTTCCCCAACATGATCGACGCGGAACAATATTTTTCCGCCGACAGGTCGATGGCCCGCTGGACCACCGCTTCGGACAAATTCTTGCCTTTCACCACATAATGGATGTGAATCTTGGTGAACACCTTCGGGTCGGTCTCGGCCCGCTCGGCCTCCAACTGCAACTCGCAGTCCCGCACGTCGTGGCGGCCTTTCCTCAGAATGTGGACGACATCGAAGGCGGTGCAGCCACCCATGCCCACCAGCAGCATTTCCATGGGGCGGATGCCTAAGTTCTGCCCGCCGCTTTCCGGCGGCCCGTCCATCAGCACGGCATGGCCGCTGCCGGATTCGCCCAGGAATTTGGAGTTCTCAACCCACACAACACGCGCTTTCATGCGGCCTCTCGCCTTAGAAAAAATAGCGCATATGGTAGCACGATTCCGCCCAGCCCCAAGGCTTTTCGACAGCCGTTCCCATTGACTTTTGCGGGATAAGCCGTAACGCCCCGGCCCCCTCCTCTGGCTGTCCTGCGCGGGACGGGCGATTTCATCGGGATTGCGCCGGCAACGCGGAAAACGGCACGTCCAAAATGGCGTATTCCTGCCAGCCGTGGCAGTCGAAATGCCACCATTCCCTGGGATGGACGGTGAAGCCCTCCGCCTCCATGGCCTGCCGCAGAAAATCGCGCAAGGTCCGCTCCTGCGGCGTCCCGCCGGCGTAATCCGGGTAGGCTTTCTCGTTCATCTCGTCGAATGCGCTGGGCATCTTGGCCTCCAAGCCAGTATCCAGATGGAACAGGCTCAGGTCCACCGTGCAGCCCCGGTTGTGGCGGGAGCCTTCCGCAGGGTCGGCGACGAACAGGCGTTTCTCCCCGCTGACCGCATCCCAAAACAGCTTGGTGACCGACCAGGGCCGATAGCCGTCAAACACCAACAGGCCCAGCCCCAAGGGCCGCAAGCGGGCGTTGGCGCGTAGCAGCGCCTCCGCCGCCGGCTTTTGCAAGAACACACGCGCCTGTTCGTAAACCGGCCTGCCTAGAAAATTGTTGGCGGTGGCATAACGCACATCCAAGCGTGGCCCCCGTGCCTGGCTATGGATCTCCACCAACTCCGGCGGGCGGAACGGACCGGTTTCCACCGGCGGGCCGTCCGCGCCGGCGGTCGCGGCGAAGACGCTGAACACGGCGGTGCGCAAGGGTTTTCTCCAGGCATTCGGGGTATTGTCGGTCATGGGCAAAAGCTCCTGTGGCTAGGCTGAATCGCATTTTGACGCTTGCGGGGAACAAAATCGAGAGAAGGCCGGGCGCAAAAAGCCGCGCCCGGCCTGCGACTAATAGGGCTGGCTACGGATGTGCAGCCAATACAGCACCCGCGAGAGCCCCAACTCCAAGACCAAAAACACAACGGCCAGCCCCAGCACATCGCCGTAACCCAGATGCCATTCCTCCCTCAACCATAGCAAGGGAAACAGGGACTCCGGGATCTGATCCAAGCCCAGCGCCATGCCGCTGGCGGGGACGCCAAAGCGGCGCTTGAGGAAGCTGGAAAACACATCGCCCAGCATGGCCAACGCTCCGGCACCCAAGCCAACACCCGCGCCTAATCCCAAAACCCAGCCCGCCAGAGCGCCGGCCAGCAAGGCGCCGGCGACGCCCCGCCAGGTCTTCGACGGCCCCAGCAAGAACCGCCCGTCGGGCAGGATACATCCGCCATCCAAGGCCCAGGCGTAACGCTCGTCCAACAGCTTGCGCAAAATGATGGGTGCGCCGTTGGCGGCGGCCAGCAATAGCAAAATCTTCGCGGCGAGCATCTGCAAGCCCCTTGAAACCTGTCCGTTTGCTTAAGTCAGCAACACCGCCACTAGGCCGGCCATGAAGATGCCGTCGAAGGTACCGGCTCCGCCGATGGATGCCATCGGCGCGCCCAGCCGGGGAATATCCTTCAAGCGCAGCAAATCGGCCCCGATGAGGACGCCCAAGGTTCCTGCGATGTAGGCCATCGGCGCCCGTTCCGCCCCGCCGAGGAAAGCCGCCGCCAAGGCGGCAGTGACCGGCGCGACGAACACCGGCATGGCGACGCCTAGCCCGGCGACCGGCCGGCTGGCGGCAAAACTGACGGCACTGACAATGGCGATGGCAAGCAGCAAGGGGCCGGTGGGAATGCTGCGGTGTTGGAGCAGGAACACCGAGAAAAACAGCGGAACCAGACAGCCGCCAACATTGACCGCCACCAAGGTCCGTCCGGTGAAAGCGCGTTCCGGCGCGCGCAACAGGCCGTGGAATGCCGCTTTCACGGTCTCGGGCGGGGCGGAACTGCGCAGCGACAGCAGCGGCAGGTTGATGGCGCTGCCTAGCAGCGAAGTCAGCAGCAATTCCAAGGCGGAATCAGCCGCCAACCCCAGCTTGGCGAAGGTCAGGCTGACGAGTTCCAGGTTGATGGCGAAGACGATCCAGGTGATGAACAACAGGACGAGGAAGAAATGCAGGGGCGAAAAGGGGCTGCGCATGATGTCGGCCTCCGGGAGCCTAGGGGGAAGTTTTCCGGCGATGGGGGATTTTCGCCCGGCGGCAATGATACCACTCCCGCGCTTGGCTGAACGGCGCTGGCCGCTGTGGAAAAGCCGGTGGGCAGGGCTGTGGAAAAGTTGTCAAGGCGGCGGGGGCAAAATTCCGTCCACGATTTGCCCACAGGAAGCGCACACCGGCCAAGCGTGTTGCCCACAGCTTGGTTTTTCACATGTCATTGTTTTATCTATGGAAAAATAGCCGGTCCGGGAAATAGCCAGATTTAATAGTAAAAAATGGAAAAAGATCTTCTTTCCTCATTTTTTTACCACTAAGCAGGGGCCGCATTCGTTTGCCGACTCGTTGGGGGGAACCTTGCCGGTCTGCCACACACGGAAAAGCCGACGGCTGGCAACGCCACTCGTCGGCTTGGAGAAACAAGGGAGTGCCGGGCGGTCGGGTCTGAAACCTGTTCCAACAGGTTTCAGCTCCCGCCAAGGCACTACTTTGCCCTTCGGGCGGCCTGCGCCGTCCCCGCTCAACTCGAAGTCTGCGCTTCTCGTTCGCAGATGACTCTACGCCGCTTCGTTGCACCTTGCAGGTTCCCTAACGGGAACCCGCCCGGTGCCTGCGGCTTCGCAGGGGCATGGAAAACATCCCGCCTTTGCCGCAAGCGGCTCGGCTTTGTTTTCCAGCGAGGAATGCGGCGGCTGGGCAGTTCGCCGTGCCGCCGTGAGACTGGGCTTACTGGGCCTTCCCCGGCCCTGGCGCTTGCCCCATTTGCGACTTTAGGATGGCCAAGTCGGCGTAATTGACTCTGCCGTCGCCATTGAAGTCGGCATTGGCGGCGGCGGCGCTGCTGCTGGCGAGCTTGTTGAATTGGAGTCTTAGCGCGTTCAAGTCGTCGTTGTTGACGATGAAATCCTGGTTCAAGTCGGCATCGCAAAGATTGCCATAACCGTCGCTGTCGGTGTCGCGTTGGTCTGCATTTGGCTTCGCCACGCAATTGTCCGCCCCAGCCGCGTCGTCCTCCACGCCGTCGCTGTCCGCGTCCAACACGTTGATGGCCACATTCTGCGCTCCCAGGTATTTGCCGGTGTCGGAAGGCAACGGATGGGAATCGCCCCCGTCAGGCTTGGCCTCGTGCGTTTCGGGATCGTAGGGGCCGGCGTATTCGTAGAACTCATAACGCTTGGTCACCGATTCGTTGGCTGGGTCCATATGCCTTTGGTTGTTGGGATCGGGATTGTTCGGATCGACCGGGTCCGGGTTGTCGTCCAGCTTGTCCCGCCCCGCTCCTTTCGCCGGGTCTAGGGGTTTCTGCATCAACTGCCACTCTATTTCCACTTCGGCGGCTTCCTGCGGCACCTTGGCATCGTCGGTCATCAGCTCCTCAAGCCTGCGATGTTCGGGCGCTTCGGTGGTGAAGACCTTGACCCATTCCGCGTCACCATATTCCTGGCCCGGCTGGAGTTCCGCAGGTTCGGGCAGTTCGGGCGCTTCGACTTGCACTTGCACAGCCGGGGCCGGTTGTGGCTGGGCTGGCGGCGGCGGCTGCACGTTCTGCACGGGCGGCGGCGGCGGCGGGACTTGTTTGACCGCGTTGAGGGCAAACACTGGCGCGGGCAGGCTGACTTTGCTGACAGTCCCGCCGGGGTCGGTGGCGTAGGTGAGGTTGCCGGGGGTGGCGGGGTCGGCGACCAGCCAGCGGTAAGTCGTCTTTGTTGGGTTGCCGATGACACCCAGCCCGAAATGCTCGCAGCCACTAGCCAAATAACTGCTCAACTGCCCGGCCTGCATCATCCACCAGCATTGATGCCCCGCCGTCTGCATGGTCGGATTGGGGGCCACGGGCGTGGCTTGTTTGAACACATGGTTGACCGGATCGTAAGGGCTCTCGTAGCGGACGCGCACCCCGCTGACGGCGGCGTGGGTGACCGGGTCCACAGACGTGTAATCCACCAGTTTCGGCGTGCCATAGCGATATTGGTAGGGTGCGCCGAAGCTGAAGGTGACCTGTTTGCTGGAAATGCCTTCCAGTTCTATTTCAAAGCCGTTGGCCTCGCCAGACGTGTTATTGACCACGTCGAAGTTGCCTAGCGAACCGAAATAGGTGATGGCGTGGGCGGGGCTTGCGCCCAGGCAGAAAGCCAGCGGGGCGAGGCGCGCCGCCAGTAGCCAGTGCGGGCGGGCCGGCGAAGGCATGGAGCGATAGGTTTTCATAATGTCCTCTGGATGCGATGGAAGGCAGGCCGGAAAAGCGTTCACCGGCGGTGTTGGGCGCGGGCGGCAAGCCAGCCGCCGAAACCGCCCAACAGCAACCAGGCGGTGCCGGGCAAAGGCACGGCGGCGACTGGCGCGGCTTGGGCGTCGAGGGTGAGCGGAACGCTGACCAGACTCAGTTTGCTGCCGTTGGCGGACGACCAAAATCCGGGGCTGCCGCCGGGGTCGGCGGTTTCGGCCACCGACAGGGTGTAGCTCCCAGCCGCCAGCACGTCAAAGGTCAAGGTTCCCACGGTCATCGCTGGGTCAAAGGGCAGGTCAGAACCAAACAGCGCGGACGCGGAGGGATAGCCGAAAGCCAGATCCAAAAGCTTGTTGCTTTGCGCGGTGGGCGCCAAGCCGTCGGGAGAGGTGAAATCGACGGCACCGGCCGCAGCATCGTAACGGACGAAGCGGAGCCCGGTTCCGTCGGTGAAGCTGTAGTTGATGTCGATGCCCCCGCCGGCGGTGGTTTCGCCCGTGAAGTCCATAATCACATCCATGGTCACCTGCGAACCGGCGACGGGCGTCAGGTTCGAGGGGTCCAGGGTGATGGTGTAGGCGTGCGCGGCACCTGGCGCGCCGAAGTAAACGCAGAAAACCAGAGCGAGGGGTTTGGAGGGAAAGCCCATGGCAATCCATGGAAGTCGTTTCATGTCAAATCACCAGAAAAGCGAGCGGTCGAAATTGCCCCGGCAAGTCCAACAGACTGCCGAAGGCGCAAGGAGGTGTGGAGCGCCCGGAAGCGGTTCGCTAATTGCCGTTTTACGAGGAGGGGCTTGCGGTGCTTGGGTCAGGGAAGGGGCGATCCCAATCCACACGAGTGCAATTGAGATGCCAGCAGCGCGGGTGCGGATCAAAACCTGCGCAAAAGCTGCGCATGGGCGGGAACGACAGCCTTTGTCCGGTGGGCGGTGCCGGGATTTAATCCGCTTGCGCTGGCTGGAGCGCCGTTAAATCCTGTGAATTTTGCGGGGATTTATGCGGCACGGATAAACAGGTAGGAAAAAAATTGCGCGGTTTGGGCTTGTCCGGCGGGCGCGGACTCAAGCCCGCTGGAAATGCCCGCGCGGATTGAAGGCCGAACTGTCGGCCAAGGCTTGGTAAAGCTTGCGCTCATGCTCGCCAATCTGCGTCGGCACGACAATTTGCGCAATGACGAAGAGATTGCCCGCGCCGTGTTGCGGCTTCGGCAGACCGCGGTCGGCGACGCGCAATTGCTGGCCGGAAGAGGTTCCCGGCGGCACTTTCA
>CAZOTR010000128.1:0-12928 GCA_964582755.1 uncultured Methylococcaceae bacterium | reverse complement strand
GATAAAGCTCAATGCCTTGGCTAAGGCCTGATTCGTTATCCCGAACTCAGGTTAGTTTTAGGGTTTCGCATCGTTCCTACGCTTCGCTTCACCGCCATGTTCGCGCTAAACCACCGCTTGAAACGGGTGTGTCCACTATTGCCAGGAGACCTCATGGCCATGCGTTATGCACACTTGGCACCGGGCCACCTCAACGAAGCCAAGAAGTTGAACCCCGTAGAAATTGGACACTTTATTATGGACACGGCTTTGAAAGGGGCTTAAAAAAAGCCCTGCGCTTTCGCGCAAGGCTTTGGTTTTGTTGGTGCCTCGGGCCGGGGTCGAACCGGCACGGCGGTTAGGCCGAGGGATTTTAAGTCCCTTGTGTCTACCAATTTCACCACCGAGGCCTGATTTTTCGTTGTGGGATATGACGCGGATTTTGGTTGCTGGAAACTCGTGCCACCGAATGGCTCAAGCCGGGTCCGCGGTCAGATTGTGTTTCATCGACAGGCGCATCAGCTCCACATCGTTTTTCACCCCCAGCTTGCCGTAGACCCGGTAGCGATAGGTGCTTACGGTTTTCGGGCTAATCAAGAGCAAGTCCGCCATTTCCCCCACATCCCACCCTTGCAGGGTTAGCATGACGATTTGCAGTTCGCGTTGGGAGAGTTGCTCAAAGGGCGATCCGGTCTGGCTTCCCGGCACATGGGACAGGGCCAGTTGGTTTGCCACGTCGAAGCTCAAGTACCTTTTCCCTCCCTGCACGGTCATGACGGCGTTGATCAATTCGGTGACGGAGCAACTTTTGGAAACATACCCTTGGGCGCCCGCGTTCAATAATTGTTGGGGAATAGGGCCGTCCGACAACGCGCTCAGGGCGATGATCTTGATCTTGGGATGTTTCTTGTTGATTTTCCGGCTGGCTTCGATTCCGCCGATGCCCGGCATGTTGATGTCCATCAACACGACATCAGGCTGTAGGGCGTCGACCATCTTGACGGCTTCCTCCCCCGAAGATGCGACCCCGACGACATTTATCGCTGCGTTTTCCGTCAGTAAATGTTGTATGCCTGTGCGGACGAGTTCGTGATCATCGACCAACAGAACATTGACCATGATTGGGACCCGGCGACATCTGGATTTGGCGGAGAGGGTGGGATTCGAACCCACGGAAGGGATCAACCTTCAACGGTTTTCAAGACCGCCGCCTTAAACCGCTCGGCCACCTCTCCGGTTTAACAATCGATATAGAATAAACTATTGGCACAGGCAATTCCAGCCTTAGTTGCTGCCCGCCGAACCCGAAGCGCCTGTGTTGGCGGCGCGCCCTCCGGCCTTGGCGGCGGGGCTTGTCTTCTTGCGGCATTCCGTTATCCAGGCTGTCTTCGGCGTAAGGCTATTGTGGTGGACGGAAAAAATCCGTAAAATCCCTCCCGATCCAAATGCGGGTGTAGCTCAGTTGGTAGAGCGTCAGCTTCCCAAGCTGAATGTCGCGGGTTCGAATCCCGTCGCCCGCTCCAAGGGATCTTGTCTTCCTATCCTCTCTCCCAGGGCATTCCGCCCGCCGCACACTCCCCCAAGCTTTTCCGCCGTTGCCGGCGTTGATTCCTATGGCGCGAAAAAAACCCCGCCAAAGCGGGGCTTTCTGCCAGCCGTACCGTTAGGCTGCGTTGCCCCGGGCCGCTGCCACGATGGGTTCAAAGCGCTCCTTTTGCTTGAAGCCGAACGCGACGAGGTCATTGCCAACGCCAAGCAGGGCGTCCAGCAGCGCAGTCATGCGGGAGACTTTGAGTCCCAGGTAGCCCAGCACGGCGATGCCGACGATCACGGCGACGACGGTCGGGGCGACGAGGGAGGCGATCTTGATCGCGTAAAACAAGACGGCAAGCGGGAACATCAGCATCACGCCGGCATAGAACAACACCATGGTGATGAACAGCAGGGAAACGACGAACTGGAACGTCTGGGCCAAAATTAGGTTGAGTTTCATGTGGGGATTTACCTTAGAGTATGAATTTTGCGCGGCATTCTAGCATATTCCGCCGCGTTCACAGCCAGCGCCGGACTTTCTGCTTCAAGTCGGCGAATTCCGCGCCGAACAGGCTTTCCAGCTTGGCTTCCTCGTAAGGGATGAACAGCCGGTCGATGACCAGGTAAAACAGCCAGGGACTGAGCAAATAGGCCGGCGAGCCGGTGAAAAACGCAGTGCTGGCCAGGATTAACAAGAACCCCAGGTACATGGGATTGCGGCTGTGGCGGTACGGCCCCTCGGCGACCAGGGCGCTGGGCACGCGGGTGGGGATGGGGGTGGTCTTGTTCCAGAGGAAATGCAGCCAGGCCCACAGCGGCAAGGCCAGCCCCGGCAAGGCCAGGGCCGTTCCCAACAGCGGGGAGGCAATGTCCAGCGGCAGGGGCAGCAGGCTGTCCAAGCCTTTGCATAGCCCCAGCGACAACAGGGCGTAAACCGGGGGAGGAATGTGCAGCAGCGGGTTCATCGCTCACGACCTTTCGCGCAGGAAGGCGATAATGTCACCGATAGGGATGTGCTGGCTGTCCGCGTCCCGCCGGCCCTTGTATTCCACCGTGCCGGCGTCCAGCCCCTTGTCGCTGACGACCACGCGGTGCGGGATGCCGATCAATTCCATGTCGGCAAACATCACGCCGGGGCGGGCCTTGCGGTCATCGAACAGCACCTCGAAGCCGGCGACGCGCAATTCGGCGTACAACTGCTCGGCCTGTTCGCGCAAGCGCTCAGAGGTGTGCATGTTCATCGGCAGCAGGGCGACATCGAACGGGGCCAAAGCCTGTGGCCAGATGATGCCCTTGGCGTCGTGGTTTTGCTCGATGGCGGCGGCGACCACGCGGGTGACGCCGATGCCGTAGCAGCCCATAATCATCACTTGGCTACGGCCTTCCTCGTTCAACACGGTGGCCCCCATCGCCTCGCTGTATTTCGTCCCCAACTGGAAGATATGGCCGACCTCGATGCCTCGGGCGATGCTCAAAGTGCCTAGTCCGTCCGGGCTGGGGTCGCCGTCCACCACATTGCGGATGTCCACGACTTCAGGCAAGGCCACGTCGCGGCCCCAGTTGGCGTTGGTGTAATGCTTGCCGTCCTGGTTCGCCCCGCAGACGAAATTGACCAGCGTGGCGGCGCTGCGGTCCACGAACACCGGGATGCCCAAGCCGATAGGCCCGAGCGAGCCGGGGGCGCAACCGGCGGCGTCGCGGACTTCGGCGTCGGAGGCGAAGCGCAAAGGCGAGGCGACGGTGGGCAGCTTCGCCGCTTTCACCGCGTTCAATTCATGGTCGCCGCGCAGCAGCAACGCCACCACGCCGCCTTCCGCGCCGGCCACGAACAAGGTTTTCAACACCTGTGTCGGCGCCACGTTTAGAAAGGCGCTGACTTCTTCGATGCTGTGCTGGTTGGGTGTGTCCACCAAGGCTAGGGCGGCGGGCGCTGCGGCGGGCGCATCCAAGGTCAGCGCCTCGGCCTGCTCGACGTTGGCGGCATATTGGCTCTCGCTGGAGAAGGCGATGGCATCCTCGCCGGAATCGGCCAGCACATGGAATTCGTGGGAGTGGCTGCCGCCTATCGCCCCGGTGTCGGCCAGCACCGGGCGGAATTTCAGCCCCAGCCGGGAGAAAATATTGCTATAGGCCAGATACATCGCGTCGTAAGTCTGCTGCAAAGACTCCTGGTCCAGGTGGAAGGAGTAGGCGTCCTTCATCAGGAATTCGCGGGCGCGCATCACGCCGAAGCGCGGCCTGATTTCGTCGCGGAACTTGGTCTGGATCTGGTAATAATTGACCGGCAACTGCTTGTAGCTCTTGATCTCGTCCCGCGCCAGCGCGGTGATGATCTCCTCGTGGGTCGGCCCCAGGCAGAACTCGCGCTGGTGGCGGTCTTTCAGCCGGCAAAGCTCCGGCCCGTATTGCTCCCAGCGGCCCGATTCCTGCCACAGCTCGGCCGGCTGCACCACCGGCATGGACACTTCCAGCGCCCCGGCCCGGTCCATTTCCTCGCGCACCACGCGCTCCACCTTGCGCAGCACCCTAAGCCCCAGCGGTAGCCAGGTGTACAGGCCGGCGGCAAGCTTGCGGATGATGCCCGCCCGCAGCATGAGTTGGTGGCTGACGATCTCGGCGTCGGCGGGGGTTTCCTTGACGGTGTTCAGGGGGAATTGGCTGGTGCGCATATCGGTTCTTCGCTTGGTGTTTGAAAATCCCCGCATTTTAGCGGACGCAGCCGCCGGGGTCAGCTTGTGTTTCAGGCAGGCGCCATATGTGTTGAGATTGGCAGCATTTGAGGACTTGTGGTTGTCGCCTGTGGGCTACACTTTAGGCTATCAGGCTTTGATGTCCGTGCGTCAGCCCTAATTCATTTCCCAAGGGTGGCTTATGAAGGCGAAAGCTGGAAGGACTAGGCGATGGCAAAACCAGGCTTATCTGGCGGGCCTCTGTGTGGGCCTGTTGGCTTGGGCGTTCAGCGTCCTGCCCGCCGGGGAATGGTTCCATGCCAAAGGCCCGATGAACACCGGCCACGGGCAACTCGCCTGCGCGGCCTGCCACAAAAACGCGCCCGGCAGCTTCCGCCAGCAGATTCAGGCCAATGTGCGCCATGCTTTGGGGCTGCGCGCAACCCCCGCCGCCTTTGGCCGGCTCCCCGTGGGCAACCAAAACTGCCTAAGCTGCCACGAGCGGCCCAACGACCGCCACCCCGTCTACCGCTTCCTCGAACCCCGCTTCTCCCAAGTGCGGGAAAAACTGGGTCCCCACCAGTGCGTCTCCTGCCACGCCGAACACCACGGCAAGCGCGTCACCCTGGCGGAAACCGGCTATTGCGTCCAGTGCCACAAGGACACCAAGCTGAAGAAAGACCCCATCGACGTGTCCCATGCGGATTTGATTACCCTCAAGCAATGGGATTCCTGCCTAGGCTGCCACGACTTCCACGGCAACCACATCATGAAAACCGCACAATCCATCGACAAGAGAACCCCGGTGGCGGCGATCCGTGCCTATTTTGGCGGCGGCCCCTCGCCCTACGGGGAGGTTCTTTACCATAAAGCAAAGAAGGGGGTCGGCGATGGCTAGGCAAAACTTCTGGATCACCTGTCTGGCGTTGGCGGCTTTGAGCGTTTACCTGTTCGCCACCGCGCCGCCGCCGCTGGAAGACGGGAAGCAGGCCAGCGCGACCATCCCGGTGGAGCGGATGTTTGAGATTCTCAAGGCGGAAAACGATGTCGTGCGGGCGCTGTGGACCAAAGAAGTGGTCGGCGCGGGCAAGCAGGCTGGCTTGAAATTCGACGAGCGTTGGCGCGAGGCGGAGGTCGAGGCTGGGCCGCTGCCGGCGCTGTTCTTGAGGGAGACGGCTAAGAGCCTGGAGAAGAACCCGACGCCGCTCAGTTTGTTTTTAGGCTCGGACTATCCAATCAACGACGCCAACCGCTTTGAGGGTTTGCAACTGGAAAAATTCCAGACGTTGAAGCAAACCCTTAAGCCGCAGTTCTTTTACCTGGCCGACATTCAAATGCAAGTCGCCATGTTCAGCGACGTGGCGGTGAGCGAGGGCTGCATCCAATGCCATAACAAGCATGGGCAATCCCCCAAGCACGACTGGAAGCTCAACGACGTGATGGGCGCGACCACCTGGATGTATCCTGCGGCCAGCGTGTCCATGGAGGAGTTGGTCAAGACTCTCGCGGCCCTGCACCAAGGCTTCCAAGAGGCTTACGGGGCTTACGTCGAAAAGGCGCGGAAATTCGCCAATCCGCCCGCGATTGGCGAACGCTGGCCGGCCGAAGGTTATTGCCTGCCGTCCCCCGAGGTGTTCATGCGGGAAATAATCCAACGCACCGCGCCCCATACCCTGGCAATGCTGGCCGCGCTGGCGGGCCAGCCGCAAGAAAACCCAACGGAGGTTTCCCATGCTGACCATTAAAAGCTTGCCCCCGCTTCAACACCGGGGCCACCCGGCATCCCCCCTGCCCACCCAAGGCTATTTTTGGCTGGGCGTTTTCCTGCTGGCGGTCTTGCTGGTCCAGCAAGCGACCGGCTGGCGCTGGCCTTTGCTGACGGCATGGCAAGGCGATGATGTCTACAAGCAAATCACCGGCTTCGGCTTGCTCGGCCTGATCCTGTACCAATGGCGCTTCTCCGTTCTACGCGCCGAGGGCGACCTGCACCGGGCTGCCGCCATGGTTAAGCGCCACAAGCTGTTCGGCGCGATGGCCCCGTTGTTGTTCATCGGCCATTCGCAAAGCTTGGGTTACGGCTATCTCCAAGTTCTCAGCTTGTCGTTTCTGCTGGTTTTCCTCAGCGGCCTGTGCAATTCGGAAATCGCCAAAGTCCACCGGCCTTGGTTCCATCCGGCGTGGGTCAGCGTGCATGTGGGTTTGTCCATGGCGCTGTTGTTCCTGGTGAGTTACCACGCCTATGTCAGCTATGCCTTCAAATGACGGGGGTGCCAGGAAAGGCCAGATGCCCAGTCCGCCGCCATCCAGAACTGATCTAGGTAGCGCCGGGCATGGGCTTGCGCGGCATCCTCAGAATTGTATGTAGTGGTCCGCCAGCAGGACCGAAAAAATCCCCACCAGATAGACCAGCGAACTGCGGAAGGTTTTCCAGGCGACGCGGGCGCTGGCATCCTGCTTCAACAGCCAGGTGTGGTAGAGGAACATGCCGCCGAAGCCCACCGCGCCGCCCAGGTAAATCAGGCCGCTCATGTGGGTGAGATAAGGGAACAGGCCGACGACGAACAACAAAATGGCGTAGAGGAAGATGTGCAACTGGGTGATGGGGATGCCGTCGGTCACCGGCAGCACCGGGATTTTTTTGGCGACGACGCGGTAATCGTCCAGCCGGGCGATGGCCAAGGCCCAAAAATGCGGCGGCGTCCACACGAAGATAATCAGCGCCAGCAGCAAGGCGTGGGGATGCACCTCGCCGGTGATGGCGCACCAGCCCAGCACCGGCGGCACTGCCCCGGTCACCCCGCCAATGACGATGTTCTGCGGCGTCGCCGGTTTCAAATAGACCGTGTAGACGATGGCATAGCCGATCAAGGTGAAAAAGGTCAGCACGGTGGCCAGCACATTGGTGAACGCCAGCAGGATGCCCACCGACAACGCGCCGACCAGCACCGCAAACACCGTGGCTTGGCGGACGCTGAGGTCGCCCCTGGGCAGGGGCCGGTTTTCGGTGCGGCCCATTTCCGCGTCAACCCGGTATTCGACGATCTGGTTGACCGCCGCCGCCGAGGCCGCCGCCAGGGTGATGCCGAGGATGGCCCAGAACGCCAGCCCCAAGGGCGGCAAGCCCGGCGCGGGGACGGCGAGGAAGATGCCGACCACCGTCGCAAACACGATCTCCCTCAACACCCTGGGTTTGCAGAGCTTCCAGTAGTGCCGCCAGACTGGGGGGTGTTCGGGGGAATTGTGGGCTTGGGTTGTCATCGTTTGGGCTTGTGTTTCGTTTACAATAGGGGCCAGCGGATCGACCGATCCGCACCAGTTTAATCAAAAGGAGAAACAATCCATGGCGTCATTACGCACGCTCGGCTGCTTGCTGCTGGCCGCGCCGTTGTGGGCGCAGGCGGCCGCCGCGCCCAAGGTTTCCGAGTTCAAGCTGGACAACGGGCTGAAGTTGCTCGTGCAGGAGGACCACCGCGCCCCTGTCGCCGTCACCCAGGTGTGGTACAAGGTGGGGGCCAGTTACGAGCACGGCGGCATCACCGGCATCTCGCACATGCTAGAACACATGATGTTCAAAGGCACGAAAAAGCATCCGCCGGGCGAGTTCTCCCGCATTATCTCAGCAAACGGGGGGAGTGAAAACGCCTTCACCGGCGACGACTACACCGCCTATTTCCAGACTTTGGAGAAATCCCGGCTGGCGATAAGCTTTGAGTTGGAGGCGGACCGCATGAGAAATCTGCGCCTGTTGCCGGACGAGTTCGCCAAGGAGCAGCAAGTGGTGCTGGAAGAACGCCGCCTGCGCACCGACGACCAGCCCCGCGCCAAGCTGGGTGAGCAGTTCAGCGCCGTGGCGTTCTCCAACAGCCCTTACAAGAACCCGGTCATCGGTTGGCCGGACGATGTGTCCCGGCTGACGGTCGGTGACCTATCCGATTGGTACCAGCGCTGGTACGCCCCCAACAATGCCACCGTGGTGGTGGTGGGCGATGTCAACCCGGAAGACGTGCACAAGCTCGCGCAAAAGCATTTCGGCCCGCTCAAACCCAGCAAGCTGCCGGATTTGAAGCCGCGAGGCGAGATTGAACAGGCCGGCCAGCGCCGGATCACCGTCAAAGCCCCCGCCAAACTGCCGTATGTGACCATGGGCTACAAGGTTCCCGCGCTCAACGGCAACGCCGAAGGATGGGAGGCTTACGCCCTGGAGGTTGCGGCCGGCGTGTTGGACGGCGGCAACAGCGCCCGGCTGGAGAGCCGGCTGGTGCGCGGCCAACAGATCGCCGCCTCGGTCGGAGCGGGTTACGACCTTTCCTCCCGCCTGCCGTCCTTGTTCATGGTCGAAGGCACGCCAGTGCAGGGCAAGACCGCCGCCGAATTGGAAAAGGCGTTGTTGGAGGAAATCCGCCGCCTGCGCGAAGAGCCGATCACGGCGGAGGAGATGGACCGGGTCAAGGCCCAGGTGCTGGCCGGCAAGGTGTTCGAGCGCGATTCGATTTTTTATCAGGCAATGCAACTGGGTACGGCGGAAACCGTCGGCCTGGGCTGGAAAACGGTGGATGAGTACGTGGGCAAGATCAATGCGGTGACCCCGGAGCAAGTCCGGGACGTGGTGCGGAAATATCTAGTCGAAGACCGCCTCAGCATCGGCTATCTCGATCCGCAGCCGATACCGGAAGGCCAGACCGCGCCGGAAGACCGCGCGCCGATGGGAGGCTCGCATGTGCGCTAAGAACATGAACCTCCTCTTCGGCGCCTTGTTGGTTTTGTGGACGGTGTGCGTCCAGGCCGGCCCGAAAATCCAGACTTGGGAGCAGGCCAACGGTGCGCGGGTCTATTTCGTGCCTACCGAGGGCTTGCCCTTGGTGGACATCCGCGTGGTGTTCGACGCCGGCAGCGCCCGCGACGGAACGCAGTTCGGCTTGGCGACGCTGACTTCCGGCCTGCTGGACACCGGCGCGGGGACTTGGAACGCCGACGCCATCGCGGGGCGGCTGGAAGGCGTGGGCGCGCGCCTGGGGACCGGGGCGTCCCGCGATTCGGCCTTTGTCTCCCTGCGTTCCCTAACCGAGCCTAAGCTGTTGCAGCCGGCTTTGGACACCCTGAAGGAGATCCTCGCCCATCCGACGTTTAGCCCCACGGATTTCGAGCGGGAAAAGAAAAACCTCCTGGTGGGCTTGAAGCAGCGCGAGGAATCCCCCGCCGACCTGGCCGGCATCGCCTTCTTCCAAAACCTCTACGGCAGCCACCCCTACGCCCATCCCAAGGAAGGCAATATCGACACGGTGGAGAAACTCACCCGCGAGGATCTGCAAACGTTTTTCCAGAAATATTATGTGGCGAAAAACGCCTTGATCGTCATCGTCGGCGAGGTGGACAAGCCCCAGGCCGAAACCATCGCGCAAGCCTTGCTCTCCGCCTTGCCGCAAGGCGAGGCCGCGCCGGCCTTGCCCGAGGTTGCCCCGCCTGCGGCGGCCAACACCACGCGGAAATTCTTCCCCTCGGCGCAGACCCATGTCTATTCCGGCGTGCCGGGCATGAAGGTCGGCGACCCCGACTACTTCCCGCTGTATGTCGGCAACCATATCTTGGGCGGCAGCGGGCTGGTGTCGAAAATCTCCGAGGAAGTCCGCGAAAAACGCGGGCTTTCCTACAGCGCCAGCAGTTATTTTTACCCGTTCCGGGTGCAAGGGCCGTTCCTGATGGGCTTGCAAACCAAGAACGACACCGCCGAGGAGGCGGTGAGCGTGATGCAAAAGACCCTGCGCGATTTCATCCAGCAAGGGCCGACGGCGAAAGAACTGGAAGCCAGCAAGAAAAACATCACCGGCGGCTTCGCCATGCGCTTGGACAGCAACGCGAAACTGGTTGACCAAGTGGCGTCCATCGCCTTTTATGGCTTGCCTTTGGATTACCTGGACACGTTCATCGCCAAAGTCGAGGCGGTGACGCCGCAGGAGATTCAACGCGCCTTCAAGGCGCGGATTGATCCCGACAAGCTGCAAACCGTCATGGTCGGGGCCGGCGCGAAAAGTGAAAAATGAGCTGAGGATCATCGGCGGAACTTGGCGCAGCCGGAAAATCCATTTTCCCGCCGCGCCGGAACTGAGGCCCACCCCGGCCCGCTTGCGCGAAACCTTGTTCAATTGGCTGAGGCAAGACTTGGAAGGCTTGCGCTGCCTGGATCTTTTCTCAGGCAGCGGCGCTTTGGGCTTCGAGGCCGCTTCGCGCGGAGCGGCGCGGGTAGTGCAAGTGGAGCGTGGTGCCGCAGCCTGCCAAGCGCTGAAGCAAAACTGCGAGTTGTTGCAGGCACGGACGGTGGAAGTGGCGCAGATGGACGTTGCCCGCTTCCTCGCCGGGGCCGCCGAAGCCTTCGATGTGGTTTTTCTTGACCCGCCCTTTCATCAGGGGCTGGCCGGGCCTTGCTGCCGTTTGTTGGAAGAAAAGGGCTGGCTCGCGCCCCTCGCCCGCATTTACATCGAAGTTGAACGCGGCTTGGCGCTGGCGAATTTGCCGGAAAACTGGCAACTGCTGCGGGACAAGCAAGCAGGGGAAGTGGCTTGCCATCTCTATCAACGGGCAGACTCGACAAACCTTTAATCCCATACCTTTCCCCCAATGACCGATACCCGCACCGCGATTTACCCCGGCACTTTCGATCCCATCACCAACGGTCACCTCGATTTAGTGGCCCGCGCCGCCCGCATCTTTGACCGGGTGGTCGTGGCCGTGGCCGACAGCAAGGGCAAGACGCCGTTGTTCAGCCTGAAAGAGCGCGTCCAATTGGCGAAGGAGGCGGTCGCCGACATCGACGGCGTGGTGGACGTCGTTGGCTTTCAAACCCTGCTGGTGGAATGTGCCAGAAAGCATGGGGCGGGCGTCATCCTGCGCGGTTTGCGCGCGGTGTCGGACTTTGAGTTTGAATTCCAACTGGCTGGCATGAACCGGCACCTGGACAAGGACTTGGAAACCATGTTCCTGACGCCCTCCGAGAAATACGCCTTCACCTCCTCGTCGGTGATCCGGGAAATCGCCCGGCTCGGCGGGGACATTTCCCCTTTTGTCACCGACAGGGTCAATGCGGCCCTGGCGAAAAAATACGCCAACCCCGAGGCAAACCCATGGCTTTGATAATTTCCGATGAATGCATCAATTGCGATGTCTGCGAACCCGAATGCCCCAACGGCGCGATTGCCCAGGGCGAAACCATCTACGAGATCAATCCCGCCTTATGCACCGAATGCGTGGGCCATTTCGACCGGCCCCAATGCATGGAAGTCTGCCCGGTGGACTGCATCAGCAAAGACCCCGAGCATATCGAAGATAATGACGGCCTGTACAAGAAATATCTAGCGCTTACGGCAAGCAAATGACGCTTTCCGCAATGAATGCGCAAGCGCGGGGCTAGGCAGTAAAAACTCGCTAAGGTTGCAGCATGTTGGCGGTAATCCACTTGGTCAATTGATCCAAGTCGTCCTGTTGTAGCGGGAAAGATTGATGCACTAGCCCGCAACCGACCACCGGAATCTGAAGATTGAGCGCAAATTCCGTGCTATTGCCATCGCTTTGCTTTTGCACGGTAAATTCCCAAAAAAGATCCGGTATTTCTTGTTCGACAAACCTGATCGAACACTCTCTGACAAATTTGTGCGCCATATTGTGTATCCTGCTATGCCAGGTCGAATATAGGCATTCAATCAAGAAAGCCATCCTCTGTGCCTGCTGGACTGGCCGTCAGCTCAAAACTGGAAACGCTAAAAGGTTTGAACTGCGGTGGTGCCAATCCTTGATTGCCGCTGACCAGCGTATTCTCCACATGGACCATATTCTTGTTCAGCAGGGATTCCACTGTCGCAAGAAGCGTTTCGGGCTTGACAGGTTCCAGGTGCGTCGAAATGCCAGGATTGGCTTCCGGGGCTTGACCGATAGCCGGCGGCAAAAGCGAAAAACTGTTCAGCGACGGCTTCAGCATGTCCATGGTCTTCCGCGCCAGCGAGGTGAACACTTCGCTATCCGTTCCCGCTCCCAGCATGTGCAAATGCTGCGACAGCAACTCCCATTGTTGGTTTAAGACGGCGTATGCCTCGGCGAATGGATCGGCTAAGGAAACCTCTGGCATGGGGGGGCTGGGCGGGTATCCCCAGCCTCGGCTTGGCCGGGAATATCCTGGCAGTTATTGCCAGAAACCTGGGTGTGTGCCTGCAAAACCTGAGTCATGATTGAATTCATGGAACCTACCCTCATGGCATAAACCGAAGCCGGTCATTGCGCACAGCATGAGACAAAATCGAGCCTTGCCCCCGGCGAACTGCCGTAATGCCTGGAAAAGCGTTTACTTGTTGGCATTGGGAAATTCGGCCAATACCTTGGCCGCTGTTTCTCCCACATCGCCCACCAGCTTGGCGGCATTCTGAAGAACCTTCGTGGAGGATTGGATAATCGCTTCGTAGGCAGGATTCAACGGGTCGGCCAGCCATTTCGCGGTGGCGGCGCCGATGGCCGCAGACTCTATTGTTCCGATATAGCTAAACCAACATAAAGCGATTACAAAGATCCGTCCGCGAAAAGCTCCTCAATGGAGCAGCCTCTCCGCCTGCGGGCGGCCTTGGCCTGCGCCCATTTGTGCTCGATGGGGTTCAGGTCTGGAGAGTAAGGGGGCAGGAATTCCAGCACATGTCCGGCGTCCTCGATGGCCTGGCGGATGTCCGCCCGCTTGTGGAAGGCGGCGTTGTCCATGACGACCGCGCAGCGGG
>CAZOTR010000127.1:0-12972 GCA_964582755.1 uncultured Methylococcaceae bacterium | reverse complement strand
CAAGATCAGACTGGCCGTGGCCGCCGAGCACGAGCAGTCGGCCGGCGGCGTCGGTGAAAATCTCGCCGAGATAGACCGGCATCTCCATGAAGCTGCCGTTGAACGGCTGCGGCGGGGCGTCCGCGCCGGCCACGGTCTGCCGCCGGCCGTCGATCACCAGCCGGGCGCGGTCGGCGACGGCGGCGTTGCGCAAGGTCGTCGGCGGGGCGGAGGAGGCTTCGGGAATGTCCAGCGCGATTTGGAAGCCGTACCAAGCCGCTTTCGTGTTGGCGAGGTGGACATCCCATTCGATCTGGGTCGCGCCGTCGGCGGTCAGTTCCCTGACGATCTGGCCTTTGGCGTTGACGCCGTAGAGCCGGAACCTCGCGGCCTGGCGTTTCAACGCGCCCGTGCCGTCGCGGTAGGCCGAGGTCGGCTCGGGCGGCGGCTCCGTCACTTCCGGGCCGATGAAATACTCGTCGCTGTTGCCGACGCGGGCGATGCCTATCGGCGGATAGACCACGGCCTTGACGATGCAGCCGTCAAACGCCGGTTGTTGCGCGTGGGCCTGCGGGCAGGGAATTGGGCGCGGGTGGGGCGGGTCTTGCAAAGGCTGGCCGTTCGCCGTGTGGCGCAGCGCGGCACCGGCGGCGTAGACGGTCTTGCGGGCGGCGGCGATGCTGGATTCTTGCGCGGGCGCGTTGGCCGGCGGCACGCGCCAGATGTTGTAGGCCAGCCCCTGGCCGTATTCGGCCTGGCCTTTGGCCTGCACGTCTTGGCGCGGCAGCACCAGCGTGGCGATGTGGATGAACGGGCTTTCCGCCTCCGGCCATTCCACCGTCGCCTGGTCCAGCGGCATCGTGGCGGGATGGGTGCGTAGCTGGACCATGAAGCGGAAGCGGTATTCCTGCCGGGCGAGGCGGTTGGCCAAGTCGGTGGCGAGATAGTTGGGCGCGTCGTTTGGCACATTCTGCGGCGCGGTTTCAGGGTCCAGGCGATACTTGGCGAACTGGCCGGTGCCTAAGTGGAATGGCAGCAATGCCCAATAGGTTGCCGTCAATGCGCTGCCCTCGATTTTTGCCGACATCTGGTTGAGTATCGAATTAGTCTTGGGATGCTTGTCGAGGTAACCGGGATAATCCCCCTCAACCACCCCGGAATAGGTGAATTCGCACATCTCCTCGGCATTGTCGACGAAGAAGACGTTGAAGTTTTGCATGATAAAGTCGGCGGTATTGCCGGTTTCCCCCAGCGCCGTCTCGCCCGGCACGTCGAACAGTTTGATGCCTATGCCCAGCGTGGAACCCGAGTCGGGCGCGGTCGGCGCGGTGTCGCTGGAAAAACGCACCCAAGCCGGCAAGCGCCGGTGGGAAAACACGCCTTCTTTTAGATGGCCAGGCAGATCGGGCCGTATTTCAAACCAACCATGGGCGACACCGTGCAGTTTGCGGAATACCGCGCGTTCGGCGGGGTTTTGCCCCAGTTCCAAACGATGTTTCTGGACGATGCCGACGAACATATCGGCCAGCCGTTCGGTGGCCTGGCCGGCACAATCGAAACAGGATGGCGCGATGTCTTGGTCTTGATTGCTCATGAAGCTCTCCCTATCTAATGGGGTATTAGTCAATAATTCTCATGCAGATGTTCTGGAAACGCAAGCCCGCCATGCCTGTGGTTTGCCGCTTATCGGTTTGCCGCACATTCTCCCGTAGGCGCGGGCTTTAGCCCGCGATTGCGCGGCTTATCGGTGGCGAGGGTGGACTGGACCGTCTGCCGTTGGCACGGCAAATCCTGGCGGGAATTTCCGCCGGGACTCGCAGAACGCCTGCGCAGTTTCCACAATGTTCTAAACTTTGCTGTTAAAAATGGTCTAACTGCCATGAAAAACACGCGCTACCCCCACGACTGGCCGGACATCGACACTGTGGTCTACGACAGGTCGGTGAAAATGTTCTCGTGGGTAAAAAAGATGCTGGAGGTGAAAATCAAGCTGCATGCGGAATCCCAGCCGGAGCAGGGCGATATTTTCCTGTTCAACCATTTCTCCCGCTTCGAGACGTTCATCCCGCAATTTTTGATTTACGAAAAAACCGGCGCTTATAGCTGCGCCATCGCCTCCGGCGAGTTTTTCGCGGAAGACACGGCCTTGGCCCGCTATCTTAAAAAAGTCGGCGTCTACCCGCACGACCATCCAGGCTTGTTTCCCCTGCTCGCCGCGCAGATTCTGCGCGGGCGCAAGGTCATCGTTTTTCCCGAAGGCGGCATGGTGAAAGACCGCCGGGTAATGGACCGGCAGGGGCGGTATAGCGTTTATTCCCGCGTCACTGGCGAGAGGCGCAAGCAGCATACCGGCCCGGCAGTATTGGCGCAGGG
Source organism: uncultured Methylococcaceae bacterium (assembly GCA_964582755.1). Classification (GTDB taxonomy): domain Bacteria; phylum Pseudomonadota; class Gammaproteobacteria; order Methylococcales; family Methylococcaceae; genus Methylumidiphilus. The sequence continues at coordinate 10,620 of CAZOTR010000127.1, read as the reverse complement.
CCTCGAAGCGTTTAAGGCGACGATCCGCAATGCCTATCGCGACAAGGACCGCCGCCAGTTGCAGGCCTGGAAAGAGGCCTTGCAGATTGACTGTCTTGAGCAACTGTTGCTCGCGGCGCTGAAGCCCACTTTGATCGTGCCGGCCAACATCACCTTTTATCCTATCCGCTCGTCGGAAAACCTGTTGCAAAGGGGGGTTGAGCTGTTCGCCGGCCATTTGACGCCCCGGCAGTTGGAGGAAGTCTTGGTCGAGGGCAATATTTTGCTCAAGGATACCGACATGGATGTGCGCATGGGCAAGCCCATCGATCCGTGCCGGGTGTGGCATTGGTGGAACCAGTATGTGCTGGATCTGTTTTCGAGGGATTTCACTTCGCTGGAAGAGGTGTTCGCGCTGCATTCTTCGCCGGGAAACCTTAGGCGGCGGATACTGGGCTGGTATTTCAGGAAATGCGCCGCCGCCACGCGCAACCACTATATGGCGGACATTTACGCCAATGTCACGGTCAACCTGAGCCATCTGGCTTCCAGCCTCATCCTGCACTGCATCGCCGCCGGGCGGCAACGGATCGAACAGGAGCGGTTTTATACGGCGCTGTATATCGCGGTTCGCCGGCTGCAAAAAATGGACGGGGTCAATTTGCATCGCAGCTTGCTCAATCCGTATGAATATATCGACTTGGTCGACGGGAAAAGCCAGCGCTTCGCGCAATTTATCTGCTTGGCGAAGGCAGGCGGGCTGCTGGCTGAAGAGGACGGCCATTATCGTTTCGAGGAAAAACTCTGCGCGGATTACGGCCTGGACGCGATTCGGCTGGAGAATCCGATAGCGGTTTACGCCAACGAAGTGGCCCCTTTGCGCGGTGTCCGCGAAGCCCTGGCCACCGCCCTGGAGGAAGCCGATTCGCTGGACCGCCACCGTCTGGCGGCTTGGCGCCTCGAAGACGAATCCAACGCCTTGGCCTGGGAGAGGCACTATTACTCGGCACCCCGCTTCGACGATGTCAACGCGCAGGAAACCGCCGACGCCGATCCCGCGCCGTTTTTCTTGCGGCCTAAAAACCCCAATGGCATCGGCGTCTTGCTCATCCACGGCATGTTTGCCGGCCCGGCCGAGGTCAGGGGCTACGGCGAGCATCTGTGCGGCCTGGGTTATACGGTCCTGGGCGTCCGCCTGCGCGGGCATGGCACCTCGCCCCACGCGCTGGGCGGGCAGGGCTGGGAAGATTGGTATGCCAGCGCGCGCCGGGGTTTCAATATTCTTAGGCTGCATTGCGGGCGCATCGTGCCGGTCGGCTTTTCCACCGGGGGGGCGTTGGCGCTGATGCTGGCGGCGGAGGGCTGCCCCCAGACGATAGCCGTGGCCACCCTGGCGGTGCCGCTGAAAATCGTCAACACCGCTTTCCGCTGGGTGTCGCTGCTGCACGGAACCAACCGGCTGGTCGGCTGGATTTCATCCCATGAGGGTGTCAAGCCTTTCGTCGAAAACGCCCCCGAACACCCCGATGTCAATTACCAAAACACGCCCGTCCAGGGCTTGTACAACTTGCAGCGGCTAATCGTGGCGCTGGAGGAGTGCTTGCCGGCCATCGACGTGCCCGCCCTCGCCATCTATGCCGACCACGATCCGGTGGTCGCGGTGAAAAGCGCGCAAATCCTCATGGACAAGCTGGGCGGGACGGACAAGCGGCTGAAAATCATCCCGGCCAGCCACCATGGCATTTTGATGGACAACACCGCCGGGACTTGGCAGATCATCGACGACTTCCTACGCGAGGCAGGCGCTTTCCAAGCCGCAGGCGGCAAACGCGGGCGCTGCTTCGCCCCCGCCCCGGCGGGCGGAAAAATTCGCTGCGAATGAACAACACCAGGAGACAGCCATGAACAACGCAATCATCTCGGCTTATTGCCGGTCGCCGTTCACCCCGGCAAACAAGGGACGCTTGGCGGGGGTCAGGCCGGACGACCTCGCCGCCCAGGTCGTCAAGGCTTTGGTCGGCAGGAGCGGGGTCCGGCCCGAGGACATCGAGGATCTGATCTTGGGTTGCGCGTTCCCGGAAGGCGAGCAGGGCTTCAATCTCGCCCGCTTGCTGGCGCATTTGGCCGGCCTGCCGGATTCCGTGGCCGGGACCACCGTCAACCGCTTGTGCGGCTCCTCCATGCAGGCGATCCACATCGCCGCCGGCGCGATCCAAATGGGCGCGGGGGAGGTGTTCATCTGCGCCGGCGTGGAGTCGATGACGCGGATACCGATGGGCGGCTTCAATCCCATGCCCAACCCCGCGCTGTATGCGTCCTTTCCGCAGGCGTACATCAGCATGGGGGAGACGGCGGAAAACCTCGCCCGCCAATATGGCATAGCCCGCGCCGACCAGGAGGCGTTTGCCCTCGCCAGCCAGCAAAAAGCCTATGCGGCCCAGCAGCAAGGCTTGCTGGCGGCGGAGATCGTCGCCATCGACAGCCCGCAAGGCGGGCGCGTCGAAGAGGACGGTTGCTTGCGCCCGGACAGCAGCGCCGAGGCTTTGGCAACACTGCCGCCCGCCTTCCTGGAGGGCGGCAGCGTCACCGCCGGCACCGCCTCGCCCTTGACCGACGGCGCGGCGGCGGTGCTGGTGTGCGGCGAGGCTTACGCGGATGCCCACGGGCTGGACAAGCTGGCCCGCATCAAGGCCGTCGCGGTGTCCGCCTGCGCCCCCGAGATCATGGGCATAGGCCCGGTCGCCGCGGCGCGCAAAGCCTTGCGGCGGGCCGGTTTGAGCCTGGACGCCATCGGCCTGGTGGAGTTGAATGAGGCGTTCGCGGCGCAGACCCTGGCGGTGTTGCAAGACCTGCCCATCCCGTTGGACAAGTTGAACCTGGATGGCGGGGCCATCGCCCTGGGGCATCCCTTGGGGGCGTCCGGCGCGCGCATCACCGGCAAGGCGGCAGCGCTGCTGCGGCGGGAGAAAGCCCGCTACGCGCTGGCCGCGATGTGCATAGGCGGGGGCCAAGGCATCGCCACTTTGTTGGAGGCGGTGTCATGACCATCGAAACAACCGCCGTCATCGGGGCCGGCGTGATGGGTTCCAGCATCGCCGCCCACTTCGCCAATGCCGGCGTGCCGGTGTGGCTGCTGGACATCGTGCCGGCCCGCGCCGCCCGCCGCGACCAAGTGGCCGAGGCCGCGCTGGAGAGGCTTGCGCAAGCGGACCCGCCCGCGCTGATGCGCAAGGGCAATATGCGCCTGATTACCCCCGGCAATGTCGAAGACCATTGGCAGCGGCTGGCCGAGGTCGATTGGGTGGTCGAGGCCGTGGTCGAGGATTTGGCAATCAAGCAGGCATTGTTCGCCAAGCTCGACAGTGTCTGCCGCGCCGACACGCTGATCTCCTCCAACACCTCGACGCTGCCCCTCAAACTGCTGGGCCGGGGAATGCCGGAGAGTTTCACGCGGCGCTTCATGATTACCCATTTCTTCAACCCGCCGCGCTACATGCGGCTGTTGGAATTGGTCGAAAGCCCGGCCTTGCGCCCGGAGTTGTCGCAGGCGCTGCGGCAATTTGCCGATGTCCGCCTGGGCAAGACCTGCATCAGTTGCAAAGACACGCCGGGGTTCATCGCCAACCGCGTCAGCAGCTTCTGGCTGCAAACCGGCTTGCTGGAGGCGCTGGCGCTCGATTTGACGGTGGAAGAGGCCGACGCCGCGCTGTCGGCGCTGTTCGGCCTCCCCAAGACCGGCCTCTTCGGCCTGCTGGATCTCATCGGCCTGGATCTGCTGCCCCATGTCCTCGATTTTCTGCGCCAGGCGCTGCCAGCCGATGACGCCTTCCACAGGGTCGGCCAAACCCCGCCGCTGGTCCGGCGCATGATCGGGCAGGGGCTTACCGGACGCAAGGGCAAGGGCGGCTTTTACCGGCTGGCGCAGGTGGAAGGCCAGCGCGTCAAGCAAGCCATGGACTTGCGCAGCGGGGAGTACCGGGCCAGCGAGAAGCCGCGCCTGTCCGCCTTGCGCTCGCCGGCCCAGGCGGATCTCCGCGCCTGGCTGGCCGGCGACGACAAGACTGGCCGTTATGGCTGGCGGGTGCTGTCCGCGACGCTGGCCTATGCCGCCGGTTTGCTGCCGGAGATTGCCGACGATCCCAGCGCCGTCGATGCCGCCCTGCGCCTAGGCTATAACTGGAAACACGGCCCCTTTGAACTGCTGGACGCGGTAGGCGCGGACTGGTTCGCCGGGCGGCTGCGGGCGGAAGGCCATGAACTGCCGCCCTTGCTGCAAACCCCGCGCCCGCTGTGCCAAACACAGGCCGGTCGGCTGTCGTGCGCCGATCTGTCGGGAGGCTACCGGCCCGTGCGGGGAACCGAAGGCTTGTTGTCGCTCTCCGCGATCAAGCTCAAGGGGCCGGCGGTGTTGGAAAATCCTGCCGCCAGCCTCTGGGACATCGGCGACGGCGTTGCCTGCCTGGAATTCCACAGCAAGCTGAACACGCTGGACGGCGACACGATGGCGCTGCTGCGGCAAGGCATGGACGCCGTGCGCGGCGGCTTCGCGGCCTTGGTGGTCTACAACGAAGGCGAGCATTTTTCCGCCGGCGCCAGCCTGGACCTGCTGGTCCGGGCCATCCACGCGGCGGATTGGGCGTGGATCGAACAAATCGTCGCCGAGGGCCAGCAGGCCTACCAAGCGTTGAAATATGCGCCGTTTCCCGTGGTCGGCGCGCCTGCGGGCATGGCGCTGGGCGGCGGCTTGGAGATCCTGCTGCACTGCGACGCCATCCAGGCCCATGCGGAGCTCTACACCGGCTTGGTCGAAACCGGCGTCGGCATGGTGCCGGCATGGGGCGGCTGCAAGGAATACCTGCGCAGGCAATTGGACAACCGCCGCCGCCCTGGCGGGCCGCTGCCGGCCTTGTTCAAAGCCTTTGAAACCATCGCCATGGCAAAGGTGTCGCAATCGGCTTTCGAGGCGCAAGAGTGGCTGTTCCTGTCGCCCTCCGACGGCATCAGCATGAACCGCGACCGCCTGCTGGCCGACGCCAAGGCCAAGGCGCTGGCGCTGTGTCCGGGCTATGCGCCGCCGCCACCGGCGGAATACCGGCTGCCCGGAAAAACCGGCGGATGCGCGGCGGAGATGGCGATCAAAGCCTTGCGCTTGGCCGGCAAGATCACGGCTTACGACGCCGAGGTCTCGCGCCAACTGGCCTTCGTCCTCAGCGGCGGCGATGCCGACATTACCCGGCCCCTGGGCGAAGACGGGCTGCTGGCGCTGGAGCGGGAGGCGTTCCTGCGGCTGGTGCGGCAAGCCGGCACCTTGCAACGGCTGGAACACATGCTGAAAACCGGCAAGCCCTTGCGCAACTGACGGGAGGCATTCCCATGATCTGGCTCATCGCATTGGTGTCCGCCGCCGGGTTGCTGGCCTATTGCGGCGTTTCCTTGGGGGTTTCCACGCTGGCCCTCGCCGCCGTGCTGGGCGGCGAGACTTGGCAACAGGGGTGGACGGCGGCTTCGCCTTGGTTATGGGGCGTGTTCGCGCTGGTGTCCATCCCGCTCAACCTCGCCTGCATCCGCCGCAGGCTGATCGTCCGGCCCGTGTTCGACAGGTTGCGGCGGGCGCTGCCGCCGATTTCGCAGACCGAACGCGAAGCCTTGGAAGCGGGCAATACTTGGTGGGACGCCCAGTTGTTTTCCGGCCAGCCGGACTGGAAAGTGTTGCTGGATCTGCCGCCCGTCCGGCTTACCCCCGAGGAGCAGGCTTTCCTGGACGGCCCGGCGGAAGCCCTGTGCGCCATGCTGGACGATTGGGACATCACCCACACGCGCCGCGACCTGCCGCCGGCAGTCTGGGACTTCATCAAGCGGCAGCGTTTTTGGGGGCTGATCGTCCCCAAGCAATACGGCGGTTTGGAGTTCTCCCATTTCGCCCATTCCCAGGTCGTCATGAAAATCGCCAGCCGCAGCGTCACGGCGGCGGTGACGGTGATGGTGCCCAATTCGCTGGGGCCGGCCAAGCTGTTGCTGGCCTATGGCACCGAGGCGCAAAAAAACCATTACCTGCCGCGTCTGGCCTCGGGCGAGGAGATTCCCGCCTTCGCCCTCACCGGCCCCCACGCGGGCAGCGACGCCAGCGCCATGCCGGACAAGGGCGTCGTCTGCTACGGCAGCTTCCAGGGCCGGGACCGGGTCTTGGGCATACGCCTGAACTGGGAAAAGCGCTACATCACCCTGGGGCCGGTGGCGACGGTGCTGGGCTTGGCGTTCAAGCTTTACGACCCTGGGCATCTCATCGGCGAACGGGAAGAGGTCGGCATCAGCTTGGCGCTGATTCCCACCGACACGCCCGGCGTCGCCATTGGCCGGCGGCATTTTCCGCTGGATTCCGCCTTTCAAAACGGCCCCAACTGGGGCAAAGACGTGTTCATCCCCCTGGACTGGATCATCGGCGGCGTCGGACAGGCGGGCCGGGGCTGGACAATGTTGATGCAAGCCCTCGCCACGGGCCGGGCCGTCTCCCTGCCCGCGCTGGCCACCGCCGCCGCGAAATCCGCCTGCCGCAATGTCGGCGCTTACGCCCGCGTCCGCGAACAATTCAACCGGCCCATCGGCACCTTTGAAGGGATAGAGGAACCGCTGGCCCGCATGGCCGGGCAGGCATACATTCTCGACGCCGCCCGCCAAGTCACCGCCGCCGCCCTGGAGCAGGGGCAAAAGCCCGCCGTCATCTCCGCCTTGCTCAAATACGAGGCGACCGAACGCATGCGCCGCGTCGTCAACGACGGCATGGACATCTTGGGCGGGGCCGGCATCTCCCTGGGACCGCGCAATTTTCTAGGCCGCTTGTACCAAGCCATCCCGGTCAGCATCACCGTCGAGGGGGCGAACATCCTCACCCGCAGCCTGATGGTCTTCGGCCAGGGCGCGGTGCGCTGCCATCCGTTCATCCAAGCGGAGATGGCCGCGCTGCACGACGCCGACCCCGCCCAGGCATTGGCGCGGTTCGACGGCCTGTTGCTGCGCCATCTGGGGTTTTTCCTGCGTAACCTCGCCGCCAGTGTTTGGCTGAGCCTGGGCGGGGCCGGCCTGCTGCGTGTCCCCGGCGACCGCCACAGCCAGCGCCACTACCGGCGGATTGCGCGGCTCAGTGCCGTTTTTGCCGTGGCGGCGGATTTCGCCCTGCTGGCCTTGGGCGGGTCGTTGAAGCGCAAGGAGCGGATTTCCGGCCAGTTTGCCGATGTGCTGGCGAATCTTTATCTCTGCTCCTGCGTGTTGAAACACCACCAAGACCAAGGCAGCCCGGAGGCGGACAGGCCGCTGCTGGAGTGGGCCTGCCAGCAGACGGCTGGGCAGGCGCAGCAATCCTTGCTGGCGATTTTCCGGCAACTGCCTTACCGGCCCCTAGCCTGGCTGCTGCGCGTTTGCGTCTTTCCCGGTGGCGAGTATGCCCCGCCGGACGGGCGCTTGATCCATCCGGTGGCGGCCCTCTTGTTGGCGGACACGCCGGCGCGTGAGCGCCTGACCTACGGCATCCACATCAACGACCTGCCCGCCGACCCCACCGGCAGGATCGAGCGGGCTTTCCGCGCCGTGCTGGCGGCGGCCCCGGCGGAAGCCAAGCTGCATGGCGCTTTGCGGCAGCGGCGTTTGCCGGCGGGCGATTCCGCCGAGCTTGTGGCGGAAGCGCTTTCCCAGGGGATACTCACGCCGGAGGAAGCCGGTTTGCTGGCACAGGCCGGACAAGCCCGGCTGGCGGCGATCACGGTCGATGATTTCAGCGCGGAAGAATTGGCAAGCCCCTCAAAGGCAAGTTGAGCGCGAAGACCGACGCGGTTTTAAAAACCGCGCCGGTCTGCCGGGGCAGGGGCAGGGGCATTGGCATGGCATCAAAACCGCCAATCGGCGATAATCAATGGCCGCAAACCCACCAACCCGCGCAAGCCTCATGAGCTGGATCAACGCCTCGCCCGACGACCATTACCCGTGGTATCTCCGCCTGTTCATGGCCTTGCAAAAACGCAAGCTGGGCAGGGTGCCTGAGCCGGTTTTGTTGTGGGGCAGGACGCCCCGGGTCTTTGTCGCCTTTCTCCATTTGTACCGGGCATTCGAGCGCAAATCCTCGCCGCTGGAGCCGTCGTTGCGCTCGCTCATCATGGTCAGGGTTTCGCAGATCAACGTCTGCCCGTTCTGCATCGACCTCAACGCCTCCCACGCCTTGCAGCGGGGCATTGCCGAGGACAAGCTCCAGGCTTTGCATGGCTTCGCCGATTCCCCCTGGTTCAGCGAGCGCGAACAGGCCGCGCTGCACTTCGCCGAGGCGATGACGGTTACCGGGCGGACGGTCGATGAAGATTTGCGCAAACGCCTCAAGGCGAGTTTCGACGACGAGGCCATCATCGAGCTGGCCGGGTTGATCGCCTACCAAAACCTGTCGAGCAAGTTCAACGCCGGGCTGGACGTGCCTGCCGAAGGTTTTTGCCGCTTGCCCGGGTGAGCCTCACCCCTACGGCGCGGGCAACTTCGGCGAAGCTTTGAAGCGGGACGCCGCCATGCAGCACATTATCCCAACACAAGACGAATTGCTCTTCCTGCCCTTGGGCGGCACTGGCGAAATCGGCATGAATTTGACGGTGTACGGCCACGATGGCGCGTGGCTGGCCGTCGACCTGGGCATCACCTTCGGCGGCGACGATTTCCCGGAGCATCCGGTGCTGATGGCGGACCCGGCGTTCATCGCGGCCCGCCGGGGACGCCTCGCCGGCCTCGTCCTGACCCACGGCCATGAGGACCACATCGGCGCCCTGCCGTATCTGTGGCATCGCCTGCGCTGCCCGGTCTACGCCACCCCGTTTACGGCGGCGCTGGCCCGCGCCAAGCTCGCCAAGGCCGGCCTGTCCGCCGACCCGATCATTGAAATCGCCTTGGGCGGGCGCTTCCAGGCTGGCCCCTTCACGGTCGAATACATAAGCATGACCCACTCCATCCCCGAGCCCAACGCGCTGTTGGTCTCCACCCCGGCGGGGGCGGTCCTGCACACCGGCGATTGGAAGCTGGACGACCGCCCCGTGGTCGGCCGCGGCTACGACCACAAGCGGCTGCACTCGCTGCGCCACGCGCCCTTGCTGGCGGTGGTCTGCGACTCCACCAACGCGCCCGTCCCCGGCCACACCGGCTCTGAGGCGGATTTATTCCAGCCCTTGCTCGATGTGGGCAGGCAGGCGTCCGGGCGCATCATCGCCACCGCGTTTGCCAGCAACATCGCCCGCTTGGTCACTTTGGCGCGGGTGGCCCAGGCGCTGGGGCGGCGTTTCGGCGTGGCCGGCCAGGCCATGGAGCGGATGGCCGCCACCGCCCGCGCCACCGGCTATTGGCCGGACGGCCTGCCCGCCTGGGTGGATGCCCGCCATTTGGGACACTTGCCCCGCGAGGAAGTCTTCGCCGCCTGCACCGGCAGCCAAGGCGAGCCGAGGTCGGCCTTGTCGCGCCTGGCGCGTGACACTCACCCGGATCTGTTGTTGGATGCGGGGGACATGGTGATCTTCTCTTCGCGGATGATCCCCGGCAACGAACACGCGGTGGAACGGCTGCACCGGCAGTTGCGAGGGCAGGGCGTCAGGGTCGTCACCGACCGTGACACCTTGATTCACGTTTCCGGCCATCCGGCCCAGGACGACATCCGCCGGCTCTACCAGTGGGTGCAACCGCCTATCGTGATTCCAGTCCACGGCACCCCGCGCCATCTTGCCGCCAACGCGGAAATTGCCAGAGCCAGCCATGTGCCGCAGGCGCATGTCGTGCAAAACGGCGACCTCTGCCGCTTAAGCCCCAACGCGCTGGCCCGGCTGGGGCAGGTCGAAACCGGGCGTCTCAGCCTGCGGCCCGATGGCCGTTTGGCGAAAGTGCCGCCGGCACTGCTCCAGAGAATGCGGGCCAGTGTGCATTGACCGCCGCCCGGCGCTTGACGGGCATCCGCCGCAAGGGCAACATTCGTCGAAACCTGCCAACCTCTTAGGAATTCCCCGGCCATGCCTAAAATAAAACTGTATCCTTTGATAGCCGCTATTGTCTTGCTTGCCGGTTGTTCGTTGCCAAAGCCAGACTATGTGAAAATGATAACTCCGGCGGAATTAAACCGCCTCCTGCAAAACCAGGATATATTTTTGGTCGATGTCCACACCCCCGAACAACGCCATATCAAAGGCACCGACTTGTTTATTCCGTACAACGAAGTCGAGAAATATGCGGACAAGCTCCCCAAGGACAAGAACACAGAGGTCTATGTGTATTGCCGAAGCGGCCCTATGGGCAACACGGCGGCAAAATCCTTGCACGGATTGGGCTACCGCAACTTGACGAATCTTGAGGGAGGGGCGGAGGCTTGGCAAAAGCAGGGTTTTGCCTTTGAATAACCGGCTTGAATGCAACCCTGGCATTTAGGATATTCTTGTCAACGCATAGGCGATATGCTACCGTCTTTCCGCCAGTTCCACAGCCAGCGCCCCATGGTTTCGCGTGCGGTGGCTGGGTTGCTTGACTCGGCGTGGCGGGGCCATGGTCTCCCATGCCTATTCCTAAAAGTTGCACAACGGAGGTCCATATGACGAAACGTTCACTGATGCTCGCGGGGGGAGGATTGAAAATCCCTTTCCA
>CAZOTR010000126.1:11631-13038 GCA_964582755.1 uncultured Methylococcaceae bacterium | reverse complement strand
TGCTATTAACCTTGACATTGGGTGTGGGTGGCAGCCTACTGGCGATTGGCTCCGCGCCTGGGCTGCATGTGCTAGGATTGATGAAAGGCAACATGAAAGAAGGCGAAGGCTATACCTTTTCCCTGCATTTGCGCTGGATGCCTGCCATTTTATTGGGTTTCTTTGCCAGCATTGGTACACTGTTTTTAATCAACGGCGGTCACTTTTAATTTTAAGGGCATGTGGTTGGGCAAGGCTCGGGGGGGCGTCACGGCCGGCCTCGAAGAACCAGGAAACGGACGGGGCGGCTTGTTGCAAGCGCCCCGGTTGGCACCCTACCGGCGGCACAGCCGCTACGCCGCCTATTTCTGGGGCGTGGCCGCGCCGGGTATCTGCACGCTGGTCGACTGGCCGTTGCGGCACACTTTGGGGCCGGCCAGCATTTTGATGATTTATCTGCTCGGCGTGTTCCTGGTGGCAACCCGGTTTGGCCGTGCCGCCTCGATTATCGCCTCGCTCCTCAGCGCGCCGGCCTTCGCTTTTTTCTTTGCGCCGCCGATCTTCTCGTTGGCGATTTCAGATATCGAAAACATAATCGGACTCGGGGTTATGATGGTGGTCGCCAATGTCACCAGCAATCTGCTGGAGAGGGTGCGTTTTCAAGCCGACATCGCCGCGCAACGGGAACGCCTGGCGACCGCTCTTTATTATTTGAGCCGGGCTTTGTCCGAGGCCCAGGATGGGCAGACCGTCGTGCGGACGGCGGTATCCAATATTTATGACGAACTGGGGGCTTCGTCCGTATTGCTGTTGCCAGATGCCGGCGGCCATCTGCGCTATCCTGACTACAGTCCGCTCCGGCAATCACTGCGCGGCGCTGACTTGGACACTGCCCAATGGCTGTTCGACAGCAAAAAATCGGCCGCTCGCGGTGACGCTTACATACCGGTCAAAGGCCATGTCACCTATTTTCCGCTTGAGGCTTCGCAAGGCATGGTCGGCGTCTTGGCAATCCAGACGGCATCGGTGCCGAACCTGTCCAATCAGGAAGTCACGACCTTCCTAAACACGTTTTTGAACCAAATCGCCCAAGCACTGGTGCGGGTCCGCTTGGCTACGCGGGCGCGGGAGGCTACCCTGCAGGCGGAAGCGGAGGCTCTGCGCAATTCCCTGTTGAGCGCCATCTCCCACGACCTGCGCACCCCTTTGACCCGGATCATGGGGGCCGCCGGGATTTTGGCGGAACGGGAAAATAGCCTGGAGCCCGATGAACGCATCGACTTCAAGCGGGCCATCTTGGACGAAGCCGAACGCATGTCGGAACTGATGAGCAAGATCCTCGACATGGCGCGGATTTCCACCGGCAATATCGTCCTGCAACGGGAATGGAACGCCGTCGAGGAAGTCGTCGGCGGAACCCTGGCACAC
>CAZOTR010000126.1:9485-11531 GCA_964582755.1 uncultured Methylococcaceae bacterium | reverse complement strand
GTGGGCCTGGGGCTGTCCCTGTGCCGTGCCATTGCGCAGGCCCACGGGGGCGGCATGGGTGCGGCCAACCGTCCTGGTGGCGGTGCCGTCTTTGCTTTGACGCTGCCGTTGCACGAGCCGCCCGCCATGGCGTGGGAAGAGGAGGCTTTGCCATGAACGGGCTTGGCCCGCTGGTTCTCATCATCGAGGATGATCCGCAAACCCGGCGCTTGCTGAAAACCAGCTTGGGCGGGCGGGGCTGGGACATACGCGAGGCGGACACCGGCGCACGGGGCTTGGCGGCGGTTAAAGCCGAGCCTCTCGGCTTGGCTATTGTCGATCTGGGCCTGCCTGACATGGACGGCGTGTCCTTGGTGCGCAGCCTCCGGCTGGTGTCCGACCTGCCCATACTCATCCTCTCGGCGCGCAGCCAAGAGCGGGACAAGATCAATGCGCTGGATGCCGGGGCCGATGATTACTTGGTCAAGCCTTTCAGCACGGGGGAACTCGATGCCCGTCTGCGGGCGCTGCTGCGCCGCGTCGCCAAGGCCGCCGCCAAGGAAGAAATTTTCGCCTTGGGGCCGTTGCAGATCGACTTGTTGCGGCGCAAGGTGTTCAAAGCCGGCGCCGAGGTCAGCCTCACGCCCATCGAATACCGCCTGTTCGCTTTGCTCGTCCGCCAAGCCGGATTGGTGGTGACCCATCGCCAGATGCTCAAGGAGGTCTGGGGGCCGGAGCATGTCCACGACAGCCACTACCTGCGCATCTACATGGGCCAGTTGCGGCACAAGCTGGAAGCCGACCCCGCCAGGCCCCGCTATCTTGTGACTGAAGTGGGGGTGGGCTATCGCTTGGCCGAGCGCGACCCTTGATGGCTGCCCAGTTCAGCGGGCAGGGCAGCCAGTGTCGGGCACACTATTCGCGGGTGATGAACGCCAGTTTCTTGATGCCCGCCTTGTGGGCGACGGCCATGGCTTCGGCGACGGTGCCGTAAGGCACGGCCTTGTCGCCTTGCAGTTGCACGATCAACTCCGGGTCGGCGGCGAGTTTGTCGCGCAGAGTCTGCTCCAGGGTTTCCAGCGCCTGGGCTTGGTCGTTGAGGGTGATCTTGCCTTGCGCGTCGATGGCGATGGTGGAGGTGTGCTGGTCCGGGGAGGCTTCGGTCTTCTCGGTCTTCGGCAGGTCCACCCTCACCGCCTGGGTGAGCAGCGGGGCGGTGACGATGAACACGATGAGCAGCACCAGCATCACGTCCACCAGGGGCGTGACGTTGATTTCGCTCATCGCCGAGCGGTCGGAGGAGTCGGTCTTGAAGGCCATGTTAGTGGTTGTCCGCGTTGGTTTTCAGGCTTGGTTTGGCAGTCTTGAAAGCCATGTCACTTGTCCCCGTTGGTTTTCAGGCTGGACTTGACCGCCAGGTTGAGGAAGTCGGTGGCGAAGTAGTCCAGTTCCGCCTCGCATTGTTTCATCCGGCTTAAAAAGTAGTTGTAGGCCAGCACGGCGGGGATGGCGGCGGCGATGCCGATGGCGGTGGCGACCAGCGCCTCGCCGATGGGGCCGGCCACCACGTCCAGGCTGGCGGACTTGGCTTTGCTGATGCCTTCCAGCGCATGCATGATGCCCCAGACGGTGCCGAACAGGCCGACGAAGGGCGCGGTGCTGCCGACGCTGGCGAGCATGGCCAGCCCTTGCTCCAAGACTTTGCGCTCCTTGCTGATTTGCTGGCGCAACGAGCGCTCCAGGATGGACTGGATGTCGCCGCTCAGTTCCAAGGGGCGCGAGGTGTTGCTACGCACGTCTTTCAAAACATGGAAGCCGGCCCCGGCGATGCGGCCCATGGCGCTTTTTTCCTGGTCCACCGTGGCGGCGTCGCTCAAGTCGGAAGCCGCCCAGAAGGCTTCGCCATAGGCGCTGTTGGCCCGTCCCACGCTCCAGAATACCCAGCTTTTGAAAAAGATGATGCCCCAGGTGACGGCGGAGAATCCGATTAAAACCCATAACGTAATGTAAACGATGTTGGAAGAACTCAGTTCAAACATGCGGTGATCCTAGTGGGGGTAAATTTAA
>CAZOTR010000126.1:8060-9385 GCA_964582755.1 uncultured Methylococcaceae bacterium | reverse complement strand
AAGTTAAGTAGCCAGTGCTTGGTGGTAAGGGGTTCCGCTAGGGGGGGCAGCGTCCCGGACGCTTCCGCCCAAAAATTGCCGAGGCAAGACTCTAGTCGTCGAGATGGAAGCGATAGGGCAAAGTCCTCCATTCATCAATGGGTTTGTCGCCCCGGCGGGCGGGGGTGGCGTGGGCTTCCTTGGCCATGCTCACCGCCGCCTCGTCCAATATGGCATGGCCGCTGCTGCTTACCACGATGACTTCCCCGATCTCGCCATTGGCGAGGATGTGGATTTTCATCCTCACCACGCCTTCTAGGCGCATGGCCCTGGCCGCCGACGGGTAGTTGTTTCTGGGGAACCCGCTGACGCTGGAGGAATGGTACTCGGCGTTTTCCACCGGCGCGGGCGCTGCTGCCTTGGGGACCGCCCTTGGCGTTTCCGCCGCCACCGGCGCGGGCGCGGGGGGTTCTGGCGCGGGCGACGCTTCTTGGACGGGGGCCGGTTTGGTGTCCGCTTCCGTTTTCTGTGGCTTGGGCTTCGGTTTTGGTATGGGTTTGATTTCCGGCTTGGGCTTGGGCGGCTCCAGCTTTTTCGGAACGGGCTTCTCCACCTTGGGGATGGGTTTGGGCAGGGGCGGCGGCGGTTGGAGCTGCGGTTGCGGCGGCGCGGCAACGGCGGCGGCTGGGGCGGGCTGCGCCACCATCAACACCGCCTCAATGATCGGCGGCTCCTCCGGCGGCGGCGGGACAGGCATGGCCCGGTATAGGTGCCACGCGGCGAGATGGGCGAGCAGTGCCAGCGCGTAAGCGGCGCCCTCGGCTTTCCAGTGTTTTTTGCGCAGCCGTTCCGCGCTGCCGCGGGCGGAAAAAGAGGCCATGAGTGTGTCAGTCGTGTCGCAGGCGGTGATGGAGTTCATGTCAGTCGCTTCAAAGTGTTATGTCCAAATCATCGACTGGCGTCCGACCCGGTTCCCGGCCGGTGTTTTGACCGCGCATTATCGACGATGCCACGCCTAATCGCCATATCCTGTTGCCTGCGCAAAGCCCTTGCCGTTCGGCGCGGTGATGATGCCGCGCAAACTTCCGTAGAGCGCGGCAGACAGGCTCGGTTTTTAAAACCGGGGCGGCCAGGGCGAATGCTTGATGCAACAGAGATGGGAAATTAGCAAATAGCAGGCCATTGTCAGTCCACGGCGAAGCTGGCTTGAGACGACGGGCTTGGTTCCGCCAAAACTTGCGCGGGATGGCTTTGGATTTGCGGCATATGGCGTGGTTGCTTGTGTGAAATGCCGCGCTGGCGCGGTCAAGCCCGCCCTTGCCCGTTCCCCCCGCGTTTGCGCAGCC
>CAZOTR010000126.1:0-7960 GCA_964582755.1 uncultured Methylococcaceae bacterium | reverse complement strand
AGCCTCTCGGCCAGCCAGAGGCCCGCTTGCCATGCCCCCGCCGCCAGCAGCAGCGCCAGCCGCCGCGATTCTTGCGCCGCCCTGGCCGCATAAGGCCGCAGCGCGGAAAAATCGACGGGGCGGTCGCGCACCAGGCCGCGCTTGTTCAGCCATTGCGCAAGCCCTGTGAGATAGAGCAGCAGCGGGACCAGGCCGGCCACAAACCCTAGCAGCCGGCCCGCCGCGCCGAAGGCTTCGCCGGTGTGCAGCGGCCACAGGCGGCTGACGAAAGCCTGCCCGGCGGTGAACAGGTTGGGATTGCGCACCGCCCGGATCTGCCCACTCCAGCGGTCCACCCAGACCATGGTGGCGGGATGGCGGATGTTCACTTCCCCCGGCCGACGTAGGTTGACGCGGTAGGTGCCGTCTTCCCCGGCGGGCGTGGCGATGCGGCGGACTTCCGCATGGGGAAACGGGCCGCGGGCGATCACCACGGCTTCGGCCAGGCTGACCGGGTGGTTGTTGGGCACCGCCGTGCTGCGTATCGCCGGGCCGTCCTCGCCGTGGCCCATGCCGGACGCCCCGGCCAGGGTCTCCAAAATATTGGGGTAGGCCAGATGCAGGCCGGTCAAAGCCAGCAGCAGCAGGACCGGGGCGACGGCCAAGCCGGCCAAGCCGTGCAGGTCGTGGAGCAGGCGCATCCAGCCTTCGCGGTGGCGGACCCTGAACCCCCGGCGCATGGCGTGCAAACCCGGCCACCAGAGGTAAAGCCCGCTGAGGACAGATGCCGCCAGCGCCAAGCCGAGCAGGCCCACCATCCTCGCGCCGAACAGGCCGAGTTGCAGGTTGGTGTGCAGGTCTTCGATCCAGGTGGCAAACGTGTGGCCCCAGAAGCGGCTGGCGACCACCTCGGCGGTGTAGGGGTTCACCGCGACCATCAACGGCGCGTACAGCTCGCCGAAGGTTTCATGGGGCTTTTCATACCACGCGGTCATCATGCCCTGCGGCGAGCGGGGCATTTCCAGCACCCATTCGCCGTGGCGGTCGGGATGCACCGCCCGCACCGCCGCCATGATCTTGTCCAACGATTGGTATTCGCCTGCGGCTTGGCCGACGGTTAGGCGCGGGTTCAACAGTTCGTCGATGCCGTCGCGGACGATGCTCAAACTGCCGGTCAGCCCTAACAAGGCGAACAGGAAGCCTAGCCCCAAGGCCAGATAAACATGGGCCTTAAGCCATAGGCGGCGGGGGTTGCTGGGGTAGCGCATGGTTCGTTTCTCGTTCCCACGCGTCGCGTCACTGCCATTAAGTTAAGCCGTCATTCCGGCATGGATCGCCGGAATCTAGGCTGCATGGACGCTTCAAGTCCGCGCCATCCCTGGAACCTGGATTCCGGCATTCCCTGCCGGAATGACGGGCAACCCCTTAACTTAATGGCAGTGACGCGCCGCGTGGGAATGCGGTTTTGGCGCGTCGCGCCGGGTTATGGCCCGCAGCGCGGGCCAGATGGGTTCCCACGCACGCCTGGGAACCCGAAAAAAGCCGGCGCTCCAACGGCTTTGCGGGTATCTGGTTTGCCGGAAATGGCCTGAGAGCGTTTACTTAGGGGCGATGGCAGCGGACGGGGAATTAACCCCGGCGTGGACCTCTTTGATGCGTTCCAACAAAAAGCCGGGGATTGCCGCCGGACGCAGCCCGCCATCGGTCAGGCAGGCGATGCGGATTGTCGCCTGGCACAATAGTTCCCCTTCCGGGGTGTCACGGCGGATTTCCTGCCTGAACGTTAGGCTGGCACGTTTCAATTCACTCACTTCCGCCGACACCGACAGCGCGTCGTTGAAGCGGGCCGACTTGATATAATCCATCTGCGCCGACTTGACCGCGAAGATCACGCCGCAGTGTGTGCGGATTGCGTCTTGCTCCAGCCCTAAGCTGCGCAGCCGCTCGGTGCGGGCGCGCTCGAAAAATTTCAAGTAGTTGGCATGGTATACCACGCCGCCGGCGTCGGTGTCTTCGTAATACACCCGCACCGGCCAGAAAAACGGTGTTTTCATCGAAGGATGGCGAGGATCTCGATAGTCAATAGGTTTCCCAGCCTTGGCCGTAGGTGGTTTCCGTGCCAAAGTCCTGGAACACCACGGGCGGGTTGATTAAAGGCTTGGTGGGGATGGGAAACGACACCACGTCGAGCATTCCCAAAAACGACCGGCCCATCATATTGGTCATGCCTTTGACCAGCCCCAGCGACAGCCCTAGGCCTATCCCCTCCTGCTCGGACACGGTCATCATGGTTTTTGGAATTTCCACGATCCCGGTCGTGGCGTTCATCAGGCCGATGCCGAGTTTCCCGGCGATTCTGGCCGGATAGCTGATTCCGTCGCCGTCGGCATGGGCGGCGACCGCAAACAAGGCAGCCACCCCGGCAGCCAGCGCCAGGGCTTGATTTTTGCTGGACATGGACTTGACTCCTGATTGTTGATTGGGGAACGGACCCCGCGACTTATTAACTCACCCCAGCTCCGGCAGCAGCCCCTCCAGTGCCGCCTTGTCCAGCTTCTCCTTTTCCACCTTGAGATAGGCCACGCCGTCGTCGGCCAGCACCACGGCCTCCACCACGCCGGGGACTTGCCGCAGTTGCGCCGACAAGGCCAGGGCCTGGATCGCCGTCAAATCGCCGAAGTTGATGAGCAGGGAACTGAGGTGGCGGGGCGGGGCCATGCGCAACGCGGCCAAGGCCCAGATCAGGGCCAGCAGGGCGCAAAAGGCGAAGACGTAGGGAATGCCGAAAGCGCCATAGATCGTCCCCCCGCTGACGCCGCCGACGAAGGCACCCAAAAATTGCGCGGTGGAATAAACCCCCATGGCCGTGCCTTTGAGTTCGGAGGGCGCGACTTTGGAGACCATCGACGGCAAGGTTGCCTCCAGCAGGTTGAAGCCGGTGAAAAACACATAGAGCAAAAAGCCGATGGCGTAGACATTGTCGGCGTGGAACAGCAGCCCGGCGTCGGCGAACGCGACGACGGCGATGAAGGAGACGAACACCGCCTTCATCTTGCGCTTGGTTTCCGCCAGGATGACGAAGGGCACCATGCTGAACATCGACAGCACGAACACCGGCAGGTAAACCTTCCAGTGGTCTGCGGTCGGCAGTTGCACGGTGTCGCGCAGGACCAGGGGAATCACCACGAAGGTGGCGGTGAGGATGGCGTGTAGGGAGAAGATGCCGAAATCTAGCCGCAGCAGTTCGGGATTTTTCAACACCGTGCCGAATTGCGCCGGTTGGGCTTGGGTGTCGCGGTGGAAGCGGCTGGCCACCGGCGTGGGCACCACCCAGTACAGCACGGCGATGCCCGCCAAGGCCAGCCCGCTGATAATCCAGAAAATGCCCTTGACGCCGATCAAGCCTTCCAGCACCGGGCCTGCGACCATCGACACGGCAAACGAAATGCCGATGCTGACGCCGATCAAAGCCATGGCCTTGGTGCGGTGTTCCTCGCGGGTGAGGTCGGCGGCCAAGGCCATGACCACGGCGGCGACCGCGCCTGCGCCTTGGATGGAACGGCCTAGGATCACGCCAATAATCGAGTCGGCCAAGGCGGCGACCACGCTGCCGGCGGCGAAGACGAGCAGGCCGGCGGCAATGACCGGCTTGCGGCCCGCACGGTCCGACCACAGCCCGAACGGAATGCCGAGCAGCGCCTGGGTCAGGCCGTAGGCGCTGATGGCCAGCCCGATCAAGGCCGGCGTCGCGCCTTCCAGGTGGCGGGCATAGATGGAAAACACCGGCAGGATCATGAACAGCCCGAGCATCCTGAGCATGTAAATGCCGGCCAAGGACAGGCTGGCGCGCAGTTCCGCGCGCGTCATCGGGGTGTCGATTTCCAGCGCCTGCTTCAAAGCGGTTTCTCCTCGATTTTGAACAGTATCCGCGCCGCTTTCTTCAGCCGCGCCGGGAGGTCTTGCGGCTGTGCGCCAAAGTTCAGCCGGTGGCGGGTCTTGCGGGCGGCGACTTCCGTGTTGAGCCGCTCCAGTTGTTCGGAGAAGATCTGGCATTTTTCGGCGATGCCGCTCGCGCCTTCCTCGCAGGCGGCGAACGCGGCCTGCAAGCGCTCCATTTGTTCGCGGCAGGCGCGGGCCTCCCCGTCTTGGGGCAGCATGTCCCGCAAGCTGTCGAGCTCTTCCCGGCAATGGCCCAGGCTGTCCGAGAGCGTCCCGACCTTGGGCTTTAACCTGCCGCCCAAGGCGGCCAGCTCGCCGTCGATTTGCTCGATTTCGGCGATGAACTGTTCGGCATGGCGCAGGATTTTGCGGATGGAGGCATTCTTCGCCTCCAGATAGCTTTCGATGACGAAATCGATGTCGAGAAACACCGCCTTGTGCAGCGATTGGATTTTGTCGCCCGCCGCCGCCGCGTCGCCTGGGTAGTGCGCCGCGATCAATTCGGCGAAACGGTTCAGCACGATGCAATAGCCGCCCAGATAGGCGCTCAAACCCAAGCCGATGCGCTCGTGGGTGCGGCCGATCTGCATTGCCCGTGCGCAATGCGCCTCGCCCAGCTCCTCGCCGGACAGCAGTTGCAGCCAATGCTCTTTTTGCGCAAGCCTGGCCCTTGCCACTGCCTCGCTGGTGGGCAGCAATTCCCGCGTCTCGGGGCGCTCCCGCATGAATTGATAGAATTCGTCGAGGATGCCCTCGATGGCGGGGGCCAGCAAGGGATGCAACGCTTTGAGGTTTTCCTGGCAATGTCCGTCATAACCGAGAAAGCTCAGTCTTTCCTGCAAGATTCGTGAACGGGGCATCTGCTGTCAGTCCATCGGTAGTGGGAAAATCATCGGGGTGGCGCCGGCGTCGGTGGCGGACGCCGGACGGCGCAGGCTAACGGTTGGCCTTGTCGAAATCGGCGAAAAAGGCGTTCAGCTTCTCGTTGACGGCCTCGGCGACCGGCTGCGCCAGCGCGTCCAGCCCGCCCGCCCCGGCCTTAATGATGGAGGCTTCCCACAGAATCGCGTCCACATGCTGGGGAACGGTGGTGGGGTGCTTGGGCTGGCTAGGGTCTTGCTGGGGCAGTTCGGTGGCCCGGTTCACCGCGTGGGCGTAATGGGAGAGGACGGCGATATGCGCGGAGATCGCGGAAGGATTCGCGCCCGGTTCGGTGCCGGTGACGTCGATGATGACTTTCGCCCGCCCGGTGAGGTGCGGCAGCAGGGCGGCGTCGTTGGCGTTGCGGGCCTTGTGGAAATTGACATGGTGCTGCACGGCCAAGGCTTCCAGGTTCTTGTAGCTGTCCAGGCAGACTTGCTTCAAAGCCGGCGTTGGCGACGCCTCGGCGGGGCAGTAGAAAATCATGCCCGGCCAGCCCTTGAGGCGGGCCAGATTGGCTTCCATCATGTGTTCGATGATTTTCTGCTCGGCGACATCGGACACCACGGGAACATCCTTGTGTTCCGGGGCCGGCGGGGTTTCCGCGAAGCTCGCGGGGGCGAAGCCCAGTTGCGCGGTCAGCAGCAGGGCAGGAGGTAAGGTGGTGAATTTCAACATGGCATCCTCGTTTAGGGTTGGGTGTGGCACCTAGGATAGGGTAGTCCGCGCTAGGTTGTCGCGGATGGATTAGTCGTCCAAGTCCTCGACCTCGACCTGCCCGCTCAGGCGGCGGTAAATGTGGGACCAAGACATCCCCAAGGCCAACACAATGCCCACCACTATTTCCGTCAGATGGACGATGGTGCGGACACTGTCGGGATTGAACAGGTTCATTTCGGCGAACAGCCAGATGACCCCGCCGCACAAGGCCAGGATCAAGCTGACGCCGAACAGCCCCAAGGAATTGCGGGTGGCGTTCGCGTACACCACCCAGCCGGTCAGCAACACGATGCCGGCCAGGAACTTCAAGGCGTTGGAGCCTAGCAAGCCGGTTTCCGCATGGCCCAAGCTGGCCTGGATCCAATGGTAATAGGAATAGCCTTCCGGGTTGTAGCTGGCGTAAACCAAGGCCAGCGCGAACAGCAGCCGCAGCAGGAAGCCCGGCCAAGTCAACGTTCCCATGTGCATCTCAAAATTCTGGTCAGTGTGTGGGGGATAAAGACACAGGCATTTAATAGAACCGGCGCGGTGGGAGTCAAGCAAAAATGTTAAACTTCCGGCATTTCCGCACCCAGACGAGGTTTAGCAAGCAATCATGGCAGGTCATAGCAAGTGGGCCAACATCCAACACCGCAAAGGCGCCCAGGACGCCAAGCGGGGCAAGATATTCACCAAATTCATCCGCGAGATCACCGTTTCGGCCCGCACCGGCGGTGGCGACCCGGCCAATAATCCGCGCCTGCGCACGGTCATCGACAAGGCGCTGACGGCGAACATGACCAAGGACACCATCGAACGCGCCATCAAAAAAGGCATAGGCGCAGGCGAGGGCGATAACTACGAGGAAGTGCGCTACGAAGGCTACAGCCCCGGCGGCATCGCCGTGCTAGTGGACTGCCTCACCGACAACCGCAACCGCACCGTCGCCGAAGTGCGCCACGCCTTCAGCAAGGCCGGCGGCAACCTTGGCACCGACGGCTCGGTGGCTTATCTGTTCAGCAAGACCGGCATCCTCAGCTTTCCCGCCGGCGTGGACGAAGACAAGCTGATGGAAGCGGCCCTGGAAGCCGGGGCCGACGACGTGGTCGGCAACGACGACGGCTCGGCGGATGTGCTAACCGCCCAAGAAAACTTCGAGGCAGTGAAAGCCGCGCTGGCTGATGCGGGTCTGGTCCCGGAAAACGCCGAGGTGACGATGCGCGCCGGCACCAGCATCGCGCTGGACCAGGAAGACGCCGAAAAGCTCATCCGCCTGATCGAGCGGCTGGAAGATCTGGACGACGTGCAAAACGTCTACTCCAACGCCGACATCAGCGAGGACATCCTCGCGAAGATTGCTTGACCCGCATCCTCGGCATCGACCCCGGCTCGCGCTCCACCGGCTACGGCCTGATCGACGCCGGGGCCAACGGGCCTAAGCTGGTCGCCTGCGGCCGCATCCGCACCGACAGCGACAACTTCCCGCAACGGCTCAAGCAAATCTACGACGGCATCGTCGGCATCGTCCAACAATACCGGCCCGACGAACTCGCCATCGAACAAGTGTTCATGCACAAGAACGCCGACTCCGCGCTGAAGCTAGGCCAGGCGCGGGGGGCCGCGATCTGCGCCGGGCTGGTGGCGGGCCTGGAAGTCCACGAATACGCCGCCCGCTCGGTCAAACAAGCCGTCGTTGGCAAAGGCAACGCCGACAAAACCCAGGTGCAACACATGGTCAAAATCCTCCTCAATCTTTCCGGCACGTTGCAAGCCGACGCCGGCGACGCGCTAGGCGTGGCGCTATGCCATCTGCACACGCGGGAAACCGCCCGCCGCATCGAGGCGGCGACGCGAAAAGCCGCCGGAGGCCGGCCATGATCGGTTTCCTGCGTGGCATCCTCGCCGCGAAAAAAGCGCCATCTTTGTTGCTGGACGTGAACGGCGTCGGCTATGAGATCGACGCGCCGATGTCCACTTTTTACAAACTGCCGGCGCTGGGCGAAACCGTCACCTTGCACACGCACCTCGCCGTGCGCGAAGACGCCCACACCCTCTACGGCTTCCACACCGAAGCCGAACGCGCCCTGTTCCGCAGCCTCATCAAAACCACCGGCGTAGGCGCGAAGCTCGCCCTGGCTATTTTGTCAGGGATCAGCGTGGATGATTTCCACCGCTGTGTGCAGATGAACGACACCGCCATGCTGGTAAGGCTGCCCGGCATCGGCAAAAAGACCGCCGAGCGCCTGATTATCGAAATGCGCGACCGCCTGCCGGGAACTTCCGAAGGCTTGGTGGTTGCCGTCAGCGCGGGCGGCGTGTCCAAGCCCGCCGAAACCAGCCCGGTGCCGGATGCAGTGAGCGCCTTGGTGGCCTTGGGCTTCAAGCCGCAAGACGCCAACGCGATGGTGCGGGCGATTCCTGT
>CAZOTR010000125.1:6283-13060 GCA_964582755.1 uncultured Methylococcaceae bacterium | reverse complement strand
GGGCATTTCGCGCCGCCGCCCGTGCCGGCCAGGCCCGAAATGCCCGCCAGGCCACCGCCGCCGCCAGGGCCACCGTAACCGCCGCCGCCGCCGCCGCCGCCGCCATAGCTCTTGTTCGGAATATTCGCGATGTGGCCTTGGCCGCCCACGGCGATGTCCAGTACCAGGCCGGCGCTCAGGTTGAAGTCGCCGCCGATTTTTGCGCCAAAGCCGCCCGGACTTTCACTGCTGGAGCCGACGCAGTTACCGCAGCTGCCGGTGTTGGGGTTGCCGTTGCCGCCCTGCGCCCCGAAGGCGAAGATGTGATACAGGCCGGTGCTGGGCACGGTCCATTGGACGCTGGCACCGCTGTAGTTGAAGTCTATCGGCGTGGCCTCGGCCCCCTGGTTCCAAGCCGCCAGCGCGAGCGCCGGACCGACAGCCTGCCAACGTTTATTCTTCTGCTTCTGCATGGTTTTACCCTCTGTGGATGTCTCAAAATTAAGGGGCGTCGCGGACAGCGCCCCCTAGGGTTTGGCAAAGGCTTCGGCCCTGCCTAATTCTTGTGCCGGGGCGCGAAACCAGCCGCGTCCGCCACAGAAAGCCGACACCGCCATGGGCGGGCTTAATGCCGGCCTGCATTGTTTATCCCAAACCCAGGTTGCTTGGCAAGAGAACCCGGCCGCCGCCATTCCGGCATTCCTGCCGGAATGGCGGCACTGCTCACCGGCTGAATCTGCTCGCCAACCAGGAAACGGGTAGCCCGCCATCAATTGCGTATTCTCCGTAGGAGCGGCCCGTGGCCGCGAAAAGCTTCGGGCAATGGGTGAGGCCCGAGATCGCGGGCATGGCCCGCTCCTACAATTCAATCAATTGAACCCACATCCCCCGGCCTAGCCTTTGCCTGCCGCCCGAGGTGTCGCCCGCTTGCGGGCGATCAAACCCGCGCAAAACACCGGCCATGCGGGCTACAGCTAATTTTCCTATCCCGACATCAGGTTAAGCATGTTTGCAAATGGACAGCAGCCTGGGCGTTTTTGGGAGGCTTGATTGGTGCGGCCCGGACGGCTTGCGCACCTTAGGCCGCCTTCGGTTCGCTGGGCAGAATGGCAGCGCCCTGCGCACACTTCCGCCGGCGGCGCTGAAACAGTGCGTTTGGCCGTCGCGCTTGCACCACAGAGGGCGCATGGCCGCAGGATCGTGGAACCCTGCCGCCCGCATACGGCCCGCAAGCCTGGCGCGGGCGGCGTTTCCTGGGCCATGCGGAGGCGGCGCGGGCCTGCCAAGACTGGGGCGGTGCCGCCTAGGCCGTGCCGGATAGTGGCCGGGGAATCCCGCCGCCTTGCCATGCCACGCTTCTTGCATTGCGCCTAAGGTCCATGGATGATAATCCTCTGTGAACCCTTAAACGAAAGCCTTGGAACCATGAAAAACACCACAGTCCCGCCCATTCCAGGCGCCGCGCAGGTCAAGCAATTGCGCAACGCGCTGGCCATCGCCCGTGGCAGGAAATTGCTGTCGACCTTGCTGCAAGAAGCCGAGGCGACCATCTCACATGACCAGACCAAGCGCGTCACCTATCTCACCGAGTTGTTCTCGCGCATCCACCGCGAAGTGTTCCACGACTGGAAGGAGCAGGCCACCGTCAGCCACCGCCCCGGCCAGATGCCCAGCGCCGAAAAACGCAAAGAATTCCGCATGGCCATCGAACGGCTGGTGATGAACGGCGGTAGCCAAGGCACGGAATTGTTCGACAATAACGGTTTTGTCATCAAGACGCCCAACATCGCCGAGCGGCTGGCGCAGTTTTACCAAAAGATGCGGCGGGTGCGGCCCTTCGATTTTGGCAACCGGCTGGCCTTGGATGTGTTCATGACCGCCTTGTCCAACCTGCCGGCCTTCAAGGGCGTGTACGAGAAGGGCATAGACTTTCGGCGGCTGGAGGCCCAGGACGCGGTGGCCTTGCACAATCCCGAAAGCGGCATCGAGGATCTCACGCGGGCGTTCCAGCACGCGCTGGACCCCAGCCGCACCCGCTGCCTGCAAAACGCGCCGAACGGCTACGGCCAGTGGCCGGAAAACAAGCGCTTCGTCGCCAGCATCCCGTTCCTGTCGCACACCACGGAGGACGGCGTGGAGTGCCTGGTCACGGTGAACGGCGGGCTGGTGCCTCTGCCCACCATCAAGGCCGAGCTGTTTGTGACCGGCATGCAAGTGGCCGATTTTCCGTTAAGCCTGTCGGAGCATGTCATCGGCTATCTCCCTGGGACGGAATCGCTGCGGGAACCGGGGAAGACCGAGATTGACGGCATCCGCGTCGGCGAAAACGGCGTGGCTCCGTTGTTCTGCCTAGACATCAACATCTTGACCGGCCTGCGCTACGCCAGCCACACCGAGCTGAAAGAACTTATCAAACAATGCGAGGGCGACAGCGCCACGGTGTTCGACCTGGCCGACAACCACGAACTGAAGTCGAAGTTGCTGTCGGCGGCGAACGACGACGAGCGCCTGGAGCGCACCGTCGAAATCGCCTATGCCCGCCTGAACCGCATCACTAAAAAGCTTGACGAGGCCAAGCGGGACATCTTCGCGGGCAAGCGGGCGGACGACAACCCGAAGCTGTTCATGTCCATGGGCGGGGCGGGCGCGGGCAAGACCGCCGTCGAGGACATCGCCAGGGCGCAATGCGGGGAGAATTTCGTCATCGCCTCGCTGGACGAATACCGCAAGCGCAGCGACTTGTACGCGGTGCTGACCGCCGCCAACCACCACAGCGACGACTATGTGTTCATCGAGCCGTTCGCCAACCGCTTGCGCGATTTGGTCGCCGACCACGCCAAGGCGGCGCATATCAACATTTTGTACGACGGCACCGGCATTCCCTACAAGCCCCGCTATTTCAACGTGGTCAACAGCTTCAAGCGGGCCGGTTTCAGGACGCAAATCACCGCCATCGACGCTTTCATCGTCAAGCCGGAAGGCCGCGAGGACGAACTGTCCCGCGCCGCCGTCATCGAGAGCGTGAAAGAGCGCTTCGAGAGGACCGGGCGCGCCCTGCCCTGGGTGGTCACGGTGGACA
This sequence comes from uncultured Methylococcaceae bacterium, assembly GCA_964582755.1. GTDB lineage: Bacteria > Pseudomonadota > Gammaproteobacteria > Methylococcales > Methylococcaceae > Methylumidiphilus. Next base: position 10,002 of record CAZOTR010000125.1, on the reverse strand, counting down.
AGCATATCCGCTCGCCCTGGTCGTTTCTGGAGGCTTTGGAGCATGAGGCGCTGGACAAGATCTCCTTGTTTGCCAACGACGGCGAGCGCGACCGGCATTATCTGGTGGCCGAGAGTTTCGCCTTTGCCGAGCGCGAAGTGCGGGATTTGCAGGACCACCAAAAATCGGGCCGGCTGGCGGAGTTCCTGCAAGCCGCAAGCCGGTCGCGGGGCGGCTCCATCTTGAAAACCCTGGCCAATGGCGAGCCGGAAAAAATCGAGGCATTAATCGCCCGGAATCCGGCCTTGGACGAAAGCAACGTCGCCTACTTGGTCTACCACAGCAAGCACGGCAGCCGCGTATTGGCGATTTACAACACCCGGCGCATGGTGGATTTTGTCGTCAAGCGGCAATTGAACCCCAATGCCTCGGGCGCGGAAGGCTTGCTGCACAAGCACGCCTCCCTGGCTTTCCATGTCGATCCTGGCGCCAAGGAGCCGTGGATAATCCGGCTGCAACATGCCGTCGATGGATAGCGGCTATACTGCGGCAAGGTTTTCAAAACAAAGGAGCCGTGTCATGCCAGAGTTACGCCTGCCCCTTGCGGGCGATGTCAACCAGACCATCAACCCTTGGTCCTGGTATTTCCCGTTCACCGGCAACCAGTTTGGCTGGGTGAATATCTCGCTGGGCAACGCCGGCAATCCGGCGGCGGAAAAAATGATCCTCAACGATGGGGCGGTCGGTAGTTATGGCAAACAACTGGGGCTGGTCGGGGAGGTGCTGCGGATCATGGTGGACAGGCTTGAGGCGGATGGAGAAGAAAAGTTTTCGCCGGACGAGATGAAGATCCTTGAAAAATTCAGGGCGCAGCAGAAACGCATCGAACTGATTAAAGCAGCCAACCGCCAGCCGGGTTGAAGCAGCGCCGGCGGGCAGTTTGCCCGCCGGCCATGGCTTTAAGCCGTCACCGCCGTCCTTTGCCGCAACGCCTCCTCCACCTTGCCGTGGATACCTCCGAAACTCCCATTGCTCATAAACACCAAATGGTCGCCGGGGCGGGCTTCGGCCTCCAATTTCTCGATGATGTCATCCAAAGATGAAAAAATCTGGATGCCTTGCGCCTGGCGCAATTCCCAGCCTTGGTCAGGGGCTTGGTAGAGGATGGCGATGTCGGCGGCTTTCAGGGAGTCCGCCAGAGTTTCGGCGTGGACGCCCAGCTTCATGGTGTTGGAGCGCGGCTCCAGCACGGCGATGATGCGCTCGTCGCCAACCCGCGCCCGCAGGCCTTCGAGCGTGGTGGCGATGGCGGTGGGGTGGTGGGCGAAATCGTCGTAGAGGGTGATGCCATCGACGGTGGCGCGTTCTTCCAGGCGGCGCTTGACGTTCTTGAAGCCGCACAGGGCGGCGGCGGCTTTTTCCGGCTCCACGCCGGCGTGGCAGGCGGCGGCGATGGCGGCCAGGGCATTGCGCACATTATGCGTGCCGGTCAGCCCCCAACTGACCGTCCCGCGCATCCCGCCGCCCTTGAACACCTCGAACACCCCGCCGTCGGGGCGCAGCAAACGGGCCTGCCAGTAGGAATTGCCCTCGCTTTTCAGGGAGGTGGTTTCCTGCCGGGTCCAGCAGCCCATGCGCAGGGTTTCGGCGAGGTTTTGGTCGGTCGAAGGCAGGATGATGAGGCCGTTGCCCGGAACCGTGCGCACCAGATGGTGGAACTGCTTCTGGATCGAGTACAGGTCGGGGAAGATGTCGGCGTGGTCGTATTCCAGGTTGTTGAGAATCACCGTGCGGGGAAGGTAGTGCAGGAATTTGGAGCGCTTGTCGAAAAAAGCCGTGTCGTATTCGTCGGCCTCGATGACGAAATACGGCGACTGGCCGAGGCGGGCGGACACGCCAAAATTCAGCGGAATGCCGCCGATCAAAAAACCCGGCTGCACCCCGGCGCATTCCAGTATCCAAGCCAACATGCTGCTGGTGGTGGTCTTGCCGTGGGTGCCGGCCACCGCCAGCACCCAGCGGTCCTTCAGCACCGCCTCGTACAGCCAGCGCGGGCCGGAGGCGTAGGGCAGGCCTTGGTTCAGCACCGCCTCCACCTCCGGGTTGCCCCGCGACAGCGCGTTGCCGATGACCACCAGATCGGGACGCGGCGTCAGGTTGGCGGCGTCGTAGCCCTTGTGCAGCACGATGCCCTGCTGTTCTAGCTGGGTGCTCATGGGCGGGTAAACGTTTTGGTCGGAGCCGGTGACCTTGTGCCCCAGCTCCCTGGCCATCAAAGCCAATCCGCCCATGAAAGTGCCGCAAATTCCCAAGATGTGTATATGCACGTTGTTCTACCTTTTTTAAAGTCTTGTTGGCTGTCGTGGCCGGTTCCTGGCCGGCCATCTGTTGTATCCGCATAGCCTAGGCCGCGCCCTTCGGATTACACTATCCGGCACCATCATCCAGGTTAGCCCGCAAGCAGACATGAACAAAAAGCATCAGATCGAAATCGACGCCGTCACCCATTACCTGGATTCCCAATCCGCGCCGGAGGCGGACCGCTATGTGTTCGCCTACACCATCACCATCCGCAATGGCGGCGAAGCCCCCGCCAAGCTGCTGGCCCGCCATTGGGTCATCACCGACGCTAACGGCAAAGTGCAGGAAGTGCGCGGCGAAGGCGTGGTGGGCGAACAGCCGCGCCTTTCCCCCGGCGAATATTTCCGCTACACCAGCGCGGCGATGATAGCGACCCCGGTGGGCGTGATGCGCGGCGAATACCGGCTGGTGTCCGACGAGGGCGAGCCTTTCGAGGCGGAAATCCCCGCCTTCACCCTGTCCATTCCGCGCATTCTGCATTAAAACCGCCATGGCCGCCTATGCCATCGGCGACGTGCAAGGCTGCTACGGCGAACTTCGCCTGCTGCTGGACGCGCTCGCCTTCGAGCCAAGCCGCGACCGGCTTTATTTTGTCGGCGATATCGTCAACCGTGGCCCGCAGTCTTTGGAAACAGTGCGTTTCATCAAAAACCTGGGCGCGGCGGCGGAAACGGTGCTGGGCAACCACGATTTGCACCTGCTGGCCGTGGCCAGCGGCGCGTCAAAGACCAAGCGCCGCGACACGTTCGGCGACATTCTCGGGGCGCCAGACCGGGAAGAACTGCTGGACTGGCTGCGCCGGCGGCCTCTCCTGCATTCTGTGGGGGAATTTTACCTGATTCACGGAGGATTGCCGCCGCAATGGGACATGGCGACGGCCATCCGCTGTGCTAGGGAGGTGGAGGAAGTGTTGCGCGGGGAGGGGGCGGGCGAGTTTTTCACGCACATGTACGGCGACACGCCGGCGCTGTGGTCGGAGGATCTGGCAGGCTGGCCGCGCATCCGTTTCATCACCAACTGCCTCACCCGCCTGCGTTACTGCGATGCCGACGGCGTGTTGGATCTGCGGGAAAAGCTCGGCCCCGGCATGCAGGCGGAGCATTTATTGCCTTGGTTCAGGATTCCGGGGCGGGCCAGCGCGGGGGCGAAGATTGTCTTCGGCCATTGGTCCACGCTGGGTTTCCACCAGGAAAACGATTGCGTCTGCCTGGACACCGGCTGTTTATGGGGCGGGGAGTTGACCGCGCTGCGGCTGGAGGACGGTGAGCGGTTTAGCGTGGCCTGCCTGAGCGACGCGCACCAGCGGCCTGGGGACTGAACGCGCCCCCGCAACGTAGGAGCGGGCCATGCCCGCGACGAACAGCGGGCCATGCCCGCGA
>CAZOTR010000125.1:0-6183 GCA_964582755.1 uncultured Methylococcaceae bacterium | reverse complement strand
AGCGGGCCATGCCCGCGACGAACAGCGGGCCATGCCCGCGAAATCTCGCGGCAGGCGCGGCATGGATCGCGCCCACGGGGCGCTCCTACGGCGGGTTGAGGCGCACTAAGCTATCCGCCACCTGCTTCATCCGCGAAAAAATCAAGCCGGCTTCGGCGTCCGGCTTGGTCAGCACCGTCAAAGCCAGTTCCTGGCCGTGGCGGATGGCCAGCATATTGCCGCCCTTGCCTTTGATGAAAACTTGGTCAAGCTCCCCGCCGGCAAAGTCATCGATGAATTTATGCCCCAAATGCAAGATGGACGCGCTTAAGGCGCTCATTTTGTCCTCGTCGTAGCCTGCCGGGCCTTGCGGCGACGCGCTGACCAAGGCCAGCCCGTCCCGGGTCATCAGCAGCGAGGCGCAAATATCCGCCGAACTGGCGTTGAATGTGTCGAGAATCGCTCTAAAACTGTGTGGGTCCATGGTGTCCGCTCCTGTCGGGTTGCCGCCTAGATGGCGGCGTTCTCGCGGCACTGTACTACTCAGCCCCGAAGGTTTGATGTCAATCGAGTGACGTTTTGCGTAATCAATGTTGGCAAAGCCCCCACGGGTGCTCACCCCACATAGCGCTGGTAAAGCATCGTCAACATGTCGATTTCCTCCCGCTCCGGTTCGCTCCAGCCGGCCAAGCCCAAATCCTCCAACACCTGCCTACCCTTGCCGTCCTGGGACATGTCCAGCAAGGTCGAGCGCAGGGCGGGCAACAGCCCGGCGCAACCGGGGGCGAGGCAAAACGAATGGAAAGCCAGGCCGGAGTCGCTTTCGTCCAAGGGGCGCAACTGGCTTCTGGTCAGCGCGGACAGGCTCTTATAGTTTTCGGTGGGCAGGAACAGAATATCGGCCTCGCCGTTCAGCAGGCTGCGCACCGCCTTGATCTCATGGCCGGTAAACGCATAGTCGAGGCTGTCGGAGGGTAGGCCGCTTTCGTCCAGCAGGAAGCGCCCCAGCAAGTAAACGAAGCTCTCCGCCGTGTCGGTGACGACTTTGCCGCCCGCAAATTCGGCCAGTTCGCGCCGTTCGTCGTCCGCCCGCACCAGGACGGTGATTTCGTCGGCCTGCTCGGCGGGGCGGGCGGCGAGGTGGAAGCCGTGTTCCAGCAACAAGCGCGTGGCCTGGAACGGCTGGGCGAACACCAAATGCGTGTCTGAGGGCCGCAATTCGTTGTCCCAGGCGGCGTGGACCAAGTCGAGGTGGATCTCCCGGCCCAAACGCCGTTGCAAATAGGTATTGAAGAAATACCAACCGTTCAATTGTCGGCTGTTCTGCATGTTCGCCAGAAACACCAGCTTGCCCTCGGCGGCCATGGCTGGCCGCACGGGTTCGGCCTGTGGCGTAGCCAAAACGGGCGGCGGGGCCGCTGGCTCGGGCGCAGGCGCGCGGGCCGGCTGGGCGCTGGCGATTTTTTTCTTGATCGGCGGAGCCGTCCGCGCCGCCGCAGCCCCCTTGGCCGTGTTGTCGGCGAGGTAGCGCTCCAGGTTGGTCATTTTGAACAGCATGGAGGTCATGCGGTTGGCATGGGAAACCTGGATGTCCACGCCTTGCGCCTCGCAATGCTCGAACAGCTTGAGCAACAACGCCAAGCCCATGGAGTTGACGCGCTGCACCCCGGTGAAATCCAGGTGCGCGGTGGACGGGGGAATTTCGTAGAGTTCCAGCAGGCTGTCGGCGGCATGGGCGTCGATATTGCCATCCAGCCGGTAAACGAGCGGCCCGGCCTCAGTCGGCGGCTTGCGCGTAATATTCAGCATGGAATGGCCCGTGGTCGAGATTTTCATGGATTTCGCTGTGGTAGATGAACTGAAAGCCTTTGTCCGCTTCGGTTTCTTGGGAAGCCTGTAGATCCAGCAGCACGGTGGCCTGGGTCTGGTGATTCGGGTACACGCGGAATTGCAGGTAATCGCCCAGCCGCCACATCAGATACAAGCCGGCTCCGCCCACGCCGGCGACCAGACCGTCGCCTTCGGTGTGGCGCAACAGGCGGTTGAGGAACACGGCCGGCGTCAGCGTGCCCCAGGAGTCGAGCAGGTGCAGGCCGAGCAGGCCGTCTTGGATGGCCAGCCCTAGGCGCAGGATTTCGCCCTTGCCCAAGGCGCGTTCCTCGCCTTTTGCATAAAGTGGCTGTCCCCTGCCGTCGCGGGGGGCGGCATACAAGCCGTTTTCCACCAACTCGTCGATGAGCATGATGGCCTGATCCAGGCGGTCCGCCCCGACCAAGCCGGACTCCTCCAGCCAAGCCGCCGCCTCCTCGATGATGAATTCCTTGTCGCTGCTGTGGCGCAGATGGAACTCCCGCGCCAATTCCGGCTTTGGCAAATACACCCGCAGGTCGTCGCCCCCCTGGCTGAGTTGGTGCTGGGCCAGCAGCTTTTTCCAGCCGATGCGGGCGATGGTCGGGTGGCGGCGCGGCAACACCCGGCGGATGCCGTCGCGGGCGAAGCGGCGCAGCAGGTCGGCAAAGCCGCCTTCGGCCAGAAACACCACATTCTGCCGCGACAAGCGGGGAATAAAGCGGTCGGTGTTGGCGCGGTAGAACGATTCGGCGATGCGCACCAGCCCCAGATCTTGATCGGAGGAGGAGGACGAGGAGAAAGACGCCGCCTCCTCGCGCCGGGGCAGGGCTTGGCGTTCATGGTGTTCCACGCAGAACACGGTGACATCGTCTTGGAACTGGCTTTTGCCCACGAACTCACGCAGGGAGGCCAGCAGGTTCTCGCACAAGAGCGCGGCATCCCGCTGGAAGTGGTCGGCCAAGAGCGCTTCGAGACGGTCGTAGCCGAAAGGCTCCTCCTCGCCGTTTTCCTCCTCCAAAATGCCGTCGGTGTAAAAGAACAGCCGGTCGCCGACCTCCAGCCGGGTGTTGGCGCAGGCATAGGTGGAGGAGGGAGACTTGCCCAGCGGCAAGCCACCGATCTCCAATACCTCCATCTCGCCGGAAGCCAAGCGGTAAACATAAGGGAACTGGTGGGCGGCGTTGGCGTAAAGCAACTCGCCCGTGTGCGTGTCCAGGCAGGCGGCGAACAAAGTCATCAGCAGGCGCTGGTTGGCGATTTTCAGCAGGGCTTGGTTCAACCGGCCCAAGATCGCGCCGGGGTCACGCTCGCCCTCGGCGGACAACAGGCTGATCCCCGCCGCCGCCGCGCTGACCAGGGTGCCTGCCGCCACGCCATGGCCGCTGACATCGCCGATCAAGATGACCGCCCAGCGGCCCTCCACGCAGTAGTAATCGTAATAGTCGCCGCCCACCTCGGTGGAAGTGATGAGCGTCGCCGAACCCCTAAGGCCCGGCAGGCGGATTTCCGCAGGCGGCAGCAGGCTGCGCTGCAACAGCGCGGCATGGGCCACCTCCTCGTTGAGGCGGGCGCTGAGGGTGTGCATCACCTCGATCAGCTTCTCCTGCGACTCCGACAAGCTGGCCATCATGTCGGTCACCGTCACCACGCCGACAAACCGGCCATGGTCCAGCACCGGCAAGGCTTCGTGCTCCATGTCGGGATCGTTCAGGAGCAATTCCCGCATGGTCTGGTCGATGCGCTCGGCCGCCTGGGCGAGCAGCGGAATCGCGGACAGTTCGGGCTTTTGCTTCAACAACTCGCCCACGGACCGGTGCAAGAACAGATCCATCGCAAAGGCTTTGGTCATGAAGCTGAGGAAGCTGCGGCGGGCAAGCGAACCGAGATAAGCCCCGGCCTCGTCGATCACCGGCAGGATCGGCTGGTCCGCCTGGGATTGGAAACGGGCAAGCAGATCCTTGACGGAGGTGTGCGGAAAGACTGGATCGACGGCCAGCGCCAATTGCGCGACGGTGGTCGCCTCGAACGTGCGCCAGGCGGTTTGCCGTTGGGATTTTCTCATTGGTGGATACCCTTCCCGATCTGGTGTTATGCCATGAATTAGTGCAAGGGTAGGGGGTGAATGTGAAATTTTCATGACGGTTTGGCGACAGGGCGGGCGCGGACGGCATAGGCCGGCGCGGTCTTTGCGTCCGCGCCGGCCTTTCTTCCCGTCTTCTTCTCGTTCCCAGGCTCCGCCTTCTTCTCGTTCCCAAGCTCCGCTTGGGAACGCAGTTTCGGCAAGCTCTGCTTGCCGGAAACCGGGCAAGCATCGGGAAGCAGGGCTTCCAAGGCTTGGGTTCCCAAGCGGAGCTTGGGAACCAGAACAAATGCCACATCCTTCTGCCGGCGCCAGAACTCGCTATCGCGTAGGTCCGGGAGATTTGTCAGTCAACCAGCCCATAAGCTTTCATAAACATGTCCACGTTCCGCTCCAAAAGGCGCTCGTCCTCTTCGGGCGTCGGCTTGCCCAGCCCAAGCATGGCCTGGATATGGGCGCTGCCGAGGAACAACGAGAGGAACTGGTCCGCCCCGGCCCCGGTATCGTGCGGAACCAGGCTGCCCGCCGCCACGGCGCTGTCCAGGAAATCCCGCACACGGGCGACGATGCCTAGCGGCCCCCGCTGGAAGAAGGCGCTACAGGCGTCGGGCTGCACGCCGGCCTCCGCAAACAGAACGCGCTGTTTGCGAATCACGTCGTCGGCGCGGATCAGCCCCAGGAAATGGCGGCCGATGAGGATCAGCGCCTGGCGCGGGTCGGCGGGAGGCAGTTCCACGTCACTTTGGAAATCGAACGCGGCATCGACGCGCTGACCAATGGTGGCTTCGAACAGCGCCTTCTTGGTGGGGAAGTAGGCGTAGATCGTCATCTTCGACACCCCCGACGCCTTCGCGACGGCTTCCACGCTAGTCCGCTCGAATCCCTGCTCCAGAAAGAGTTGCTCCGCCACCTCAATGACCCGGCGCATGCGCTCGGGATCACGGGGACGGCCTAGTTTGGGTTGCTCACTCATAAAATACTTGACCGTATAGTAAAGTTATGTAGACTTACTTTACCGTCTAGTATAGTTAATGGTGCCGCCATGATCAAACCCAATCCCACCATCCGCCCGGCGCGGCCCTCCGTGTCCGCAACCGTTCCCATCTTCCTAGGCTTTCTAGTGTTGGCGGCTTGCACGACCCCGCCGGAAAGCCACCCACTGCCCCGGCCCGTCAGGGTCGCCCAAGTCGGGGAAGCCGCTGTCCACGCCGCCGCCGGGTTCGCGGGCGAGGTTACCGCCCGCCGGGAAACCGCGCTGGCGTTCCGCGTCGCCGGGAAATTGCAAGCCCGGTTGGTGGAGGTGGGGGACCGGGTCCGCAAGGGGCAGGCTGTCGCCCGCCTCGACGCCAACGACTACCGGTTTGCCACCCAGAACCTGAAAGCGCAGTTGGCCGCCGCCAAAGCCGAATCCGAGTTCACCCGCGCCGACCTGGGCCGTTACCGGGAACTGCTGGATCAGCACATCATCGCCCCGCCGGAATTCGACCGGCACCAGACGGCTGACACCGCCGCGCAGGAAAAAGTGGCTGCCCTGCAAGCCCAGTTAGCGCAAACCGCGAACCAACTGCGTTATTCCGAGCTTGCGGCGGAACGCGACGGCGTCATCGCCGGGTTTAATGCCGAGGTGGGCGATGTGGTCGCCGCAGGCCAGCCGGTGGCGCGGCTGGCCCAATTGGACGAAAAGGAAATCACCCTTCATGTGCCGGAACAGCGTATCGCCCAGGTCGCGCCGGGGCAGACGGTCGAGATTGCGCTGTGGTCGCAGGGCGGGCGGCGCTTGCGGGGGAGCGTCCGCGAAGTGGCACCCGCCGCCGACCCCGCGACCCGCACCTACCGCGTGAAGGCGGCGCTGCTGGAGGGCCGTGAGCAGGCGCGGCTGGGCATGACCGCCACGGTTTGGCTGGCGGCCAGCGCACCCGCCGTCCTGGCCGTTCCCCGCTCGGTGGTCTTCACCAGCCACGACGACCCGCAGCGGCCCAAGGTCTGGCTGGTCGAGTCCGGCACCGTCCGCTCGGTTCCGGTAACCTTAGGCACGCCGCTGGACGGCGAGCGGATCGCGGTTGAGGGCGTCGCGCCCGGCCAGACCGTGGTCAGGGCTGGTGTGCAACGGCTGATCGAAGGCCAGGCCGTGCGCGTCCTCGCCAGCGCCAACGAGCGGAGCCAGCCATGAACGGCTTCAACCTCACCGCCTGGGCGCTGCGGCACCGCGCCTTCACCGGGATGCTGATGGTGCTGCTCGTGCTGGGCGGCGTCGTGGGCTATTTCCTCATCGG
>CAZOTR010000124.1:0-13101 GCA_964582755.1 uncultured Methylococcaceae bacterium | reverse complement strand
GCAGTTTCTGCAAGAAGAGACGCTGGGCATCGAACATTATCTCGAAGAATTGGACGGCCATACGCCGTTCAAGAAAGCCTAAGCCGCCCTGCCAGCGCTGCGCGCATTTGGCGGCGAAGCATGTTTCTGCCCTGCCCGCTTGAGAAAGGGATGTGGGTTCAATTGATTGAAATGTAGGAGCGGGCCATGCCCGCGATCTTGGGCCTCACCCATTGCCCGAAGCTTTTCGCGGCCACGGGCCGCTCCTACGGAAACTATCAATAAATCAATTAAGCCCACCTCCTGGGAAAGAGGCATACACCCATGGGCAAAGGCAAGATCACTGTGTTTTACGATGGCGCTTGTCCGCGTTGCGTCCAGGATCGGCGTTGGTATGAAAAGCTGGCGGGCAAGGCCGGCGAGGAGGTGTGCTGGTTCGACATCACCGGCGAGGACGAGCGGCTCCGCGAGATGGGCATCGATCCCCGCAAGGCCTTGACCGAACTGCATGTGCGGGACGGACAGCAACGCATCCACAGCGAGTTGGATGCCTATATACTGTTGATGAAGCGGACCTTCCTGTTGAAGCCTCTGGCTTGGCTGGTCGGCTTGCCGGCCGTCCGGCCTGCGCTGGCGCGGATTTACCGCGCAGGGGTGTTAAAACGTTTGCGGCAGAGCGGCCGGCTTTGAGCGTTTGGCGCCATCCATCTCCGCCCGGAATTGTCCGGGCCATTCCAACCAGATTGAGGAGCAAGCCCATGGGTACGTTATGGCATAAAGTTCAGGCGTCTTTCCGCTGCGTCCTGCGCGTCGCCAGGATCGGCCAGTTGGCGGGCGGGGTCGAGGCTTTGGAGCGGCGTCTGGCCGGACTGGAAGAGGAACTCGCCGCCTATCCGGTGAAGAACCGCTGTTTCCATTGCGGATCGGCCGATCTTGAGCCCACCGCGACCGTGCCGGCCCCGGACGGCGCGCAAGTGGTTAAATTCCGTTGCAAGGCTTGCGGGCGGGAGTCATCTGCCAGCGACAAGGCCGCCAATTAGCGGTAGCCGGCTCAAAGCAACTCGAAGGAGAAGCCGCCGATCTCCTGCCGCGGCGGGGCCAAGAGCAGGCGGATTTCCTGGAGTTCGCCCACGGGCATCAGCATGGGGCTGGACGGCGGGAGGTATTCGGCAGGCTCGAACACGCGGGCGGCGGCGGGGTCGCCGTTGTAGGCGGACAGGATCAGCTTGACGGCAGGGAAGGCTTGGGGCAGGGAGGACTGGTTGGCGAGGACGAGGGTGAATTCGTAGCCGTCCACGCCGTCCTGCGCGGGGCGCAGGTCGCGGCCGACGATTTGGATGCGCAACGGGGCGCGGAAGGCGGGCAGGCGGCAGCCCAGGGTTTGGCAGGCGCTCTCCAGCCAAGGGCGCAGGTTTTCGTTTTGCGCCAGTCGTTGCCCTTCAAAAGCGCCAAACTGGCCCGCGAGCAGAACGCACAACAGCAGCGCGCCGATGCCCCAAACGGCCTGTCCGGGGCGGTTTGCCGAAGCCTCGGCCATTGCGCCCCCGTCAGGGGACGCGGCGATGGCGGAGACAGCCGGCAGGCCGTCTCCCGAGAACAGGCTCTCGTGTTCCGGCTTGTGTGCGGCCACGGCGTCCAACCTGCCCAATAGCACCGGGCCGACGGGTGCGGCGTCGGCCCGGGCGCGGGCGGCGGTTTCGGCCAATGTCTCCAAAACATTGAAGTCGGCTTGGCATTCCTGGCAGCGGGCCAGTCCGCGCCCCGAACGCAGTTGCGCGATGCCAAGCCGGTAGACAGTCTTGCAGCGGGGGCATTGGGTGTGGAGGCGGCCCGCAAGCGGCGCGGGCCGGGTGGATGCTGTTTCGGCGGGGATCGGTGGCGGGGCGGCGTCGCCGGGACTCGGCGGCGTAGACGGACTATCGCCGTCCAGGCTGGGGGGTTCGCGCAGGCTGCGCCCCGTGCCGCGCTTTTTCTTCATCGCCCCTAACCGCTGCGGCGGATGCCGGTGAGACGGGTCCAGTCTTCCAGATATTCCGGCTCGTCCATGATAAAAAAAGGCTCGTAGGCGCGCTGCACGTCGGCGGCCTGCTCCCGCAAGATGCCGGACAAGGCCAACCGCCCGCCTGGCTTGAGATGGCCTGCGAGCTGTCCGGCCAGTTCGATGAGGGGATTGGCGAGGATGTTGGCAAGCAGGATGTCGGCCTGGATTTTCGGCATCTTGGGCGGCAGGCAGCAGAATAGCCGGTCTTCGACGCCGTTCTTGCCGGCGTTGTCCGCCGTGGCGGTAAGCGCCTGCGGGTCGATGTCGGTGGCGACGGTCTCCTTGGCCCCGAGCAGCAGGGCGGCGACGGCGAGGATGCCGGAGCCGCAGCCGAAATCCACGACGGTCTTGCCTTGCAAGTTCTGGCCGTCCAGCCATTGCAGGCACAGCGCGGTGGTCGGGTGGGTGCCGGTGCCGAAGGCGAGGCCGGGGTCGAGATGGACGCACACGGCGTCTTCTTGGTTCGGCGGCTCGAAGCCGGTGGGGATGATCCACAGCCTTTGGCCGAATCGCATGGGCTGGAAATGCTCCAGCCAAGCCCGCTCCCAGGCTTGGTCCTGGATTTCTTCGACGCGCCAATCGCTGAGTTCCCCGTTGCGATAGTCGGCGGCAATGACCGAGCGCACCAAGTCGGTGTCGATGTCTTCTTCAAACAAGGCGATGACGCGGGTGTCGCGCCAGATCGGCGTCTCCCCAGGCTTAGGTTCGAACAAGGGCTGGTCGCCCTCGTCCTCGAAACTGACCGAGAGCGCGCCCAACGCAAACAGCCGGTCGGCCAGCGGCTCGGCCAGGGACTCCGTGGTCGCCGCCGATAATTGCCGCCACATCAGTGCTTCATCCCCAGCTTTTTCTCTAGGTAATGGATGTTCTGCCCGCCTTCCTGGAACGCCTTGTCGTTGATGATGTCCAGCAGCAGCGGGATGTTGCACTTGATGCCGCCGATGACCATTTCGTGCAGCGCGGTGCGCATCCGGGCAATGGCGCTGTCGCGGGTGTCGCCGTGGGCAATCAGCTTGCCGATCATCGAGTCGTAGTGCGGCGGAACCCGGTAGCCGTTGTAGATGTGGGTTTCCACGCGGATGCCGGGGCCGCCGGGCATGTGGAACTGCTCGATCAAGCCGGGGGAAGGCATGAAGCTGGCCGGGTCTTCGGCGTTGAGGCGGCACTCGATGGCGTGGCCGCTCATCTGCACATCCTCCTGGCGGATCGACAGCGCCTCGCCGCCGGCGATGAGCAACTGCTCCTTGACGATGTCAAAGCCAGTGACCATCTCGGTGACCGGATGCTCGACCTGGACGCGGGTGTTCATCTCGATGAAATAAAACTCGCCGTCTTGGTAGAGGAACTCGAACGTCCCCGCGCCGAGGTAGCCGATGTCCTTGCACGCCTGCACGCACCGCATGCCCATGCGCTGGCGCTTCTCGCCGGAGATGCCGATGGCCGGCGACTCTTCGATCACTTTTTGATGGCGGCGCTGGGTAGAGCAATCGCGCTCGCCCAAATGGATGACGTTGCCGTAGCTGTCGGCGATGACCTGGAACTCGATGTGGCGCGGGTTTTCCAGGAATTTCTCCATGTACACCATGTCGTTGCCGAACGCCGCCCCGGCCTCGCCCTTGGTCAAGGTGATGGAGCTGTGCAGGGCGGCCTCGCTATGCACGACCCTCATGCCGCGCCCGCCGCCGCCGCCGGCCGCCTTGATGATGATAGGAAAGCCGATGCGGCGGGCGATGTTCAAGTTTTCGTCATAGTCGTCCCCGAGTGGCCCGTCGGAGCCGGGCAGGCAGGGGATGCCGGCTTTTTTCATGGCCTCGATGGCGGAAACCTTGTCGCCCATCAGGCGGATGGTTTCGGGGCGGGGGCCGATGAAGGTGAAGCCGCTTTTGTTGACCCGCTCCGCGAAGTCGGCATTCTCCGAGAGGAAGCCATAACCGGGGTGGATGGCCACGGCGTCGGTGACCTCCGCCGCGCTGATGATGGCGGGGACGTTGAGATAGCTTTCCTTGGAGGCCGCAGGCCCGATGCAGACGTGTTCGTCGGCGAGGCGCACGTGCATGAGGTCGCGGTCGGCTTCCGAATGGACGGCCACCGCCTTGATGCCGAGTTCGCGGCAGGCGCGCAGGATGCGCAGGGCGATTTCGCCCCGGTTGGCGATAACGATTTTACCGAGCATGGATGGATACCTGATGGGATGGGCAGGAGGACAAGGGCAACCGAAATTGGCGCGTTGTTCCGCGGCGGCGCTTATTCGATCACGCCTATTCGATCACAAACAGCGGTTGGTTGTACTCCACCGGCTGGGCGTTCTCCGCCAGGATTTTGGAAACCACGCCGGCCTTGTCGGCCTCGATCTGGTTCAGGATTTTCATCGCCTCGATGATGCACAGCGTGTCGCCCACATTGACGCGGGTGCCCAGTTCGACGAAAGACTTCGCCCCCGGCGTGGGTGAGCGGTAGAAAGTGCCGACCATGGGCGAGCGCACCACATGGCCGGCGGGTTCTTCAGGCGCTGTGGCGGCGGGAGTTGCCGCCACGGAAACCGCCAGCGGGGCGGCGGCGGGCGCGGCAAATACTTGGGGCTGCGCGGAATAGCGGCTCAAGCGCACCGACTCTTCCCCTTCGCGGATTTCGATCTCGGCGATGTCCGACTCTTCGATCAATTCGATCAGTTTTTTTATTTTTCTAATGTCCATGGCGTGCGACCTGTTTGTTATCAAGTTCGTGGATGGCGGCTTGCAGCGCGAGTTCGTAGCCTAAGGCGCCGAGCCCGCAAATGACTCCCTTGGCGATGTCGGAAAGGTAAGAATGATGGCGGAACGGCTCCCTGGCATGCACATTCGACAAATGCACCTCGATGAACGGGATTTTCGTGGCAAGGAGGGCGTCGCGCAATGCGATGCTGGTGTGGGTGAACGCACCGGGGTTGATGAGGATGAAGTCTATGCCCTCCCTAAACCCCAGGTGGATGCGGTCGATGAGCGCATGTTCGGCGTTGCTTTGCAAGAAGGCGATGGAATGCCCCGACCCGTCCGCACGGGCGGCCAACGATTCCTCTATCGCTTGCAGGGTCTGGCTACCGTAGACGCCGGGTTCCCGGACGCCCAGCAAATTAAGGTTCGGGCCGTTGAGGACGAGAATGTTTGCCATCGTTTCTGGATTGTTTTTCCGACTGCCGCGAAAGGCTATTGAAAAGCCGGGGTATTTTGACGAAACGGCGGCGATTTGTCCATAACGCACGCGAACCCAGTGTTTGTCGCCTATCTGGCCCGGGCAAAGTAGCGCTCCAGGTAGGCGTCGAAGCCTAGCGTGTCGCCGGCCTCGGTGTGCTGCTGTTCGGCTATGGATTCCTGGGCTTGGCGGCTGAATTCGACGGCCTTTTCGGCTTCCAGCGGGCGCGAGCGGAAACTTGCGGCGTGTTGCCGCGACTTCCTGAGCGCGTACTCTTGGAACGATTCGCCGTTTTCACGCATCCGCGCCAAAATCCGCGCCGAAGGGGTGAGGCCGGGATCTTCGATGGCCTCCAGCAATGGCTCCAGGCTGGCCTGGTAAGCCCGCTCCGGCTCGTCGGCGTCGAGAATCTCGGCCAGCTCCCGCAGATCGGCGGCCAGCTCCCGCGCCCAATCGCGCAGCGCCAGCGCTTTCCCGCCCCGGCGCAACAACATCCCCGGCGCGCGCCCGCAACAGGCGACATCCAGCGCGTTGCGGTTGACTTCCGCCTTTTCTTCTTGGCCCAGCGGGGGGCTTTCCCGCAGCAGGCAGCACAGCAGGAACAACTCCAAAAAGCGCAGGTGGTCTTGGGTTAGCCCCAGCGGATGGGATGGCCCCAAATCCAGCGAACGCAGTTCGACGTAGCGCACGCCGCGCTGTTTGAGCGCCAAGGTGGGGCTTTCGCCGGACCTGGCGATTTGCTTGGGCCGGACCGGACTGTAGTACTCGTTGGAGATTTGCAGGATGTTGGCGCTGATCTGCCGGTATTCGCCGTCCACCTTGACGCCAAACTTTTCGTAGGCCGGCACCGGCGTGTTGATCGCCTTGACCAAGCTGGCGACATAGTCGTCCAGGTTGTCGAAGGAAATGTCCAGCCCGGACTGGTTGTCGTTGCGATAGCCGATGTCGCTCATCCGCAGCGAGGTCGCGTGGGGCCTGGACAGGGTCGCCGGGTCCAATTCGACAAAGCGGGCCGCCAGTTCTTCGCGCCCGGTGAAGAAAGATTTGCAGAAGGCCGGCGAGGCGCCGAACAGGTAAGGCACCAGCCAGCCGTGGCGCAGAATGTTGCGGACCATGCCGAAATACTGTCCGGCAATGAAGCCGGCCGGGGCTTGCCGGTCCTCCGACAATTCCTGCAAGACCGGCCACAGCGCCTCGTTGACCGAGTAGTTGTAATGGATGCCGGCGATGGATTGCATGGCCCGCCCGTAGCGCCAGGCCAGCCCGCGCCGGTAGATGTGCTTCATCCTGCCGATGTTGGATTCGCCGTAATAGGCGATGGGTATGCTGGCCTCGCCTTCGATTTCGCAGGGCATGGAGGCCGCCCACAGCAACTCGTCGCCTAGATGCTGGTAGACAAACCGATGCAAATCGTCGAGAAAATCCAGCGTGTCCGCCGGGTCGGCGAAGGGCGGGGTGATGAGTTCGGGCAGGGCTTCGGAATAGTCGGTGGTGATGTAAGGATGCTTCAGGGCCGAACCCAATCCGATGGGATGAGGGGTCTGGCTGATGCGGCCGGCCGGCGTGACCCTCAGGCTTTCCTTTTCCAGACCTTTCAGGCCGCCTTTCAGCAGGTTCTGCCGCCCGGCGGCGATGAGCAGGTTCAGGCGTGGCGCGATGCTTGTGTTCAAAGGGGAATCCTGTGCGCTAAGGTCTTGGGTGTTAGCAGCCAGCCGAACCGGCCCGCTAGGGGCCGGGATTATAACAGACTGGCCCCCAAGGGCGGCGCGCGCGCCGCCGCCTCACCAACTGAACAATACCCACTGCGGAATGTTCAAGCCTTTGTCCAGGTCGCTGCGGCGGGACTCCATTTCGCCGTCGCCGTCGGTGTCGACCAAATAGTAAGCCGGGCCAATGACGGGCTGGATCTTCACCATGTACAGCTTGTTGTTGATGCGGTACTCCTCGACGGTTTCCTTCTCCCTGTGGATGATCGTGATATCGGGCGCCATGGGCTGTCCGCTTTCCACCGCCTGCGGAATGTCAGGTTGTTCGAGAGGGATCAGCGTGAGGTCGGGTTCTTCGTCCGCCGCCCAGGCGGAGGCGGCTATGACCAGCAAAATGAATGCGAGAAGGCGGGGCATGTTGAGTCCTGTGGCGCGGAAAGTTTGGGAGTCGGCCCCATGCATGATAGTACAAAACGTTTAGCGTGTGCCTTCCGGCCAGAGCAGCCCGGTCCGGCGAGGCGAGGCGAGGCCAAAGGATTTGTAGAGTTCGTCGGACGCGATGCCGCCGACACAAATGATGACATCATCGTTGGGCAGCTCGACCACGCCCTCCGCAGCTTGGATCTCGACGCTGGCCGCGGCTATGCGCAATAGCTGCGATTGCAACATGACGCGCACCCGCCCAGCCTGCTCCAACTCGCGCAGGCGCTCGCGGTTATGCGCGGCGCAACGGGAAAAGGCGTCCCCGCGGTGGCAAAGGGTGAGGTCCGCAGGCTGCTCCAGGGCAATGGCGATGGCCGCCTCGATGGCGCTGTCGCCGCCGCCCACCACGAGGACGCGGCGCTTGCGGTAGTGTACGGGATCAACCAAGCGGTAGACGACCTTGGACAAGTTTTCGCCTGGAACGCCCAGCGCCTCCGGCGTTCCGCCGCGTCCTGTGGCCAGCAACACGGCGCGGGCTTGGTATTTGCCTTTGGTGGTGCCAACCACAAAGCCGTTGCCGTCGCGGGCGATGCTTTCCACCCGCTCCAGGTGGTTGATCTTGACGCCGGTGTCGCGCACCACGTCCAGCCAGAGCTGCCGCAACGCCTCCTTGTCCAGGCCGGCCAGCGCGACCTCGCCGTACAACGGCAGCTTAGCCGGGGCGGATTGCACGATTTTCCGCCGTGGATAGTGCAGCAACGCATCGCCCGGCCCGCCCTGCTCCAGCGTCACATAGCGCAGCTTGTGCCCCATCGCCGCCAGCGAGGCGCTGAGGCCGGCCGGCCCGGCCCCGACGATCACCACGTCCAGCCCGTCGCCTTCGCCGATGCCCTTTAACCTGCGGATCGACTCCAAGGCTTGGCGGCCCTGCTCGATGGCGTTGCGGATCAGCCCCATGCCGCCCAGCTCGCCGGCAATGTAAAGTCCGGGGATTTGGGTGGCGAAAGTGGGTTTGAGTCCGGGAATATCCGCCTCGCGCTGCGCCGCGCCCAGCACCAAGGTGATCGCGTCCATCGGGCAGGCCGCCGCGCAGGCGCCGTGGCCTAGGCAGCGGGACGGGTTGACCAACCGGGTTTCAAAATCGACGATGCCGAGGACATCGCCTTCCGGGCAGGCCGCGATGCAAGCGCCGCAACCGATGCAGCGGTTTTCGTTGAACACGGGATGCAACGAGGCCGGCAAGCTGGCTTCGTCTTCCTTGCCGATGGCAGGCGCCGTGTCCAGCGGGAGCTTGCCCCCCGCAGGGTACTTCCGCGACCGGCCGCGGAAGTACCGTGCCAGACTGCGGAGCAAGATTAGCAATCCCAGGAAAACCGCCAGTCCGAGGAGAATTTGAGCCGCCATGTTCCGCCCGTCAATGGGGGCCGGCTCGCGCCGAGTCGCCCGTGTTATCAAAATGGATGCTGAGGGTAACCGATCCTTGGCGGGTGCTTCAAGTATTTGTGCTTGAAATAAGGAACAAATAATTTACCCGTGAGCGGAGTGCCCGCGCGCGCCCTTTCTGGATTCTTGGCGGCAATTCCCGTATCTTTGCCCCAAACGCCGTCCGCCTGCGATATTTCGGTGCGCCGCACAGCTTGCCTGGCAAGCCCCTGTGCCGACTGGGCCGGACGCTCCCTCCATCCTGCTGAACCTGAAAAGCGGAGACTTACATGTCAACCACCGCCACCCTGCAACTCGACGGCAAGACCTTCGAAATACCGGTCGTCGAGGGAACCGAAGGCGAACAAGCCTTGGACATCACGCTGCTGCGCAAACAGACCGGCTGCATCACCCTGGACCCTGGGTATGGCAACACCGGCGCATGCCTGTCGTCCATCACCTACATCGACGGCGAGCAAGGCATTCTGCGCTATCGCGGCATTGACATCGTCGAACTGTGCGAAAAATCGACCTTCATGGAGGTTTCCTTCCTGCTGATCTACGGCCACCTGCCCACAGCCGAGGAATTCGCCCGCTTCAAGGACAAGGTGCATTACCACTCCCTGATCCATGAGGACATGAAGAGCTTTTTCACCTCCTACCCCGGCCACGCCCACCCGATGGCGATCTTGTCGGCAATGGTCGGCTCTTTGTCGGTCTACCACCCGCAGCTTCTGCATGCGGACCAGAGCGCGGAGGACCGCGACGACACCATCACCCGCTTGCTGTCCAAGGTGCGGGTGCTGGCGGCCTTCGCCTACAAGCGCTCGGTGGGCGAGGCGTTCGTCTACACCAAACCGGAGCTGGATTACCTGTCCAACTTCCTGCACATGATGTTCACCACGCCGATGCGCGAGTATGTGGCGGACGAGCTGATCCGCAAGACCCTGGACGTGTTGTTCATCGTCCACGCCGACCACGAGCAGAACTGCTCCACCTCCACCGTGCGGATGGTCGGCTCGTCCAAGGCAAATCTGTTCGCCTCCCTGTCCGCCGGCATCTGCGCCCTGTGGGGGCCGCTGCACGGCGGGGCCAACCAAGCGGTGATCGAAATGCTGGAGGCGATCCAAGCCGACGGCGGCGGCCATCAGAAATACATCGACAAGGCCAAAGACCCCAAAGACCCGTTCCGCCTGATGGGCTTCGGCCACCGGGTGTACAAAAACTACGATCCCCGCGCCCAGATTCTAAAAGGCTATTGCGACAAGGTGCTGGACCACCTGGGCATCCACGATCCCATCCTGGACATCGCCAAGGGTTTGGAGGAAGCCGCCCTCACCGACCCTTATTTCGTCGAGCGCAAGCTCTACCCCAACGTGGACTTCTATTCCGGCATTATCTACAGGGCCTTGAAGATCCCCACCAACATGTTCACTGTCATGTTCGCCTTGGGCCGGTTGCCCGGCTGGATCGCCCACTGGAAGGAAATGATCGAAGACCCTGGCATGAAGATTGCTCGGCCCCGGCAGGTTTACACCGGGAAAAACCTGCATGAGTACACGCCGATAGCCGAACGCTAGGCAATGTCGTTTTGCGGCGACGGCGATTTCGCTTGCCGTGCGTGGCGGGCCTGCCAATGGCCGCCTTGCCATCCCGCAAATCCTGTCTTGCTTCGGATACGGCTTCACACGCCGAATGTCGCCAATATACGACAACTCGTGACAACTGAAAGGGTTTCTTTGTCAAATTGCGGCAATGAAAATTTACCTTTGCATTCTTTGCGATCCATGCTAAATAGTCAGTGCGCGGATTGAATTGCGGGGCAGTAAGACTGCCGAAGTGAGGCTTAGTTCCCCGTTCCGCGCTCAACCAAGATGCTTTTACTTAGGCCGCTTCCGGCGGCCACACCCTTTTCACTCATAGGAGTGCTTGCAATGAACCGCAACAAACAACAAGGCTTTACCCTGATCGAGTTGATGATCGTCGTGGCGATCATCGGCATTTTGGCAGCCGTCGCGCTGCCGGCGTATCAGGACTACACGATCCGCGCGCGCGTTTCGGAAGGTCTGAACTTGGCCAACGATTTTCAAACGCAGATCGGCCAGAACTCCACCAACGATACGGACTTGACTGCCGCTATTACCACGCTCAATGCCCAGGCGGGTGGCAAGGGCGCAACCAGTAAATATGTCGCCAGCATCCTGGTTGCTAACGGACCGGGCAGCACCGGCGAAATCACTGTTACCTACAACGACAGCACAGTCGCTGCGAACCAAGGTTCTTCGATTGGTGTCGCAACCGGCGAGAACACGTTGGTTTTGACTCCGTACATCCGGGCGGCTGCGAACAACGCGGCCGGCATAACCCAGCTAAAGGCTGCGATTTCGGGTGGCATTACCGGTCCGGTCGATTGGGGCTGCGCCTCCGACACCAACACGGTGGCAGCGGCCCAAGGTTTGCCGACGATTACCGCCGGTAAGCTGAGAGCCAAATACGCGCCGAACAACTGCCGTTAATCGGTAGGGGCGTAGGCTGGGTTAGCGCATCCGCGTAACCTGCCCTCCTGCGTAAAGTGCCTCCGCCGGGTGCCGCCCCTATTGGTGGTCGGCGAACCCCGGCGAAACGCCCAAAACCGCCCGCCGGGGCAACCCGGCGGGCGGTTTTGCATCCGCTCGAAACTACGCGGTTGCGCTCTCCCAAGATGTCTTTACCTTGGCCGCTTTGAATGGCCATGTGTTTTCGCTCTTAGGAGTGTGTGCAATGAAAAGCAACAGACCACAAGGTTTTACCTTGATTGAGTTGATGATCGTCGTGGCGATCATCGGCATTTTGGCGGCGGTCGCGCTGCCGGCGTATCAAGACTACACGATCCG
Source organism: uncultured Methylococcaceae bacterium (assembly GCA_964582755.1). GTDB lineage: Bacteria > Pseudomonadota > Gammaproteobacteria > Methylococcales > Methylococcaceae > Methylumidiphilus. The sequence continues at coordinate 1,489 of CAZOTR010000124.1, read as the reverse complement.
CGCCCGCATCACGGAAGGCCTGAACCTTGCCAACGATGTCCAATTGCAGATAGGTCAGAGCATCGCAACCGACCTCGACTTGACGGCCACTATTGCCACTTTCAATGCCCAGGCGGGTGGCAAGGGCGCAACTAGCAAATACGTCACCAGCATCCGGGCCACACCAGGACCGGGCAGCGACGGCGTAATCGTTATTACCTACAACGACAGCACAGTCGCCGCCGGAACCGGCGCTTCGATTGGTGTTGCCACCGGGCAGAACACGCTAGTGCTAACCCCGTACCTCCGGGTTACCGCCGTTCCGATGCAGTTAAAGGCGGCAATAGCGGCAAACACGACCGGCCCGGTCGATTGGGGCTGCGCGTCGGACTCCAATAACGTGGCAGCGGCTCAGGGTTTGCCGACACTAACCCCTGGCAAACTGCCGGCCAAGTACGCGCCGAACCAGTGCCGTTAGTTGTATAGGAACGCAGGGCGATTGGCGAACCCTCAGCAACCGCCCGCCGGGGCAACCCGGCGGGCGGTTTTTTTTCAATGATTGATGTTGCGCGATCCCTCAAGGGTTCGCAGGAGCGGCCTTTAGGCCGCATAATCGCGGGCTGAAGCCCCACTCCTACAATATTCACCGCGCATCATTAGTGTGATTAAATAAATAACCTGGGTTCGGGCTAGGAAAATTAGCCGTAGCCCGCATGGCCGGTGTTTTGCGCGGGTTTGATCGCCCGCTTGCGGGCGACACCTCCGGCGGCAGGCAAAGGCTAGGCCAGGCGTGGCTTTGCCTCGTCCCATCCGGCAAATTATCCCGAACTCAGTTAAATAGGTGTGGCCTTGCCTTGGCGGATCGACCGCCCCTCTCCCCCATAACCAACCGATATAACTATAACGCCCATGTCCCGCTGGAAAGCCTCCGCCATTCATCTCTGTGTCAGCGCCCTGGTGGTTTCCACCCTGGCGGCAATCCTGGCCTTGACTTGGTATCCGCCCACCTATGTCCGCGCCGTGGGCGGGCTGGGTCTCATCGCCATCCTCACCGGGGTCGACGTGACCCTAGGCCCGCTGTTGACGCTGATCGTCTGGAAAGTGGGCAAACCCAGTCTCCGCTTCGACATGGCGGTGATCATCCTGCTGCAACTGTCGGCCCTAGGCTATGGCTTGCACGCGATCTTCCTGGCGCGGCCCGTGTATATGGTGTTCGCCACCGACCGCTTCGACCTGGTGACCGCAGCCGAGATTCCTGAAGGGGAAATGGAGAAGGTGAAGCGCGAGGAGTTCAAATCCTTGCCCCTGGCAGGGCCGAAAATCGTCGCCGCGAAAAGTCCGACGGAAAGCAACGAACGCAACCAGATTTTGTTTTCCGCCATGTCGGGAGGCGCCGATCTTCCGCAAATGCCGCAGTATTACCTGCCCTACGCGGATCTGTCCGCCGAAGCCGTCCGCAAAGCCCTGCCGCTGGACTCGCTGATGGGGCGCGGCGCGGAAACCCGCGACA
>CAZOTR010000123.1:9156-13173 GCA_964582755.1 uncultured Methylococcaceae bacterium | reverse complement strand
GCGATTTCCGCCTCACCGCCAGCCAGAACCTCATCATCGCCAAGGCCAGCCCGGCGAACAAAGCCAAAATCAACGCCTTGCTTAAAAAACACCGGATTCCGTTGCCCGACCATTGGAGCGGGCTGCGCCGGCTGGCCTTGTCCTGCGTCGCCTTCCCCACCTGCGGCTTGGCGATGGCGGAGAGCGAGCGGTTTTTGCCGGGATTCTTGGACCGGCTGGAGCCGATCTTGCGACAGGCGGGCTTGGACAAGCAGGCCATCCATTTGCGCGTCACCGGCTGTCCCAACGGCTGCGCCCGGCCTTTCCTGGGCGAGATTGCCTTGGTGGGCAAATCCGCAGGCCGCTACAACCTCTACCTGGGCGCGGGCCACACGGGCGAGCGGTTGAACAAGCTGTACCGCGAAAGCCTGACCGAAGACGAGATCCTCGCCGAACTCACCCCCCTGATCGAACGTTATGGGCGGGATAGGCTGGACGGCGAGGCTTTCGGCGATTTTGCCGTGCGTTTGGGGATCGTGGCGGCGGTTAGAGAAGGACGTGAGTTTCACGATAAGCCATGATGAACGAGCATAAACAAACCCACCTCAAGCAATTAGAGGCCGAGAGCCTCCACATCATCCGCGAAGTCGCGGCGGAATTCGAGCGGCCCGTGATGCTGTATTCCATCGGCAAGGACTCGGCGGTGATGCTGCATCTGGCGATGAAGGCGTTTTTCCCTGGCAAGCCACCGTTTCCGCTGCTGCATGTGGACACGACCTGGAAGTTCCGCGAGATGATCGAGTTCCGCGACCGCCACACGCAGAATCTGGGCTTGGAACTGATCGTCCATGTCAACGAGGAAGGCGTCAAGCAGGGCATAAGCCCGCTGACCCACGGCAGCAAGAAGCACACCGACGTCATGAAGACCGAGGCGCTCAAGCAAGCCTTGGACACATACGGCTTCGACGCGGCCTTCGGCGGGGCGCGGCGCGACGAGGAGAAATCCCGCGCCAAGGAGCGCGTCTATTCCTTCCGCGACCGGAACCACCGCTGGGACCCGAAGAACCAGCGCCCGGAGTTGTGGAATGTGTTCAACGGCAAGATCAACAAGGGCGAGAGCATCCGCGTGTTTCCGCTCTCCAACTGGACCGAGCTGGACATTTGGCAATACATCTACTTGGAAGAAATCCCCATCGTGCCTTTGTATTTCGCCAAGGAGCGCCCGGTGGTGGAGCGCGACGGGATGCTGATTATGCTGGACGACGAACGGATGCCCTTAAAACCCGGCGAAACTCCGCGCTGGGAAAAAGTGCGCTTCCGCACCCTGGGTTGCTACCCGCTGACCGGCGCGGTGGAGTCCGAGGCGGCGACTTTGCCGGAGATTATCCAGGAAATGCTGCTGACCAAGACTTCCGAGCGGCAAGGCCGTTTGATCGACCACGACCAGGCCGGTTCGATGGAAGAGAAGAAGAAAGAAGGGTATTTCTGATGTCACACCAATCCGAACTCATCGGCACCGACATTCACGCCTATCTGGCCCAGCACGAGCGCAAGGAGATGTTGCGCTTCCTCACCTGCGGCAGCGTGGACGACGGCAAAAGCACGCTGATCGGGCGCTTGCTGCACGATTCCAAGATGATCTACGAGGACCAGCTTGCCGCGATCCAAAAGGACAGCGTCAAGTCCGGCACCACTGGCGGCGACATCGACCTCGCCTTGCTGGTGGACGGCTTGCAGGCCGAGCGCGAGCAGGGCATCACCATCGACGTGGCCTACCGCTATTTCTCCACGGCGAAGCGCAAGTTCATCATCGCCGACACCCCCGGCCACGAGCAGTACACCCGCAACATGGCGACCGGCGCGTCCACCTGCGACCTCGCCATCATCCTCATCGACGCCCGCTACGGCGTGCAGACGCAGACCAAGCGGCACAGCTTCATCGTCTCGCTGCTAGGGATCAAGCACCTCGTCATCGCGGTGAACAAGATGGATTTGGTTGGCTACAGCGAAAGCGTGTTCCAGCAGATTCGCCGCGATTATCTGAAATTCGCCTCCCGCCTGCCGGATGCCGAGATTCGCTTCATCCCGCTGTCCGCGTTGAAGGGCGACAATGTGGTCAACGCCAGCGCGGCCATGCCGTGGCATCAAGGCCAGCCCTTGCTGGAATTGCTGGACACGATTGAGATTGCCCATGCGCAGAATTTCGCCGACTTCCGTTTCCCGGTGCAATGGGTCAACCGCCCGAACCTGGATTTCCGGGGTTTTAGCGGCACGGTGGCGGGCGGCGTGGTGCGCAAAGGCGATACGGTCATGGCCTTGCCCTCGCGCAAGACTAGCCGGGTCAAAGCCATCGTCACCTACGACGGTGAGCTGGAGCAAGCCTTCCCGCCGCAGGCCGTCACCCTCACTTTGGAAGACGAGATCGACATCAGCCGGGGCGACATCCTGGTGCTGCCCAACAACCAGCCTTTGCAAGGCAGCCGTTTGCAGGCGCAAATTGTCTGGATGGCGGAATCCCCGCTGATTCCCGGCAAGCAGTATTACTTCAAGCAGGCGACCAAGACGGTCAGCGGCTCCATCGCCCGCATCCAGTACCGCACGGATGTGAACACCCTGGAACACCACGAGGCCGGACAGCTCAAGCTCAACGAAATCGGCCTGTGCGAGTTGGCCTTGAGCGCCCCCATCGCCTTTGACCCTTACACGCGCTGCAAAGGCACCGGCTCGTTCATCGTCATCGACCGCCTGAGCAATGCCACCGTCGGCGCGGGCATGATCGTCGGCTTGCCGGAAAAAGCGCTGGAAATGCGCCGGGTAAGCGCGGAGGAACGCGCCGCCCGCTTGGGCCAGAAGCCGTTCACCGTGTGGCTGGTCGGGCCGGATCGCGTGGACTTCGCCTACCGCTTGGAGCGCGGGCTGTTCGATTGTGGCTATTTGGGCGCGGTGTTGGACGGAGACGAGGCCCAAGCGGCGGCCATTGCCAAGCGGCTCAACCACGCCGGTTTGATTTGCATAGCCGCCGTGGACGGCGGGCCGGTGGACGGGGCCGGCGTGGTGCTGTCCACGGAAGGTCTGGACATCAGCGCGGCGATAACATTCCTAGGGCTGTCTCCCGCCATCCTCGGCGAGCGGCCGGAGTTTGTGATTTAACGGCACTCCCGGTTGAAACGCCGCGTCGGCTGGCGCATGATGGCCGCACGCTTTTCTCCCGGGACCGACCATGATTATCCACAAACCCTATCTGCTGTTTTTGGGCGATGCCCCGGACCCGTTGGCCGCGAAGACCGCCGCCGGCGTGGCGCATTGGCGGCCTGCCGATTGCGTGGGCCAGTTGCGGCTGGAAGGCTGTAACGCGGATCTGGGCTTGCCGGATCTGTCCATCGCGCAAGCCGTGAAGCGCGGCGCGAAGACTTTGATCGTCGGCGTCGCCAACCGGGGCGGGCATTTCTCCGCCGCTTGGGCCGGGCAATTGGTTCTGGCTTTGGAGTCGGGCCTGGACATCGCCAGCGGCTTGCACGAACGCCTGGCCGACATTCCAGGGCTGGCGGAGCTGGCCGGGCGTTTGGGCCGCAAGCTCTTCGATGTGCGCCATGCCACGGCAAAATTTGAGGTGGGGACGGGCCGGAAACGTTCCGGCAGGCGTTTGCTGACCGTCGGCACGGATTGCTCCTGCGGCAAGATGTACACCGCCCTGGCCTTGGAACAGGCAATGCAAGCACGGGGCATCAAAGCCCGCTTCCGCGCCACCGGCCAGACCGGCATTTTGATCGCGGGGGAGGGCGTGTGCATAGACGCGGTGGTCGCCGATTTCATCTCCGGGGCGGTGGAGGCTTTGAGTCCCGACTACGAGCCCGGCCATTGGGATGTGATCGAAGGCCAAGGCTCGCTGTTCCATCCGTCGTTTGCCGGGGTCAGCCTGGGGCTGCTGCACGGCGCGCAGCCGGACGCGCTGGTGCTGTGCCACACGCCCGGCAGGCCGCATATGCGCGGGGTGCCGGACTATTCCTTGCCCGGTCTTGAGGAGTGCATCGCCGCCAA
>CAZOTR010000123.1:3270-9056 GCA_964582755.1 uncultured Methylococcaceae bacterium | reverse complement strand
TGCGCGGGGTGCCGGACTATTCCTTGCCCGGTCTTGAGGAGTGCATCGCCGCCAACGAAGCCGCCGCCCGCCTGACCAATCCCAAGGCCAGTTGTCTAGGCGTCAGCCTGAACACCGCCGCTTTTGACGAGGCCGAAGCTCTGCGCCTGATCCACACGACCGAGGCGCGGCTGGGTTTGCCCTGCGTGGATGCCGTGCGCACTGGCGTGGCGCCCTTGGTCGATCTCATCCAGGTCTGGCCATGAGGCAGGTCGGCGTATGCCAGGAGTCCTGGCCGCTGCGCGGGGTGTTCCGCATCGCCCGTGGCAGCTACACCGAGGTCGCCGTGGTCGTAGCCGAAATCCGCGAAGGGCAAGCCGCCGGGCGCGGCGAATGCCGTCCCTATCTCCGCTACGGCGAAACCCCCGCAAGCGTCATCGCCGCCATCGAGTCCATCCGGCCCGCCTTGCAAGCGGGCATGGGGCGGGAAGATTTGCAATCGGCATTGCCGCCCGGCGCGGCGCGCAATGCCGTGGACTGCGCCTTGTGGGATCTGGAGGCCAAGCAAACGGGCCGGCCGGTCTGGCAACTGGCCGGCCTGCCACCGCCGCAACGCTTGGCCACGGCCTACACCCTCAGCGTGGATACCCCGGACAGGCTGGCGGCGGAGGCTGCGAAACAAGCCGGCCGGCCCTTACTGAAATTGAAGCTGGCCGGCGCGGGCGATTTGCAGCGGGTTGCCGCCGTGCGCACCCACGCGCCGCAATCCCGGCTGGTCGTCGATGCCAACGAAGCCTGGAGTCGCGACGATTACCTGGCCCTGGCCCCGGAACTGGCCCGGCTGGGCGTGGAACTGCTGGAGCAGCCCTTCCCGGCGGGCGCCGACCAAGCCTTGGCCGGACTGCCCCGGTCCGTCCCGGTCTGCGCCGACGAATCCTGCCATGCCGCCGACAGCCTCAAGGCTTTGGCCGGTTTTTACGATGTGGTGAATATCAAGCTGGACAAAACCGGCGGCCTGACCGAAGCCCTGGCGATGAAAGCCTTGGCCGAGGCACAGGGCTACGCCATCATGGCCGGCTGCATGGTGGCGACTTCGCTGGCGATGGCCCCGGCGTTTTTGCTGGCGCAAGGCGCGGCGTATGTCGATCTCGACGGCCCTTTGTTGCTGGACAAAGACCGCGAGCCGGGCCTGCGTTTTGAGGGCAGCCAAGTCTATCCGCCGGCGCGGGCGTTGTGGGGTTGACGGCTGTCGCTTAAATGGGCGAGTCCGCGGGTGTGCTTCCCGACGGAATGCCGTATAGGCATGATGGCCCCGCCTTGCGATCCCCAGGCGGGGCTGTTGTTAATTGGAAGTGGGAAAGCGGGATGTCTCAGCCGCGCTGGCGGCGTGCTGAGCGGAAGAACGCGGCTAGGCCGATGCCGAACAGCGCGGACGTTGCCGGTTCGGGAACGACATCGACATTGATGTCGTGGTCAAAGTCGGTGGTCGAGCCTGCCGTCAGCACACTGACCGTATAGAAGGCCTCCACGCCCGGCTGGTTGATCGGCACCGGGTTCGCCCCATGTTCCCAAACTTGGAAATCCAGTAGCGTCGGGGTGAAGTTGACGATTGTGAGCTGCGGATAGTCCGGGAAATCTGTGTCGTCGGATTGGATGAACGTCTGGCCGAACAAGGTGAATGTCAGCGTCAGGCCGTTCCCCGTCGAGGCGATGCCATTGCCACCTCCGTCCAAAATGCTGTCGTCATAGGTGAAGCTGCCGATGCCGGTCGTCCCGCTGTACGGAGCGTTGACCACATGGGCTGTGTAGGTTTTGGTGATGATGGTGGCCTGTGCGCCAGTTGCGGAAAACAAGGCAATGACGGTGGCGGCGAGTGCATATTTCAAGCGCATAAAAATCCTCGTGTGTCTAAATGGGATTGGAAAAAACCAAGGAGGTGGGTTTGATTGATTTATGGATATTTTCCGTAGGAGCGGCCCATGGCCGCGAAAAGCTTCGGGCAATGGGGAGGCCCAAGATCGCGGGCATGGCCCGTTCCTACATTTCAATCAATTGAACCCGCCTCCAAAACCAAGGCAGTCCATTGAAAACAATATTCAGGCTTTCCTGAGATCTTGTCAACAGTCAATACTATTTTCGCCACCCGGCAAGCCATCTCCTTATTCTATCTAGTGGATGCCCTGTAAACCTAAGGCAATTGCATGAAGAAAGCTTCCCTTGTGCTTGAGGCTTGACGTTTCATGGTGGTTTAAGCCGCCGTAAAATCGGTGGGTGGGCCAAAAGAGGAGATGGGTTTAATTTATTTATATTTTCCGTAGGAGCGGCCCATGGCCGCGAAAAGCTTCGGGCAATAGGTGAGGCCCAAGATCGCGGGCATGGCCCGCTCCTACAATTCAACCAATTGAACCCACATCGAAATAATCTCGGCAATCTCAAAGCTTGACGGCTTTGAATATCACGCGAAATTCCGCCCCCGGCGAGCGGTTGACCAGCTCCACGGTCCCTTGCATGGCCAAGGCCAATTGGTGGACTAGGGCCAAGCCTATGCCGGTGCCTGTGGTCTCGCGGGTGGATTCGTTTTCCAGCCGGTAAAACAGGCCGAATATCCGTTTCATCTGGTTTTTCGGGATGCCGGGGCCGTAATCGCGCACACTGAACACCAAGGTTTTGTCACGCCGGGCTTGGCAGTGGATGTCAATGATGCGGCTGGGCGATTTGGCGGAGAATTTCAGCGCGTTGTCCACCAAGTTGATGATGATTTGCGCGAAGCAATCCTCATCCACCATCACACGCAGCAAGCCGGTTTCCGCGTCGCATTGGATATTCAATTGAAACCCGCCGCGTTCCACTTGCGAGGAGACTTTGGAGCGGATGCCGTCCAGCAATTCGGCCACGGTCACAGGCTTGAGCTTGATTTGCAGGGTGTTGCGGGTCATCCGCGCCAATTGCAGCACGTTGTTGATGAGGCGGGACAGCCTTTCGCTTTCGCTGTGGATGAATTCGTAGTAACTGGTTTTTTTTTCCTCCGCCACCCAGCCTTCGCGCAGCATTTCCCCATACATGCGGATGGAGGTCAGCGGGGTTTTCAATTCGTGGCTGACGGCGGAAATAAAATCCTGTTGCTGGCGGGCCAGATCCAGTTGGCGGATGCCTAGGCGGTACATCAGCAAAAACCCGCCGCACAGCACCAAGGCCAGTATGCCGCCCAGCCAGCCGACTATCGTGCCGCCCGGTCCCGGCGGCAGGCGGTCGATGGTGAAGATCAATTCCACATCGCCCAGCGGGGCGGAAAAGCGGCCTCGGTACAGCAAATCCCCGCGCAACTCTCCCTCGCTGGACAGGTATTCCCGCCCCTTGGCCCCGGTGAAATTCGCCAGGACGCCGCCTTGGTAAGCCACCGCCAAATCGCTCATCTTCGCCAGCACCGTCTCGCGGAATTCGGCTTCAATCAGGCTGCGCACAAACGGCTGGGATTCGACCAGTAGCCCTTGGATGTAACGTTGGCCGTCGCGCCAGACTTTCCGAAACAGCACGAAATGCCCGCTGTCCAGGCGGCTAAATTCAAACGGGTCGATCTCGCTCTCGAAGGTGGTGACGCGAAGTTGCGCGGGCGCTTGCGGCTTGGCGGTCTGTTCTGGCAAGACGGCCTGCGGTTCGGGCAGGGCGCTGCGTTCTTTGCGCATTCCCCGGAATTCCGTCTGCCCGAGCTTGCCCGCCAAGTTTTTGGCCAAGGCTTCGGCGGAGTTGTCGGCGTCTTTGGCGTCCGCCTTTTTGTCGGCCAGCCGTCCGGCCTCTTGCTTGCGTTCCGCCCCCGCGCCGCTGAGCGCGTCAAAGGCGGCTTGGGATTGGATTTTTTGTTTGGACGGCGGCGCGGGCGCGGTATCCCGGCGCGAAGCCAGGGCCGGCAGGGAATCTTCCTCATAGGAGGCGTTGGCTTCCTTGCTTCTTGCCGCGGCGGGCGAAGCCTGGGCGGGGGAGGGCGCTCTAGGCAAGTCACCATTGTGTTCCCGCACCAGCCGGTTGCGGCTGAGGATGTCCAGGATTTGGCTTTGCGCGGCCAGCCGCAGGTTTAGCTCCTGCCCGGCGATGCCATAAGCGCCGACATGTTCTTTTTGCTGCGGCAGCAAGGGCGAGCTGAACACGCCTTGCGCGTCCACTTGGAAATAGCCGACCAAACCGGGGAGGGCGGATTTCAGCGGGAATTCGGATAGCGGCGAACGTTGCACGAAATTTGCCGCCGGGTCGCCGGCCACCACTAGGAAGCCATAGTCGGAAAACGAACGCGCCTCTTCGGTGTCGATCAGGGCTTGCAGGCGGTGGTCAATGCGCGCCGCCATTTCCTCCGCCAACACCCGGTGTTGCTGGAAGGATTCCCACTTCAACTGCGCATAGGCTTGGCGGACCAGGACCGCCGTCGGCAGGCTAAGGGCGAGAAAAAACAGGCCCAGCAGCAGCCGCAGCCGTTTGCGGTCCATGCCTTTCAGCGCGGCGGCCAAGCGGCTTACTCCGCCAGCAAGCGGTAGCCGGCGCCGCGCACCGTCACCAGATAGCGCGGCTCGCCCGGTTCCGGCTCGATCTTGCGGCGCAGCTTGGCGATGTGGATGTCCACGGTGCGGGTTTCCATGTCCATGGGGCGGGCGTAGCCCCACACCTTGGCGAGCAGTTCTTCGCGTGAAACCGGATGGTCGCCGTTGGCTTTGAGATATTGCAGGATTTCGATCTCCCGGCGGGTGAAAACGAGGGCTTGCCCGTTCCTGACGCCGGCGAGGTTGCGGGTGTCGATGCTGACTTCATCGCCCAGCGTGATGACGGGCACCGGGTCCGCGCCCGCCTGGGTGCGGCGCAGCACCGCCTGCACCCGCAGCACCAGTTGCGCCACGGAAAAGGGCTTCGCCACATAGTCGTCGGCTCCCAGGGACAGGCCATTGATGACGTCCTCGTCGCCGGATTTGGCGGTGAGCATGATGATGGCAAGTTCCCGCCCGGCCTTGCGGATCTGCTCGCAGACATCGAAGCCGTTGAGGCCGGGCAGCATGATGTCGAGCAGGGCGAGGTCGAAGTTTCCGTCCAACGCCTTGCGCAAGCCTTCCCGCCCGTCCGCCGCCGCCTCCACCTCATAGCCGTGATAGACGAACACATCCACCAGCCCCATGCGGATGGCGGGTTCGTCTTCGATGATGAGTAGGCGGAGTTTGCGGGCCATAGTTTCCAAATCTTAGCAGCAAGCCATTAGGGATAACATCGCTGGGGGCTTGGGGTTCATCTGTCAGGTTTCAGTAGGAGCGCCCCGTGGGCGCGACGGGTTCCCCACCTGCCGTCGGCTTTGTCGCGGGCATGGCCCGCTCCTACGGTAACATCGCTTTGAGCGATGTTATCCCTTTTTGGCGCGATGGAATGGTAAATGTTTGGTAAAACTTCAAACCCCAACATTTACCAAACCCGGCCTTAAGTTCCCCGCCCATCCTGCCTAGACTGCCTCCACACGAACCCACGAGGAGGACAGTGACATGACCCTGATTACACGCATGAGCCGATTGTTCCGCGCCGATTTACACGCGGTGCTGGACCGCATCGAAGAACCCGAGGCGCTGCTGCGCCAGGCCATACGCGAGATGGAGGAAGCCTTGGGCCAAGACGGGCGGCTGGCCCACGCCCTGCAACGCCAACGCGAATCCCTCGCCGCCCATGAAGCCGAACTCCAGGCGTCTTTGCGCTCTTTGGAGGAGGAGATGGACCTGTGCTTCACCTCGGGCGAGGAGGCGCTGGCGCGGGGGCTGGTCAAACGCAAGCTGGAAACCGAACGCGCC
>CAZOTR010000123.1:1852-3170 GCA_964582755.1 uncultured Methylococcaceae bacterium | reverse complement strand
CTGGTTCAAGCCCTGTTCACCGCCATTCCGGCCTGGACGCGCCAGCCCGGATTGTCCGCCGACAGCCCCGCCGAAGACGCTTTCCAACAGGCCCACCGCGCCGCCGAGGCCGCATTGCGCCGTCTGTCATCCCTGCATTGATTTCGGAGAACCGCCATGAAAACCAAACTCCTGTCCATCGCCTTGTTTGTCTTCACCCTCGCCACCGTGTGGCTGTACCCGGACTTGCAGACTATCGCGGCGGTAACCAACCCGCCGCCCACCCAACAAACGGCCACGGCGAATCCCAACCCGCGGCCCAAAATTGATGTCGTCTTCGTGCTCGACACCACCGGCAGTATGGGCGGCTTGATCCAGGCGGCGAAGGAGAAAATCTGGTCCATCGCCAGCAGCATGGCCCAAGCCCAGCCCGCCCCGGAGATCCGCATGGGGCTGGTGGCCTACCGCGACCGCGGCGACGCCTATGTCACCCGCGTGGTGGATTTGTCCGCAGACTTGGATAGCGTTTACGCCACCCTCATGGATTTCAAGGCGGATGGCGGCGGCGACGGGCCGGAAAGCGTCAATGCCGCCGTGTATGACGCCATCCACAAAATTTCCTGGAGCCAAGACTCCAGCGCCTACAAAGTGGTGTTCCTGGTGGGCGACGCCCCGCCGCACATGGATTATCAGGACGATGTGAAATACACCGAAAGCCTGCAAGCCGCCAAGCAGCGCGGCATCGTGGTCAACGCCATCCAGTGCGGCGGCGCGCCCGATACCAAGACGGAATGGCAGCGCATCGCCCAGCTAGGCAGCGGCAGCTATTTCCAGGTGGGCCAAGGCGGCGACGCCGTGGCGGTGGCGACGCCCTACGACAAGAAGCTGGCAGAACTGTCCGCCAAGCTAGACAAGACCCGTTTGTCCTATGGCAGCGCCGAGGAAAAAGCCAAGCAGCAGGCCAAGCAAGACGCCACCGAAAAGCTGAATGCCGAGGCTTCCGTGGAATCCCGCGCCCGCCGCGCCAGCTTCAACGCCACCCCCAGCGGCGCGGCCAACCGCTTGGGCGATAAGGATCTGGTCGAAGATGTCAGCAAGGGCCGGGTGGACCTGTCCAAGATCGCCAAGGAAAACCTGCCTGCCACCCTGCAAAGCCTAGCCCCGGCGGAGCAGAAGACTGTGGTCGAGGAAACCGCCAAACAGCGCGATGAATTGCGGAAGGAAATCGACGCGCTGGCCGCCCAGCGCTCCGAACATCTCAAGCAGGAAGTCGAAAAAAGCGGCGGCGCGAAAGCCTCTCTGGACCAAAAGATTTACGGGGCGATCCGCGAACAGGCCG
>CAZOTR010000123.1:0-1752 GCA_964582755.1 uncultured Methylococcaceae bacterium | reverse complement strand
CCCATGCCGCGATTCTGCGCAGACACGTCAAGCTCGCCGGCATGGCGTTGGTAGGAGATGATTTTGAGCACAAGTTGCCCGTCTTTGGTGACCGCCAATTCTTCGCCCGTCGCCTCCACTTCGCGGAAGTAATCGGACATGCGGTCTTTCAGCGCCGTTTCGGATACCATTTTCATAATTGTTCTCTGCAAAATATCCAAGGGCAATCCGTTGTTTGCAAGCAACAGACAGTTGCTTTGATGCTGAACTTAGCACGGTCTTTCTCGGTTTGCAACACTTTTATGGCAACCCTCACCGCCTATCGGTTTTGCCGTAGGAACGGGCCGCGCCCGCGACGACCAACCGGCGGGTGGGCGCGGAATACGTCGCGCCCATGGGGCGCTCCTACGAGCGCTGCCAATCCATATCGCTCATGCCGGCAGGCGTTCCAGCAAATACTGGACGACATCGTCCAGAGTCACCAGCTTGGCATAATCGGTTTCGGGAATGTCCACCTTTAGCTTTTGGTGCAGGCCAATCAGGAAATTCAGCCAGTCCATCGAGTCCAGATCCACTTGGTTGCGCAAGGGCTTGTTGCCCATCAATTCATCGCCTTCGACTTCGGGGGCGATGCTTTGCAGCGTGGCGACGGCGATTGCGCGGATTTCTTCGGGGGTCATGTCAGGCTCCGGTTCAAAGTTGTTCGGGGTGTTGCAATAGTTCGTGGATCTCGGCCAAAAACAACGCGCCCCGGTGGCCGTCGCTGACGCGGTGGTCCGCCGCGAGGCTGGCGGTGACTAGGCTCATGGCACGGACCTGTCCGTCTTTCACCCAAGGGCGTTGCATAATCTTGCCGAATCCCACCAGCGCCACCTGCGGCGGGTAGATCACGCCGTACACCGCCTCCACGCCTTGTTCGCCCAAATTGGTCACGGTCAGCGTCGGGTCGGACATTTCCGAGCTGCGCAAAGAACCGGCCCGCGTCCGCTTCACCAAGTCGGCCAAATCAGCCATGATCTGTTCCAGCGTTTTTTCGCTTACATCGTGGATCGCCGGGGCGATCAGCCCGCCTTGGCGCAGCGAAATGGCGACGCCGAGATGGGCCGAGGAAATAGGCTTGAAGCCGCCGTCTTGCCAGAAGCCGTTCATCTCCGGGAATTTCTTCGTCGCCAAGGCCACGGCTTTCAATTGCAGCACCGCCATCAGCAGGCGCTCGGTCACGGGCCGTCCGGCGTTCTGTTCCGCCAGCCAAGCCCCGGCTTTTTCCATGGGCACGGTTTCGCTGAGGTAGTAATGCGGGATTTCGCGCTTGGAGCGGCTCATCGCGGCGGCGATGGCCTTGCGCATTTCCGCCGTCTTGTCGGCAGGCTTGGCCTCGGTTGCCGTGCTTTTAGCGGCGCGGCGCACATCGTCCAGCGTGACCGCGCCGTCCGGGCCTGTGCCTGCGAGTTGCGCGATGTCCACGCCCAGTGTTTCCGCCTCCTTGCGGGCGGCAGGGGAAACCGGACGGCGGGGCTTCGGCTGCGTGGCGGGGGCCGCAGCTTGGGCGGATTCGCCGGGTTCCAACAAGGTTGCCAGCACGGTCCCCACCGGCACTTTCTCGCCGACCGGCACTTTCAGTTCCTGCACCGTGCCGTCCTGCCAGATTTCCACATCCACCGCCGCCTTCGAGGTCTCCACGATGGCGACCACTTGGCCGCGCTTCACCGTGTCGCCGGGCTTCACCCGCCATTCGTTCAGCGTCCCCTCGTCCATGTCCGAGCCTAAGGAGGG
>CAZOTR010000122.1:9570-13188 GCA_964582755.1 uncultured Methylococcaceae bacterium | reverse complement strand
CCCCCGGCTACCCTCAAATGCCGCTACGCGGCTTCGCCCTGGCTGCCCCGCTTAAGTTAATGGCAGTGACACGCTGCGTGGGAATCCAGCAACGTAGGTTGGGTTGCGGCTCTATCGCAACCCAACAAATCACGGGTCATGTTGGGTTGCCAAAAAGACGGTAATTCAACCTACAGCGTTTATTTCTCCAACAACTTGGCATGCGCCGCCGCCAGCCTCGCCACCGGCACACGCGGGGCGGAGCAGGAGACGTAGCTGAGGCCGATCTGGTGGCAGAAGTGGATGGACTCGGGGTGGCCGCCGGCCTCGCCGCAGATGCCGACCTTGAGATCCGGCAAGGTTTGCCGGCCGTTGCGCACGGTCATTTCCATCAACACGCCGACGCCGTTGACATCCAGCACGTCGAAGGGATTGTCCTTGAGGATGCCGGATTCATTGTACAGCGGCAGGAATTTGTTTTCGGCGTCCTCGCGGGAGAACGAGAACGTCGCCTGCGTCAGGTCGTTGGTGCCGAAGGAGAAGAACTCGGCGATCTTCGCCAGCTCGCTGGCGCGGGTGCAGGCGCGGACGGTTTCGACCATGCTGCCGAACTTGACGGCCAGCTTGACCCCGTGCTGGGCTTCGACTTCCCCGGTGATGCGGTCCACCCAGGTCTTGACCAGCTTCAACTCATTGGAGGTAATGACCTGGGGCACCATGATTTCCGGGTGGACTTCCACGCCTTCCTTCTGGCATTCGGCGGTGGCCTCCAACACGCCGCGAATCTGCATCTCGTAGATTTCCGGGTAGGTGATGCCCAGGCGCACACCGCGATGGCCGAGCATGGGGTTGACCTCGTACAACTCGCGCACCTTGCGCAACATCCGCTCTTTCTTGGTCAGCGCGGCGTCGAGTTCCTCCGGCGTCAAGTCGCCGCCCAACAAAGGCCGGTTCAACACGCCGCCGGCGGCGATGTGGCCTTTGACGATCAGGCGGTAATGCTCGATGGCGTTGATCTCGTCCATCAACTGCAATTCGCCGGGGAGGAATTCGTGCATCGGCGGGTCGAGCAGGCGCACCGTCACCGGGCGCGGGGACATCGCAATGAAGATTTCCTTGAAATCCTTGCGCTGGATCGGCAACAACCGGTCCAAGGCTTCCTTGCGTTCCTCAACGTTGCGGGCGAGGATCATGTCCACGACGATGGGCAGGCGGTCGGTGGCGTTGAACATGCGCTCGGTGCGGCACAGGCCGATGCCTTGCGCGCCGTACTCCACGGCGACCTTGGCGGCGGCGGGGGTGTCGGCGTTGGCCATGACTTTCAGGCGGGCGATGCCGTCGGCCCAGCCCAGCAGGGTCTTCAATTCTTCGGAGAACACCGGGTCGATGGTGGGGATTTCGCCCAGGTAGACATTGCCGGTGCCGCCGTCGATGGTGATGATGTCGCCCTCGCGCAGGGTGATCTCGCCCACCGTCGCCTGGCGGGCGCGGGTGTCCACCTTGATGCCTTCGGCCCCGGCGACGCAAGCCTTGCCCATACCACGCGCCACCACGGCGGCGTGGGAGGTCTTGCCGCCCCGGCTGGTGAGGATGCCTTGTGCGGCGAAGAAGCCATGGATGTCTTCGGGTTTGGTCTCCTCGCGGACGAGGATGACTTTCTCGCCTGCCCGGCCCTTGGCCTCGGCGGTGTCGGCCTCAAACACGATCATGCCGCTGGCCGCGCCGGGGGAGGCGGGCAAGCCTTGCGCCAAGGGCAGCTCGCCGTGCTTGGGGTCCAGGGTCGGGTGCAGCAACTGCTCCAGATCGTTGGGGTTGACGCGCAGCAACGCCTTTTCCTTGCCGATCAAGCCTTCATTGAACATTTCCACCGAGGTGCGCACCATCGATGTGGCGTTCATCTTGCCGTTGCGGGTTTGCAGGCAGTACAACACGCCCCTTTCGATGGTGTATTCGTAGTCCTGGACTTCCTGGTAGTGCTCCTCCAGCTTGTTGCGCAGCTCCACCAACTGGCGGTAGAGGTCGGGCATCTCGTTTGCTAACTCCTGCACCGGCTTGGGGGTGCGGATGCCGGCCACCACGTCCTCGCCCTGGGCGTTGACTAGGTATTCGCCGTACATTTCGTTGGCACCGGTCGCCGGGTTGCGGGTGAAACCCACGCCGGTGGCGCAGTCGTTGCCAAGGTTGCCGAACACCATCGTCACGACATTGACGGCGGTGCCGTTGGCCTTGTCGGGGGTGATGTTGAATTCGCGCCGGTAGTCCACCGCCCGCTTGCCCATCCAGGATTTG
Source organism: uncultured Methylococcaceae bacterium (assembly GCA_964582755.1). Classification (GTDB taxonomy): domain Bacteria; phylum Pseudomonadota; class Gammaproteobacteria; order Methylococcales; family Methylococcaceae; genus Methylumidiphilus. The sequence goes on along the minus strand of CAZOTR010000122.1, from coordinate 10,920 downwards.
AACACCGCCTTGATGGCGATTTCCAGTTGCTCGTACACGTCTTCCGGGAACGGCCTGCCGGTGTGCTGGCGGACGACTTTCAGGAAGCGCTCGCTGGCGTCCTTCAAGTGTTCGGCGTTCAGGCCGATGTCGGCCTTGACGCCGGCCTGGCGCTTCACTTCGTCGAACTGCTCATTGAACAACTCGTGGGGCACGTTGAGCGCGACTGTGCCAAACAGTTGGATGAAGCGGCGGTAGGCGTCGTAGCCGAAGCGCTCGTTTTGGGTCTGCGCGATCAGCCCCGGCAGCGTCGTCGCGTTCAGGCCCAGGTTCAAGATGGTGTCCATCATGCCGGGCATGGACATCGCCGAGCCGGAGCGCACCGACACCAGCAGCGGGTTTTCCGCGCCGCCGAAATTCTTGCCGGTCTCGTCCTCCAGGAACTGCACATGGCCCGAGACCTCCTCCATCAGGGAGGCTGGCAACAGGTCGCGATCCTGGAATTCCAGGCAGGCCTCGGTGGTGATGACGAACCCTGGCGGCACGTTGAGGCCGAACTGGGTCATCTCGCACAGGTTGGCGCCCTTGCCGCCCAGCAGGTGTTTATTCTTGCCGTCACCTTCAAGGAATGAGAAAACGTATTTCTTGTTCATGTGATTACCTTTTTCAGTTACGAGTCGTTGAATCGTTATAAATGCGTGGCGCGGCAGGCTTGACTCTTAGCATGTGGTTGCCGCCCCGCTGAAATTCATACTGGCTTGGCGCAATCTCAGCGTTAAAGCCGCGCCCGGCCAGTGTGTCGATGACCTCATCCAGATGCGGGGAACGCTGCCCGTCCAAGGCCAGCAATGGAAACACCCGGATTTCCTTGGCCACGCGCAACATTTCCAAGATAGCCTGTAGATGAAACTCGGCGGAGAAATGGGCGCTGTACAAAAATAGAAAATGCGAACACAAGGCTAGGTCAAATTGCCGGCCGGCAAAGGGCAGCGACGGCAGTTCCCCCGCGACATACCGTCCTTCCCGCTTGCCCTGCTGATAATCCGCCAGGAACGTATCCATCGCCGCCATGCGGATACTCCCTAGCGCTTCGACGGAGGGAATCATCTCCCAGACAAAGTCGTTTTGATTGTCGCGCACTTGGCCGATCACCGTGGGATAGGTTTCGGCGATGCGCTGCCTTATCTGTCCGGCGCTGAAGGCGTACAGCGGATCGACCGACACGATGTCGCCGCCGCGCTTGAATACTTCGGCGTTGAAACTGGCCGGGCCGTCGCCGCAGCCTAGCAGGCGAAGATTCAGTTCGGCTTCCGTCAAGGAAAACATGAAGGCATATTCTTCAAAGGACCGCCCCCATGGCACGACGCTGTT
>CAZOTR010000122.1:0-9470 GCA_964582755.1 uncultured Methylococcaceae bacterium | reverse complement strand
AGGAAAACATGAAGGCATATTCTTCAAAGGACCGCCCCCATGGCACGACGCTGTTTAGTGATAATCCCATATCGGTCAATGGCTGAGGTGGTTGGCGTTAGACGCTTGCCGGGCGGCTAACGGCGGTGCTTGCGCAGTTTGATCGTGTCAATGTGTTCCAGCACCCGCAATTGGGCGATGGCCTTGACCAGCTCCAGTTTGGCGAGGTCGCGCTCGCTGTCGATGGGGCTGGTTTTGAGTGTGCGTTCGGCCTCGGCCTTGGCCGCCAGCGCGGCCTCGCGGTCGATTTCTTCGGATCGCAATAGGCGGTCGGCCAGCACGGTCGCGGTGGAATTCACCACTTCCAGATAGCCACCCGAAACATAATAAACCAAGCGTTCGTCCTCGCCGGTTTGCAAACGGATTTCGCCCGGCACCAGCTTGCTGAGGAAAGGCGCGTGGCGCGGCAGGATGCACACCTCGCCGAAAGCGGCGGGGGCGACCAGGCTGACGCAAACGCCCGAGTAAATCTGCTGGCCGACATCGGCAATGTCCACTTGCAAGGTGCGCCGCCCTTGCTGGCTCACGCCTTCCACGGCGGCACCTCGCGGATCTGGCCGGTTTCCCGCAAGGCCAGCAGGATGAGATCCACGGCGGCGGCGACGGGGATATGGTCGGTGTTGATGACCAAATCGAACAAATCGGCGTGTTCCAGCGAGCAACGCTCGATGCTGCCACGGAACAAATCGTCCACCGCCTTGTGCCGTTTGGCATTGACCTCGGCCACCTTGCGCCCGGCCTCGGCAGGCGGAAGATTGAATTCCAGCGCGACGCGACGCGCGCAGACAGCCTGGCTGCCGACCACGCGGACGCGGAACACCTGCCGCCGGCCGGCCAGGATCAAGTGCGCGCCACGGCCAACGATGATGCAATCCTGGCGGGCGATGTCCAGCACCGCCTCGCAAAGATGGCGGCGGTAGTCGCGCAAAGTGGCGGGGTTGCCCGAGACCAGGCCGTACACGAACGCGCTCAGGCCGGCGCTGGGTTGCTCGTCGTGGGCCTCAAAGCGGAACTTGTCGGTCTTGGCGCTCGCGGCCACGCGGTCGAGGATCTCCTGGTCGTACACCGGCAGCTTCAAGGCCAAGGCCAGCCCCTGGGCGACCGCCTCCCCTTCCGCCCCGTAGTCGCGGGACAGGGTGATGGCCAAGGAAGGCGGTTCGGATTTGGTTGGGGATTGGGGACGCGCCGCAAATTCCTTGGCGAGGACGGTTTTGATATAGGTTAAAGGATCGATGATGGGCATGGCTGGCTTGGCGGCTGGTTATTCCTTGAAGCCCTTAAAATCATGGGCTTGGGGGCTTGCAATTGAGAGACGCGGCTTCGGCTTCGGCGATTTTGCGCAGCTTCCACTCGCGGTGGCGGTTCAGGATGGCGACCACTTCCAAGGGGTCGTCAGTGATGGAGATGTACTCCACCTCGTCCGCATCGACCAATTGCTGGGCCAGGAGGGTGTTTTTGATCCAATCCAGCAAGCCGGACCAATACTCGCTGCCAAACAGGACCAGCGGCATCGGATGGGTCTTGTGCGTCTGCATCAAAGTCAGAGCCTCGAAGAATTCGTCCAAAGTGCCAAACCCGCCCGGCAGGCACACATAGCCGATGGAATATTTGATGAACATCACCTTGCGGACGAAAAAATAGCGGAAATCCATCGTCATGTTCTGGTACGGATTGGGCTTTTGCTCCTGGGGCAGTTGGATGTTCAGGCCGACGGAGTGGCCCTTTTTCAACCAAGCGCCCTTGTTGGCCGCCTCCATGACCCCCGGCCCGCCGCCGGTGATGATGGAATACCCCTGGCTGGCGAGGATTTCGGCGATGGTCTGCGCCGCCTGCCAATACGGCGAGTCGGGCGTGAGGCGGGCCGAGCCAAAGATCGAAACCCCGCAACGCAGGTCGGCGAGTTTGTCAAAGCCTTCGGTGAATTCACTGATAATGCGGAACATCCGCCAGGATTCGCTGCCCTTCAAATCTTCAATCATGCGTCTGCCCCAAGGTTTGCCAAAGGTTTAGGAAAACATAGGCGGGCAATTATCGCAGTTTATCGGCAAATGTCATCCGCGCCGCCAACGCCCGCAAAGCCTCGCCGCGATGGCTCAAGCGGTTCTTGGCCTCGGGCGGCAACTCAGCCGAAGCGCAGCCTTGGCTGGGGACGAAAAACAGCGGATCGTAGCCGAAGCCGCCGTCTCCGCGCAGTTCGCGCAAGATCTGGCCTTCCCAGACGCCTTCGCCGACCAGCGGTTCGGGATCGCAGGCGTCGCGCACATAGACCATGACGCAGCGGAAGCGGGCGGTGCGCAAGGCGTCATCAACCCCTTCCAACTCGCGCAGCAACTTGGCGTTGTTGGCCGCATCCCCCGCCCCTTCCCCGGCGTAACGGGCGGAAAACACACCCGGCGCGCCGCCCAAGGCATCCACCTCCAGCCCGGAATCGTCGGCGATGGCGGGCAAGCCGGAAACCCTAGCCGCATGGCGGGCCTTGATGAGGGCGTTCTCCAGAAAGCTCAGGCCGGTTTCCTCGGCCTCTGTCTGGGTGAAGGCGGCTTGCGGCAGGATTTCCACATCGGTGCCTGACAGCAGGGCTTGGATCTCGCGGATTTTCCCGGCGTTGTTGCTGGCCAGCACGATCTTTTGCGTCACTATATACTCGTCCTGTTTAGGTTGAATTTCAGTTTAGCCACCTTTGCGCGGCTGGATTGAAAACAATCTTTTTCTTCCAGCCCGACCGCAGTCGGAGCGGGCCATGCCCGCGACGGGGTCGGCGGCAGGCGCTAGGCTTGGTTAATCATGTGCGTGGCAACCTGGGTCAACGCCTGGCGGAGCGACTCGCGCAGTTCCGCGTCCATCGGCGTCTCGTCCAGGGCGCGGTCCATGCAAAGCATCCACTGGTCACGCTCCGCCACGCCGATGGGGAAAGGGAAATGCCGGGCGCGCAAGCGCGGATGGCCGTATTCCTCGACGAACAAATCCGGCCCGCCCAGCCAGCCGGAGAGGAACTTGAACAACTTGGTCGCCGCCCCGCCCAAATCGGCGGCGTGCATTTTGCGGATGCCCCGGGCCTGCGGCAGCTCGTTCATCAGCTCGTAAAACCGCGCCACCAATTGGCGCAGCACGGCCTCGCCGCCCAAGCGCTCGTAAGGGGTTGCGACAGGTGTTTCTTCTAGGATTTCGGCCATGGTTCGTCGGTGAAGGTTAAAGGAATGGCGTTTGGCGCGGGCGATTGTAGGGCGGGGCCAAGCCCCGTGTCCATGCGCGGCGATCTCCCTGGCCAAGCCGGGCAAGCTGATCCGGGGCGGGCCGCGACGGAACCCCCCACGTTTTAAACGTCGGCTAGGGAAGGCTGGGCGCTGATTTTAGTACAATAGGCGGGCGCGGATGCCCGTGCCGGGGCCAAAACCCCGCCCCGAAGTCCCGCGACATAATAATATCCACCACAACCATGAGGAGATGCATTCAATGAAAGCGTGTGAAAACTGCAACGCGGGTGGCGACCGTGTCGTCATCGGCGATGATTATGAAAACAGGCCGATGCTAAACAAACTGGCCGGTGTCTTGCTGGTTTATGTGCCTGTCCTGACCCTGCCTTTTGTGTTCTTCAGCGCCTGGGTCACCTATGTGCATTTGAAAATGGTCGGGGCCAAGAACATCCGTCCGTTGAAGTCTTTTTTCCCGGACCGCAACACCCATCGCTACACCTTGAAAAACCAAATCACCATGGAGCCGGGCTATAAACTCAGCCCGACCCAAAGCAAACTCTATTGGATATTGAACTGCACTTGGTATTGCCCGGTCAGCGTCGGACTGTTTGAATGGCACGCCTATCTGGTGAAGCTGGTCGAAAACTGGTGGTGCCCGTTCCATCACAACCGCAAGGATACGAACTACCAGGAAGGCGCCATCGACAAGTCGTTTTGGCACATCTACCCGGAAGACATTGGCAAGCTCGATCCCGCCGACCGCGACAACCCTATCTGGAACGCAAGCGCCGCCGCAAAACCTGCCGACGCGGCGGAGTAAAGAAACCCCCGCCCCCATCCACACTGCGCCACGCGGCCAGATGCCAGGGATGGCGCGGTGCCGCTCTTTCCCGCTAATCCAAAGCCACCAGCCGGTAGGCGTTTTCGGTCAAGCTGCTCAAGCCCCGGTTTTTCAAGCCTGGGCTTTCCTCCAGCACCGCCTTGGAGGACAAGCATTCAATCTGATAAGCCCGGCCAAACAACTCCTCCACGGTTTGCCCCGAAGTCGAAAACGGCGGGCCGTCCATTTCCGCCGGGTCATACTCCAACGTAACCAGCAAAATCGGCGGGCGGTGCGGCAATATGTCCAGCAAATGCGCGGCATAGCGGGCTTGCAAACCGTTCGGCAAGGCAATCAAGGCGGCACGGTCGTAGACCGCTTGCGCCCGCGCCAAGTGTTTTGCCTGCAAATCAAAAAAATCCCCGCAGAGGATTTCGATGCCGTCGCTGGCAGAGGCTTGGAAGCCGTCCATCTGGCGGGTATCGACCGGCAGCGACTGTTCGGCAAAAAAGCTGGCAACGGCCAGCGGGCTGAGTTCTACGCCGAGGACACTGTGTCCTTGCTGGCGCAGCCATAGCATATCCAAACTCTTGCCGCACAAGGGAATGAATACCTGGCCTGTTCCTGGGAAAACCTTGGGCCAATGCTCGCTTAACCAAGGATGGGCGTGGGGCTGGTGGAAACCAATTTCATTGAGTTCCCAGCGTTCGTGCCAGAATTGTGGGTCCATAGAAAATATGCGTGGTTTTCTTACGAAGAAACAGGTTTTTGTAGTCCCGGCTTTAGCCGGTCCTTTGCGGGACTCCCCCGCCTAAAGGCGGGACTACAAACGCTTAAGGGGGGTGTCATCCGCCAAATGCCGGCTTATTTGGCGGCCACGGGGGCCAGCTCAAAGATGACGAATTCCGCGTCGCTGCCGCCGACATTCTCCACGGTCATCGCCTCGCCGGTTTCCCAGAACACTTCGCCCGGCCCGTACACTTGGGTTTTGGCCGCGTCGCTGATTTTCAAATGGCCTTTGACGACATACCTCGGGCCTTGGCCTTCGTGGGTGTGGGTCGGGGTTTTGTAGCCGGGGGGAAACTCCACCCGGATGACTTTGGTGAGTATCGGGTTGCCGGGCAGGCTGGCCTCCTTGCTCAACAGGGTTTGCCGGGAAGGCATGGCCTCGTCGGCCTGGGCAAGCCCCGCGCCGAACACCGCCAGAATCAAAAACAGTCGTTTCATCGCACACCTCTGTGGAAAAACGGACGGCACCCCCCTATCGCCAGGGAATGCCGTCCGCTAAATTTAAAGTTTCAAGCCGCCTTGCCCGCCGCCGTCGCCGCCGGCACCTCGACCAGCTTGCCGGAATAGACATCGTAGACGTAGCCGTAAATCGGAATTTCCTTCGGCACCAGCGGATGGTTGCGGATGCGCAGCACGTCCTCCAGCACGCTTTCCTCCTGGGCCTTGATGGTCAGCCAGTTGATGTATTTGCCCTCGGCGCAGCCGGGGCCTTCACCGCAGTCGTGCCAGCCGCTGGCGTCGATGGAGGCGGTCTTCAAGCTGCTTTCCAGCAGGCCGGCCATGATGTCGTTGGTGAACAGCTCCATGCCGCAGTTGGTGTGGTGGATGACGAACCATTCCTGGGTGCCCAGCAATTTGTAGGAAATCACCAGCGAACGGATGGCGTCGTCGCTGGCCCGCCCGCCGGCGTTGCGGATGACATGGGCGTCGCCTTCGGACAGGCCGGCATATTTCGCCGGGTCCAGGCGGGCATCCATGCAGGTGAGAATGGCGAAGCGGCGGGCAGGCGGCAGGGCCAGCTTGCCTTTTTCGCCAAAGTTCGCGGCATATTCCGCGTTCGCGCCTAGGACTTCATTGAGAATTTTGCTCATGTTGGTCTCCTTAAGAATTATTGTTAGGGTGGGCGGGCGTTTTGGGCTTTATTAGAAGACGCTAAAACACCCGAATTTTAAGACAATGGCCGACGGTTTCGGTTCGTCTGCCGGCGCTTTCCGGCGCTCAGACCACCAGGAAGTCCCGCATCATCCCCATGTCTTCGTGTTCGAGGTTGTGGCAGTGATACATGAACAGCCCTGTGTAGTTGTCGAAGGGCTTGATGATCCGCACCCGCTCGCCCGGCATGACCAGGACCACGTCTTTCCAGCCGGCGTCGATGAAGCCGTCCTTCACCGTGTCGTAGCCGTCGCCTTCTTTCATGTCCAGGCTGCGGCCTAGGATCTGGAATTGCTGGCCGTGGATGTGGATCGGATGGGTCATGGACATCATGCCCGCGCCCATCATCCCGCCGCCCATGCCGCCCATCATGCCCATGCCGCCGCCACCCTGGCCGTGGTCCATCTCGCCTTTTGCCTCGCCTTTTTGCTCCTGCCGCATTTCGCCATGGCCCATCATGCCGCCCATCATGCCCATGCCACCCATGCCCCGGCCCATCATGCCCATGCCGCCGCCGTCTTTGCCGGCAGCGCCGCCCTGGCCGTGGTCCATGCCGCCGTCTCCCGGCTTTTGCCCGCCTTCTCCGCCATGTCCGCCCGCCGCCGCGCCGCCGGGCATGGCGTGGTCGTGGAAGATTTCCAAGCACTGCACGGTGTTGACCTTGATCTTTTCAAATTCCTGCACATCGTCCATCTTGTACGGCCTGCCGTTGAGCAACATAGACATCATGCCTTCGGAAATGCCGATGGGAATGGGCTTGCCGGCGTTGGCGGTGTCTTTGACGGCATAGCGTTGGATCGTGCAGAGCTTTTCCGGCAGCTTGGGGCTGTCGCTGGCTTTGCGGGTGACGCGGACCTTGAAGATCGGATAGTCACTGCCCTGCGGCAGCTTCATGCCGGGCATCATGCCCATGCCTCCGCCCATCATGCCCATGCCCATGCCGCCGCCCTTGCCGTGATCCATGCCGTCTTGCTTCGCGTCCGCGCCGGGTTTGTCGCCGCCGCCATGGCCCATCATCCCCATCATCCGCTCGTGCATGGCCGGCAAGGCGCCGGAAAACGGCTTGCTGCGCATGACCAGTTCGCTACCCACGGCGCGGCCCGAGAAATCCGCCCACACGTCGATGCGCTCGCCCGGCCCCATCATCACATAGGGTTTGTTGACCGGCGCTTCCAGCAACCCGCCGTCCACGCCGATGACGGTGAGCGGGGTGCCGTCGTCCCAGGCCAGCTTGTAAATGCGCGAGTTGGAGGCGTTGGCGACGCGTAGGCGGTAGGCGCGGCTTTCGACTTGCAATTCAAAATCCGGCTTGCCGTTGACCAGGATGCGGTCGCCGTGGAAGCCCATCATCTTCTGCATGTTGTGGGTCACATAAACCAATTGGTTGTCGGCGTCGAAGCTGCGGTCTTGGATGGCGATGGGAATCTCATATTCGCCCGCGGGCAGGCCCAGCTTCTTTTCGTCCTCGTCCTCGACCAGAATCATCCCGGACAGCCCCATGTAAACCTGCTTGCCGGTCACGCCGTGGGTGTGCGGATGGTAGAAATAGGTGCCGGCGCGGTTCATCACCTCGAACTCGTAAACCCAGGTCTCGCCCTTGTCGATGGCGTACATCGGATGGCCGTCGGCCAGATGCGGGACGTGCATCCCGTGCCAATGGGTGATGCAAGGCTCGTCCAGTTCGTTGCGGAAATGGATACGCACTTTCTGGCCTTTCTGGAAACGCAGCACCGGCCCCAAATAGCTGCCGGGGATTTCGGCGAGGGTATTGGCCGGGCCTTTGAGCAGCTTGCCGAAATATTTTTGGGTGTTGGTCAAGGTGCCCGGCAACACGCCCACGGCGGCGGGCCGCGCAAACAACTCCAGTTCGACATCGGGGTGGAAATCGGCCGAGGCCACATTCGGGTGTTTTTTCTCCATGGCGTGCAGCCAGCCGGGCAGGCCCAGCGCGGCCAGCCCTAGGCCGGAGTATTGCAGGAATTTGCGGCGGGGAAGGTTGATGAAGGCGGTCATGGCTTACGTCCTCTCTTCTCAGGGTGGGTTGTTATAGTTTTAGCCGCCATAAGCTTAGACTAATTCACCGGGCTTGGCCTCCCGGCGCGTCAAGAAGGCGGGAAAGGATGGCGACGGCGTTGCCCACGCCGTCCTCGACGGCGAGTTGTCCGCCTAAAAGCCGCGCCCGCCCGGCCATCGCGGGCGAATCCACGGTGTGGCGGATTGCCGCGCCCAGGCTTTGCGCGGTGGCCGTGCGGCGGTCCAGCCTTTTCCCGGCCACGCCCAGCCGCCGCAATTCGTCGGCCCAAAAATACTGGTCAGCGATGTGGGCGACGATGACCTGGGGCTTGCCGTACAGCGCGGTGGCTTGCGTCGTGCCGGCCCCGCCGTGATGCACGACGGCGGCGCAATGGGGAAATATCTGGCTGTGCGGCGTGGGGCCGATGCGGTAAATCTTGGGGTCGTCGGCAAGCTCCCCCACGCTGTCCCAGCGCGACTGGACGATGGCCCGGCAACCTGAAGCCTTCGCCGCGTCCACCAGCAGCCGGGTGGTGTCGGTGATGCGGCCGGGGTCGCGCTCCACGCCCAACATGCTGCCGAAGGTCAGGTAAACCGGCGCTGCGCCGTTTTCCAAAAATTGCCGGAGGCTGTCCGGCATCTCCCAAGGCCGGGCGGTGTCCGGCAGGGCGAAGAAGCCGCACACTTGCTGGTTCGCGCCCCAATCGGCGGGCTGGCCGCAGAAGGCGGGGCTGATGGCGACAAGGTTGCACAAGGGCGATTCGACGGCCTCGCGGAAACTCTTGGCAAGCGGCCAGCGTTCGCGTTCGCGCAAACGGTTGACGCCGGGCAGCATGATGCGGTTGAGCAGCGCCTCGGCCAATTTCCACAGCAGAAGGTTGGGCCACGCCCCCCAATCCGGCAACAGCGGCGGGGCGCGGAAACGGCTAGGGATTGCACCGTGGTTGAGGCTGACCGTGGCATAGGGTTTGCCCGCCTTCGCCGCCGCCAGTTGCAAAGGATGCAGCGCGAAATGGCCGACCAGCAGCTCGTTTTCCGCGCAGAGTTCTTGCGCCGTAGCCCATAAGGCATCGACATTCGGCTCAAACATTTCCTGAAGGATGAACCGTGCCTGCGCCAGCGGCTGCGGGATTTTCCGCATGGCCTGCGACATCCGCGTCATCGCCGCGTCGTCTTGGGTGATATAGGCGACGGGTTTCAAGGTGAAGCCCAGCCGCCGCGCATAGCTTTGATAGTCCTTGCGCTCGGCGGCGGTGATGGCCAAAGTGACCTCATGCCCCGCCGCCGCCAAGCCGCCGGCCAAGGCGATCAGGGGGTTGATGTCGCCGTCGCTGCCCCAGGTTTGTATGCCGATTTTCATGCTTTTCCCTTTTAAATCTGATAAGCAGGAGCATTGTCCGCCTCCCCGGCCGCATCTTCAGTATAGCGCAGGCCGCCACTGTTCCAGCGCGCCACGAACGCGT
>CAZOTR010000121.1:5369-13295 GCA_964582755.1 uncultured Methylococcaceae bacterium | reverse complement strand
GCGCCAAAAGCGGCGCGCCCCTCCACTTTGCGCTGGGCATATCTTCTCGCTCCTATGCCCTGCATATCTTTAACTCGGAGCGGCGGAGAATGACAAATGGCACAAAAACTTATTACGGCAACTTTCTTATTGTTGCTTTCAGGCTGCGCGACAACAGCAAACAATACTTCCACTTCCAGCTCTTCTGCTGAAGGAAGTGGCAAAGCCGAGAAGAAAATCTCAATGGCTATTGGCCGCGAAATTGGCAACTTTAAAATTACAAGTTCCGGGGCAACTGAAGCGCCGGCAGGTTATAACGGAATGCAGTACACAGTTAAAACTGATGATGGAGCCACCTTCAAATGTGAAATTTTAGAACCCTCTGGATTAGGTAAAGCCATGACTTGGGGTATGGCAAGCGGGGCAGATGCCATGTGCACGGATTTTACACAGGGATCAAATGACATAGGGAAAACGAACAAGGCAAGCTGCAATGCCTTACTACAAGCCGCTGGCAAATGCTAAAGTAATGCCCAACATTAGGCTCAAGCCGACCCAGTTCCGCTACGCTTCATCGGTCGGCTTTAGCTAAAACGTTAGGCATATCAATAAAAAGGGAGAAATCGCAATGAAAACCAGTTTTCTGTCTCTATTGGCTGTAGTTGTTTTAATAGTCAGCGGGTGTGCTGGCACCACACCGATCAAAAATTTGGCTTTGCCGCCGGTAAGCACAATCGAGGGAAATGTCACGCAACTTAATGAAAGTGGATTTACCTTAACGGATGATTCCGGCTCAATCTACGTCAGAGCCAAGTTGTCAGACAATAGAAAACTAGATATTTCCATTGGTGAGAAAGTCAAAGTTTATGGCAATTTGCAGAGCGGCCAGGAAAAAATATTTGATGGGTATGTAATTAAAAAATCCTCTGGGGAGCAGATCATTGCAAGCAATCCGACTCCTCACTTCGGCTTCATTATTCAAAGCTCCTTTCAGTAATGCCGAAGCCGAACAACGCCATCAACCCGTCGGGCGCAAATAACGCGGTAAGATGCGCTGAGGAACGAAGCGCATCATTCGCGCTACTCGATTGACGCGCATCCTATGCCAGTTGATTCCTTGGCCTGACATGCCTATATGGGCCCCTCCCTATTTGCAAGGGGGATCTCTTCAATCGGACGCTTGAGGATTGGTTGCAGTCGTATATCCGGCCTTGCTGGAGGCCATACCTCCGAGCCTTCATGGGATTCCGCGCACTAGGTGCCTATCGTTCCAGCGGCTTTTGGGCCGGGAGAGTTATCGGCTTTTCCCCATACCGGTAACGACCTGTTGCGCCATGACTGCCGAATATCTCGCTCACAAACCTGGGGTAACTCGGTGCTTATTCGTTCAACCCTGTCAGATCCTGGCCGACGGCAAGCTTCACGGCGGCGGCGTTGAGGGCCGCCCTCGCGCCGTGGATCAGCAGGGTGCGCAAGGTACGAGGCGCCGCCCGCCGCTAAACACCTCCATGATGATCCGGCAAGGCTGGCGGTTCGCGAAGAAGCGGGCAAAGCCTCCCGCGACAGGCGCTTGCGCTCGATGACGCGGCCCTGGCGACGATGCATGCCGGATGTGCAGGTCTGGCCCAAGCGCGGGTTTGGCGCTCAAACAGCGCTTGGGCAAGAGATGGGGCGGGGAAGATCTTAAGGCTTGATGCCCCGCTCCCGCATCGCGCGCAGCACGGTCTGGCCGATGTGGGCGGGGTTGCGGGCGACGTACAGGCCCAAGGCTTCCATGGCGTCCATCTTGGCGCTGGCGGTGTCGGCCTCGCTGGCGATGATTGCCCCGGCGTGGCCCATGCGCCGCCCTGGGGGGGCGGAGACGCCGGCCACGAAGCCAACCACCGGCTTGTTCATGTTGGCCTTGGCCCAACGCGCCGCCGCGACTTCCTGCGGCCCGCCAATCTCGCCAATCATGACGACGATTTCCGTTTCCGGGTCGGCCTCGAAGGCTTGCAGCACGGTGGTAAAGTCGGTGCCGTTGATCGGGTCGCCACCGATGCCCACCGAGGTGCTGATGCCCAAGCCCAGCGCAGCCATTTGCTCGGTGGCCTCGTAGTTCAAGGTGCCGGAGCGCGAGACGATGCCGACGTTGCCCTTCTGGTAGATGTGGGCGGGCATGATGCCGACCTTGCACTCGCCGGGGGTGATGATGCCGGGGCTGTTCGGGCCGATGATGACGGTGTCGCGGCCTAGCCGAAAGCGTTGCAGGCGCACCATGTCGTGAACGGGGATGCCGTCGGCGATGGTGACCGCCACTTTGATGCCGGCATCGATGGCTTCCATCAGCGCGTCGGCGTTGAACGGCGGCGGCACGAACACCGCCGACACGTCAGCCCCGGTGGCGGCGACGGCCTGGGCCACGGTGTCGAACACCGGCAGACCCAGATGCGTCGTGCCGCCCTTGCCGGGGGTGACGCCGCCGACGACATTGGTGCCGATCTTCATAGCGTCCTGGGCGTGGAACGTGGCGTGTTCGCCGGTGAAGCCTTGGAAGATGACTTTGGAGTGTTTGTTGACGAATACGCTCATGGCTTTAGCTTGCTTGGACGATGGCCACGGCCTTGGCCGCCGCGGCGTCCAGGTTTTCGGCGGTGATGAAGGCGAGGCCGGATTCGGCGAGGATCTGGCGGCCTTCCTCGACATTGGTGCCGGCCAGCCGCACGACCAGCGGCACTTGGATGTTCAACTGCCCGCAGGCTTGGATCAAGCCTTGCGCAATCCAGTCGCAGCGGTTGATGCCGGCGAAGATGTTGACCAGGATGGCCTTGACATTGGGGTCTTGCAGCACGATGCGGCAGGCGTTGGTGACCTTCTCCGGCGACGCGCCGCCGCCCACGTCGAGGAAATTGGCCGGCCGTCCGCCGTGCAGGGTGATGGCGTCCAGCGAGGCCATCGCCAGGCCGGCTCCATTCACTATGCAGCCGATGTTGCCTTCAAGCGCGATGTAATTGAGGCCGTGGCCTGATGCCTCGACTTCCTTCGGGTCTTCCTCGGACAAATCGCGCAGGTCGGTGACGGCGCGTTGGCGATACAAGGCGTTGTCGTCGAACAAAATCTTGGCGTCCAGCGCTTGCAATTTTTCTTCCTCGCCGACGCTGACGATGGCCAAGGGGTTGATTTCAACTTGCAGCGCGTCGCGGTCCCTCATGCAGCGGTAGAGGGCTTTCATCATCTTCACCGCCTGCGGCATCAAGCGGCCCTTGAGGCCAATCGCGCTGGCGATCTTGCGGCATTGGAAGTCGCGCAGGCCGATGGCCGGATCGACGACTTCCTTGACGATTTTTTCCGGCGTGGCCTTGGCGACCTCCTCGATGTCCATGCCGCCCGCGTCGGAGGCGATCACGGTGATGCGCTGGGTGGCGCGGTCGATCACCAGCCCCAGATAGAATTCTTGCTTGATGTGGCTGGCCTGTTCGATCCAGACGCGATGCACCAGCGCCCCTTCCGGGCCGGTTTGCGCCGTGACCAAGTGGCTGCCGATCATCGCGTCGGCGGTTTTTTTGACTTCATCGACGGTGCCGACAAGTTTCACGCCGCCGGCCTTGCCGCGCCCGCCGGCGTGGATTTGCGCCTTGACGACCCAGCGCGCGCCGCCGATGTCCTCGGCCACCTGGGCCGCCTGCTTGTCCGAGTAGGCGACGCCGCCGACCGGCACCGGCACGTCGTAGGATTTCAGCAACTCCTTTGCCTGGTATTCATGGATGTTCAAAGGCTTGGCCTCTTCAAAAATGTAGGGCGGGCTTCAGCCCGCCGCAAAAATCGGTGTTTTGTGGGAGAGGCGGGCTTCAGCCCGCCCTACAGCAGGCTTATCAGGCTGTCCTGGCCTCGATCTGCTTGATCTGCCTTACCACGTTTTCCGCCATGCGGATGGAGGCGGCGTCGATCAGGCGGCCGTCCAGCGACACCGCGCCCTTGCCTTCCTTCGCCGCCTGCTCCATGGATTCGATGATGCGGTAGGCGCGGCCGACTTCCTTTTCCGTGGGCGTGAAGATTTCGTTGCACAAGGCGACTTGGGACGGGTGGATCGCCCATTTGCCTTCGCAGCCCAGGGCGGCGGCGCGGCGGGCGGCGGCGCGGAAGCCTTCCGGGTCGTTGAAATCGCCGAACGGGCCGTCGATGGGGCGCAGGCCGTAGGCGCGGCAGGCGGCGACCATGCGCGAGAGGCCGAAATGCCATTGGTCGCCCCAGTGGTAGGCGCGCGCGCCGGCTTCGTCCGGGTCGGCCAACACGCCGTAGTCCGGGTTCGCCCCGCCGATGTTGGTGGTGCGGGCGCGCACCGAGGCGGCGTAGTCGGCGACGCCGAACACCATGGCTTCCATGCGTTCCGGGCAGGTGCGGGCGATTTCCTCGACGTTCGCCATGCCCATCGCGGTTTCGATCAGCACGTGGATGTTGATCGGCTTGAAACCCTTGTACGCTTCGATCTGCGACAGCATCGTGGCGACGAACAGCACGTCGGACGCCGAGCCGACTTTCGGAATCAAGATAGTGTCCAGCCTGTCGCCGGCGGCCTCGACGATTTCGACCAGGTCGCGGTAAGCCCAGTAGGTGTCCAGGCCGTTGATGCGGATGGAGACGGCGCACTTCGACCAGTCGTAGGTTTGCAGCGCTTCGATGATGTTCGCCCGCGCCTGCTCCTTGTCGTCTGGGGCGACGGCGTCTTCAAGGTCGAGGAACACGATGTCCGCGCCCGCGTCGGGGGCTTTCTCCAGCATCCGCTTGTTGCTGCCCGGAACTGCCAGTTCGCTGCGGTGCAAACGGTTTTTCACAGCCATGGTCTGCCTCTTGTCATGTGGTGTGCCTGGGTCGGTGTCGATAAAACCCGCCCGCAATGCCAAGGTCGGCGGGGGGTTGCAAGCTTTTCCGGCGGGGGCGGACGGCTATGCCCCAACCGGGCGTGGCGGCGTGGGGCTGGGCGCGGCCTTTTCGGCTTTGCCCTGGACATGCCTCAGGCCGCTGGGGAAGGCGGGCTGAGGCCTGTCCTGCCGGCGCGCCCCTGCAAATAAAGCCGCGCATTATAAACACATGGAGGCGTTTTTTCCCGTGTTTTATGCCTGTCCAGCAATTCTCATTTTGCCCAAAGACGCTTGTCTGGCGTAGCTTGGGTTAGGCGCGCACAAGACTGAGGCGGACTCCACCCCCGAACTTGGCGCGCGCCGTAACCCAACAGGCGGGCCAAGGATAGCGTTGGGTTACGGTGCGCATCACGTTCTGCGATAAACGGGCAGCATCCCCCATGCGCACCTAACCCAACCTACGATTTGGAGCGGAGTGTGTGATTTGTCGTAAAAAAAGCCACAAAAACGTTGTTGAGTAGACAAAACTTTGTTACGATCTAGCCGCACAGCAACTTTTTGTTGTATAGATACAACGGATTTTTTAATCCATATTGAAAGCCTTGAGGGAGGGTAAACCTTATGAAAAAAATCACCAAAACGAGTCTGATTAGCCTGGCCGTCGCCGCCACCGTGGCAGCCGCGCCGCAGGCAGCCTTCGCGCACAAAGCGAAGAAGGCCCATACGCATCCTGCCGCCAAGTCGAGCGCAGCCGCCCCGGCGTACTCCACCGAATCCCGCTTGCGCCAGATGGAAGCGGAAATCCAGGCGCTGCGCGGCGAGTTGAGCCGCACCCGCACCGAAACCAAGTCTGCGGTGGCCGCCGTTTCCGAAAAGGCCGCTGCGCAGGACGCCGCTGTCGAAGCGAAGCTGGTCGAGCATGAAGCCAAGTCTAACGACGGCAAGAGCACTATCTTCTTCCGTGGCGGTTATGCGTCCATGACCCACCCGCGCAACGACGAGTTGTTGACGGGCGGCAACCCTCCTGGGGGTCCCTTGGGAGGCGTGAGCCATAACCAGGGCAACGGCTGGTACATCGGTGCGGGCTTCGACCACCGTGTGACCAATGATCTGTGGGGCATGACCGAGATGGCCGCCCTGGATGCCGAGTTGATGGTTGAATACAAGAACTTCGGCGAGTCCACCAACTCTCTCGTGAATTGGGTTGCTGGTAACGCCGTCGGTGTTCCCGGCAAGGTGACAAACCAGATCACCCAGTTGACGATTTCCGCCTCGCCGAAAATCAAGTTCAACACCGGCACGATCTTCACGCCGTGGATCATCCCGTTCGGCTTGAGCATCAACGTCATTTCCCCGCCGTCCAGCGGCGTTACCGTGTTGAACCCGGGCCTGATGCTGGGCGTCGGTGGCGAAGCCGAACTTATGAAGGCTATCGTCGCGGGTGTCGATTTCCGCTACAACTTCACGGGCGGCGATTTGAGCTACAGCTATAACACGCCTGTCGGGACCACCGTCCTCAAGGGCATGAGCACCGACGGCCTGACCGCTGGCGGCTACCTGGGCTTCAAGTTCTAAGGCTTGTTGTTCTAGTAGCTTGCCCGTTTAGACGGGTGTAAAAAAAGAGGAAGGGGGAGAGAGATAACCCCCTTCCTTTTTTGCGTTTAAGCGGTTGGCTTTTGCCACGATCCCGATGCCTATTATCCTGATCCCATACGAAAACAAGCGGAGCGAATCGCCGCTCCAGGCAAAGCCTTCAAATTTGGGCCTATCCATTTCATGGGTTATTGAGCAGCAATCTTCATTTTGGCTTCGTGCCCGCCCTCTGCCACTGTCATTCCGGCAAGGATGCCGGAATCCAGCGTCCAGGGATAGCAAACTTCGGGTCGGCACGGCGCTTAATCAAGCCTTTGCGCCCATGCCGGAATGACAGGGCTTTCGGCCAAAATGAGAATTGCTGTTTGTTGAGCCGGCGTTCCCCGCCCTGTGTTACCCTAACGGGCTTTTCAAGCTGCCAGCCCTCCGTCCATGAAAGAGCTTTACCCCCCCATCGAACCCTATGCCGTCCACCTGCTTGATGTCGGGGACGGCCACAGCGTGTATGTCGAGGAATGCGGCAATCCGGCCGGCATTCCGGCGGTCTTCCTGCATGGCGGCCCCGGCGGCGGCTGCAAGATTTACCAGCGCAGTTTTTTTGATCCGACCAAATACCGGGCGGTGTTGTTCGACCAGCGCGGCTGCGGCCGTTCCAAGCCCTGTGGCCGCTTGCAACACAACGACACGCAGCATTTGCTGGCCGACATGGAATTGATCCGCGAGCGGCTGGGCATCGACAAGTGGCTGCTGTTCGGCGGCTCGTGGGGGTCGGCACTGGCCTTGCTGTATGCCCAAAAATATCCGCACAGGGCCAGCGGCATCGTGTCGCGGGGAACCTTCCTGGCGCGGCAGGCGGATTTGGATTGGTATGTCAAAGACGGCGTCAACCGCATTTATCCGGAGCGCTGGGACGAACTGCTGGACGCCGTGCATGGCAGGCCCGGCGAGGATCTAATGGCCGCTTTCCACAGGATTTTGCTGGGCGAGGACGAGTTGGCCCGCCGCCGCGCCGCCAGGGCGTGGTCGGCCTGGGGCGGGCAAGTGGCTTTGGGCGACGAGTTCAGCCCGTCCGATTTGGAAGGCCATGTCCCGGCCTCCGTGCTGCACCAGGCCCGCATCGAACTGCATTATGGCTTCCAACGCTACTTTATCGAAGAAAATCAGATCCTGCGCGATTGCCCGCTGATTCCACGGGTGCCGGTCATCCTGGTCCACGGGCGGCGGGATTTGGTCTGTCCGCTGGAATCGGCCTTCACCTTGCAAAAACACCTGCCGTTCGCGGAATTGCGCGTCCTGCCGAATGCCGGCCATGTCGCCAGCAACGCGGAGATGACCGCCGCCCTGGTCGAGGCGGCGGACGAGCTGGCGGGGCGCTTGGCATGAGCGGCAAGCGTCGCATCGTCATCGGCATGACCGGCGCGACCGGCGCGGTTTACGGCGTGCGCATGTTGGAAGTGCTGCGCGGCTTGGACGCTTACGAAACCCATCTGGTCGTCTCCACGGCAGGCTTCATCAA
>CAZOTR010000121.1:0-5269 GCA_964582755.1 uncultured Methylococcaceae bacterium | reverse complement strand
GCGGCTTGGACGCTTACGAAACCCATCTGGTCGTCTCCACGGCAGGCTTCATCAACCTGCGCCACGAACTGGACATGGACCGCAAGACCGTCCACGCCTTGGCCGACCATGCCTACGACGTGAACGACGTGGCAGCGGCCATCGCCAGCGGAGCGTTCCAGACGGCCGGCATGGTGATCGCGCCCTGTTCGATGAAAACCCTAGGCTCGGTGGCCCACGGCCTGTCCGACAACCTCATCGCCCGCGCCGCCGACGTGACTTTAAAGGAAAGGCGGCGGCTGGTGGTGATGCCCAGGGAAACCCCGCTGAACCTGGCCCACATCCGCAACATGGCCAGCGTGACCGAAATGGGCGGAATCATCTTCCCGCCGCTGCCGGCCTTTTACGGCAAGCACAAGACCCTGGCCGAACTCATCGACGAGACGGTCGGGCGGGTCTTGGGGCTTTTGGGCGTGGACGAGGTCCGGCTGTTCGAGCCTTGGGAAGGGTTGAAGCGTTGACATCCTCCTGCGTGTAGGGCGGCCTTCAGGCCGCTAGGCGGGCTAAAGCCCGCCCTACAGTGCCAAGCCATAGAAATTAAACGACAGAATGCGTATTTATGCCCCTAGTCGGGGTAAAATTGTGCGCTCAATGCTGGCGCGAATTCCAAAAATCCAAACGCCGGCCGGAACCGACACCCCATCGCCTCGCTAAAGGTAGCAACACATGTTCGACAACTTAACCCAACGATTTAACGACTCGCTCAAGAAAATCCGCGGCCAGGGCCGCCTGACCGAGAGCAATATCCAAGACACCTTGCGCGAAGTGCGCTCGGCGCTGCTGGAAGCCGACGTGGCCTTGCCCGTGGTCAAGGACTTCATCGAGCATGTCAAGGAGCGGGCGCTAGGCCACGAGGTGGAGAAAAGCCTTAGCCCTGGCCAGTCGATGGTGAAGATCGTCCACGAAGAGTTGAAGGCCATCATGGGCACGGCGAACGTGAAACTCAGCTTGGCTTGCCAGCCGCCGGCGGTGGTCCTGATGGCCGGCCTGCAAGGCGCGGGCAAGACCACGACCGTCGCCAAGCTGGCCCGCTGGCTGAAGGAAAACGAGCGCAAGTCGGTGCTGGTCGTCTCCGCCGACGTCTACCGCCCGGCCGCCATCGAGCAGTTGAAGACCTTGGCCGGCGAGGTCAAGGCCGAGTTCTTCCCCAGCGATATTTCGCAAAAGCCGGTGGACATCGCCCTGGCCGCGATCAGCCATGCCCGCAAGAAATATTTCGACGTGGTGCTGGTGGACACCGCCGGGCGGTTGCACATCGACGAGGAGATGATGGCGGAGATCAAGGACATCCACGCCGCCACCAAGCCCATCGAAACCCTGTTCGTGGTGGACAGCATGACCGGCCAGGACGCCGCCAACACCGCCAAGGCGTTCCATGACGCGCTGCCTTTGACCGGCGTCATCCTCACCAAGACCGACGGCGACGCCCGTGGCGGCGCGGCCTTGTCGATCCGCCACATCACCGGCAAGCCCATCAAGTTCTTGGGCGTGGGCGAGAAAACCGCCGCGCTGGAACTGTTCCACCCCGACCGCCTCGCCTCCCGCATCCTCGGCATGGGCGACATGCTCTCGCTGATCGAAGACGTGGAGCGCAAGATGGACCGGGACAAGGCCGAGAAGCTGGCGAAGAAGATCCACAAGGGCCAGTCCTTCAACTTGGCCGACTACCGCGACCAGTTGAACCAGTTGAAGAGCATGGGCGGCGTGATGGCCATGCTGGACAAGCTGCCCGGCGTCGCCACCATGCCGCAGCATGTGAAGGACAAGATCGACGAGAAGGAGTTGTACAAGCAGTTGTCGATGATCGACTCGATGACCCAGAAGGAGCGCTCCAACCCCGAACTCCTCAACGGTTCGCGCAAGAACCGCATCGCCAAAGGCTCCGGCACCGACGTGGCGGAGATCAACAAGATGCTCAAGCAGTTCGAGCAGATGCAGAAAATGATGAAGAAGTTCAAGAAAGGCAGCAGCCTGGCCGGCATGATGCGCGGTGCCAAGGCGGCGATGGGGCGGCGGACGCCGATGATGTGACCAGATCCTTTTCGTAGGGCGGGTTTAAACCCGCCTTACCACTCTTCAGATCGGGTAGGCTTGGGAACCTCTATGTAAAGCCATTTAGTCTCCTCATCCTCTATGCAAGCCCCGGCAGAGTAAACGGGCCAGTCTCGAAGAAATGGATGTACCTGCCATAATTCCACATAGAAATGACGGAACACAAATTGGATAAAATGTCCTAAGCTGAGCGGGCCGCGAATCGCCCAACGGCAATCGTGGCTTGATAAAGTAAGATGCGAAGCTGGATGGCCTGGCTTAGAGGCATCTGGATCGTAGTCGAAACGCAACGGGGTTCTCAGTCGAGGCATCTCATTCGCATACAAATCGATGACATCAAGCAATGGTTCTGAGCGGGCTAGATCAAGATCCAGATTATAGGGGCAGGGATAGTAAGCAAGCCTATGTCCGACGATTGTTTCGCCTTTCAAATCGAAACTCAACTGGAGTAAGGCTCCATCAAATAATAAAGCAGAAAATACCCCGTCTTCCAGCCAAGCCTTATACTCTGCCACAGTGGCAAAATCTCCACGAAACAACTCTCCATTTGAGGAACTGTTCCCCCAAGTAATTCGTTGTCCCCGCCTGTGTCGATGCTCAATAACTACAGGAGTTGTATAAAGTGCAATTTCTGCCTCGAACAGCAGATCGAGAAAATTCTCTAGCTCAGTCCTCAAGCTGTTCGGCGTCGGCATCTTCTTTTTTCATCAGTTGCGCCAATGCAGTTCTTAATTCAAGTGGTAGGTGTTCCAAATCAAGCGCACCTTCCTTATAAGCCTCCAGAAAATCTTGCAGCCCTTTTTCGCCTTTTTTTGCCTTGGCTCTTTCCTGAGCCGATTGATCCCGGTGGACACGCCGGAGCTTTTCTAGCTCGTGAGGTGTGGGGATGCGAAAGCGCAGCTGATAGCGACTGTCTTCGCCTTTAATTCGGTCAATCTCTTTTGCCAGTAGCTGCATGTTCGGCCCCCAACCATAGATACGCACCCAGGCCCGCGACCGAGTCACGGCGGTGAATAAGGTGTTGCGTAAAGAGATAAGGCTTGAATTCGCTACACAATGCTGGCTGTTGAGTACATAAACCATGGGAGCCTCATTGCCTTTGGCTCGGAAAATATGTGTAATTGCTATTGATCGAGGTTGAAAAACTTCATCCTGACTGCTGGTCACGCCGACTAAATGGGCGTTAATTCCTTTTCTGGCGAGTGCTTGCTGGATGATATGGGCTTGAGTTTTAGAAGTCAGGGCGTTTGGTAGTACAATTAAAATATCGTCTGCTTCTAGCTCATCGTTCTTAAGGTTGTCCTCGATATTCGTCGCTACGCATTCTGCTTGCGCGATATTGTCAGAAAACACCTGATACTGCACGGCGTCATCAGGTTTGAGAAGATCATCGAAGTATTCTGGATAGGAGTCTCGCCTACGTTCCAAAGTTACTTGCTGACCTGCTTGAAGCTTTCCTTCGACGCATTGGTAGCCAATGTCTTCCCAAAGTCCAGGTTCATCAAAATGTTGAATTAACCCGCCTGTTCGATAAAGGCCAAAGCCTAAGGCATGGGCCAAGCTTAAAGCCCACGGTGTATTGCGGTAACATACTGGCAAAACCAAGTCTTGGCGTGGGCGAGCATCGGCGTCGAGTTTAATGACGGGCTTCCCTTGAGCGTCCACTCCAAACAGTTCGCCGATACTCGACATTCCCTTGTCAGTTAAGTTTTGCAGTTCGTCATAAGCCCACACAATCCTTTTTGGCGGGCGAGTGAACCGGTAAGCTAATCGAAAAAAAGGTGTTGGTAAGTCCTGCGCTTCATCAATTAAGATAGCGTCATAAATCGGCTCTGCATCGGATGAATCAGTGATTTTTAATAGCTCGTCACAAACTCCAAAAAATGCTTGGTCGCGCCCAAATAGACTGCTGCCATACCGGTAATCTCGTGCCGTGGCATTGCATTTTTCGGCTATTTCTGTATAAAAACCTGGCTGATTTACTCCGCCCCAAGAGTGAAGTATTCTTAGCTTATCCCAGTTAGGTGCGTCGCTAGAGTGCCAGTAAACAAAGCGCTGGATCAGATCTTTGAATTGCTGATACAAAGCACGAGAAAAGAAGGTGACGGCAATATCCCATTCCGGGTGTTGTGTATGAAAATATGCTGCTTTCAGGGCCAAGACCACCGTTTTGCCTGAGCCTGCCAGCCCACGCACTCGTTGCGGTCCTTCGGGCGATTCGTAAGCCGCTTGGCTTTGCCATTTGTCCAAGTTGGCAATTTCCCGCTCTATACGCTTGAGTACATCCCCTTTAGATCCTGGTCTGCTGACGTTTGTACGCTTCTTGACGGGTTTGATGGTAGAAACCCTTTGCAAAGCCGCATTCAGTGGCCGCTCAAAAACCACGGGCAAATCGGCAAAACTGTGCACGGCCTCTTCGACTCCTGCCAATGCGACAAAGCCTTGATCTGGTTCATCAGGGCAATGCGGTTCAGAAGGAAAAAGAGTCAAGGTTTGCAGTTCAAAACCTAAATCACGACCACGACGCAAATCTGCGTGTTTGATTAGATTGTTTTTGATAACAACATATACGTTGTCTTGGGAGTCTTTTAAAGCCTTCCAAGCTTCGCTATTACTTCGGTCAGGTGGGTTATCCGCAAACAAAAAGACCACGAGACCGTGTTCTTTTGAGCAAAGTAAAGCGTCAACAGCAACCGCCTCATCCACCGAGGCGGTTACTGGATATCCGATATACAGAGTCCCCGTCAGGTTAAGACGACCCAGTGCCTCTATTAGTTGGTTGGCAATGGATCGTTTCTTGGTTTGCCCATATACGATATCCAGCATGGTTTAAGCCTGTTCAGTTGAGTGGAATTCGGTGTGGACTAAACCTTCAACACCAACCGAACCGGATCCTCCAGCAATTCCTTGATGGTATACAGGAACAGCACCGCCTCGCGGCCGTCGATCAGGCGGTGGTCATAGGAAAACGCCAAATAAATCATCGGGCGGATAACGATCTGGCCGTTTTCGACGACGGGGCGGTCCTTGATGGCATGCATCCCTAATATCCCGCTTTGCGGCGGGTTCAGAATAGGCGTGGACAGCATCGAGCCGAAGGTGCCGCCGTTGGTGATGGTGAACGTGCCGCCGGAAAGCTCCTCGAAACTCAACTTGCCGTCGCGGGCTTTCGCGCCAA
>CAZOTR010000120.1:3445-13583 GCA_964582755.1 uncultured Methylococcaceae bacterium | reverse complement strand
ATTTCATAGGGGATTTGCCGGAAGCTTATCTTTTCCTGCTTCAAGCGTTCATCGCCCAAGCGGCAAGCCTCGCCGAAAATGACTTTCGCGCCGTCGTGGGGCGGCAGGTGGGACAGGATTTTTGAGGTCAGGACGTTGCCGCCGCCCGGCTTCTTGTCGCCCAGGATGCCGTTGTAAAGCAGGTAATAGGCGGTGCCTTCGTGGATGCCCAGCAAGGGCGAAACCGCGTCGCCAGAAAAGGGAAAGCCGGTTTCGATAAACCAAATATGCGCGGCCAAGGGGGCGAAGCGGATTCCCGGCGCGATGTGTCCGGCTTCGTCAAAGACGGGAACGCCCAGTTGGTAAAAGCGGAATCCGCCGCCGCCTTTCCAGCCCACGGCCTGCGAAATGCCGCCCTGTTCGCCTTCGATGACTTTTTGCAAGCGCGGGGCGCAATGCGTCTTGGCATGGTCGCCCATTTCGATACCGATGTAACGCCGCCCCATTTTCTGCGCCACGGCGGCGGTCGTGCCGGAACCTAGGAAGCTGTCTAAAACAAGGTCGCCGGGGTTGGTGGCTATTTCAATAATAAGCTTCAAAAGCTTTTCAGGCTTTGGAGTATCAAATTTTTTTTCAATGCCAGAAATATCAGAAATTTCCTTAGTTTCACGATTTGCCTCACGGTTATCGCCTGCCTCTTCATACCCCCACCAAGTCCATGGAACTATTTTATTTTCTGATTCATTCCAAAACTTTTTCCTTTGCGCCATTCCATTACCATCTAAGCCAAAATAAATTCGGTTATCTGCGGCTAATTCTTCAAATTTTTCTTTTGTCGTACTCCAACATCTTCCCTTTGGTGGCCACAATGATCTACCGCTTGGCGTAATAATTTCATAGGTTAAGTTAGGGCGTATGTTAGGCGCATGGAACGGTATGGGTAGCCAATCTCCTCTCGGATCATTGTCACGATTTTGATATGTTGCTCGTTGTTTATCACTTGAACCAAGTTTATTTACGTAAAAACTGTCAAACGTTTTTGCATAGACCAGAATATGATCGTGCGATGTCGATAATGTGCGGGCATCGTTTCGACGAGTAAGAGTTTTCTGCCAAACAACATTAGCCACAAAGTTTTTACGCCCAAAAACCTCATCCATAATGACTTTTAGATAATGGGCTTCGTTGTCATCTATCGTAACCCATATACTTCCATCCTCGGCTAACAAGCTCCGCAAAAATTCAAGGCGTGGGTACATCATCGCCAGCCATTGCGCGTGTTCTAGGTTGTCGTCGTAATGTTCAAACGCGCTTTTGGTGTTATAGGGCGGGTCTATGAAAACGCACTTCACCTTGCCGGCATAATAGGGAAGCAAGGCTTTTAGCGCGTCGAGGTTGTCACCCTGGATAAGCATGTTGCCGGTGTCGCGGTCGCCGTGCGATAGGTCGCGGGATTCTTCAAGCAGGCGGTAAGGGGCGTGTGTGGCCGCGTGAATATCCACGTCACGGGTGAGCCAATGCAAGAGGGGCATACTGTCTTGGTTACGTTAGGGGGCTAAACAAAACCGGCCGGGGTTGCAAACCCCGGCCGGCTTTGGCGCGGCTTAGACTGACGGAGGATTGGGTGGTGGGTTCAATTGATTGCATTGTAGGAGCGGGCCATGCCCGCGATATTGGGCCTCAGCCATTGCCCGAAGCCTTTCGCGGCCATGGGCCGCTCCTACGGAAAATATCAATAAATCAATTAAACCCACCTCCGAGGATTGTTCCGTCAGCCTGGCCGGGTTTTAGGCTACTCGCCTTCTTCCGTGTGGGCGGCGTCGTCGCTGGCTGCCGCTTCGCCTTCGCCGCCATCGGAGGCGGCTTCGTCGCCGGCTTTGGACTTGCCCCGGCGGCTGCGGCTGCGCCGGCGGTTGGCCGGGCGGCGCGGTTCAGGGGCTTCGCCTGCCTCGGCGGACTCTGTTTCATCGGCCTCATCGTCCGGCTGCGGGCTGTCTTCTTTGGCGGATGCCTGTGCTTCCGCCGCGCCGCTTTCCACTTCCGCCGGTGCGGGCGCTTCCACATCGGTCCTGGCAGGCGGCGGGGGTTCGACCGCTTCCGGGACGCTGGCGGCAACCACCGGCTCTGCCGCTTCGACAACCGGCGCGGCCTCCACTTCGACCGGCGGTGTTGCGGCGGATGGCGGGATTTCCGCCGCTTCGGCTTGGACCGGCGCTGCGGCCGTCTCGGCTGGCGATGCGGCTTCCGCCGCCGCCTCTTCCGCCGGGACGATGATGTGCAACCACGGACGCTCCGGGTCGGTCTTCAGCACCACGTTGGGGGTGGGTTGCCACAGCGGCTGTTTGGGTGGCTGCTTGGCGCTGGACTCGGCAGCGGGAGCGGCGGGCGCGGCTTCGCTGGCTGGCGGCGCGGGCTGTTCCGCCACTGGCTCGGGCACGGCGACGGGCGCACTGGCGGTTTCGGCCACGACCGCAACCGGCTCCGGGATAGGTTCCGGCTCGGCGGCAGGCGTGGACGCCTCTTCGCTTGCGGCGGCAGCGGGCGGCTCGACCCAGTCGATGTAGGTGGTGGCCGGGCGCGGACGCGGCGGGCGTTGCTGATGCTTGCGCGGGGCCTGCTCGGGACGGGGCTGGCGCTCGCTGGCCGCTGTTTCTTCCTTGGGCTGCTGCGCGAAAGGAATGATCGGCGGACGGGTTTCGGCTTCCACCGGGGCGGCAGGAACCGCGGTTTCTTCCCGCCCCATCAATTCAGCGTGTCCATCGGGCAGCGTTTCCACCGCGTCGGCTTCCAGGGTCGGCTGCGCGGCCTCGGGGCTGGCGGCGAGTGGATTGCGGTTGGCGCCGTCGCCCCGGCGTCCGCGCCTGCGGCGTGAACCGCGCTTGGACGTTTCGCGCTTGAGGCCGTTGTCCAGCCCCAAAACGCCGTCTTCCTCGGCCCCCGCCTGGGTTTCCACCGGCGGGGTCACGCGGGTGGCCTGTGGCGATTGCAGGGCGAAGCTGGGGACAGAGCCGGAGGAAATCGTGCCGTGCCGGGGCAGGATTTGGCGGCGTTCGCCCTGCCGTGGCTCTTGGCGTTCCGGGCGCTCCTGCCGTTCGACGCGCTCTTGGCGCGGCTCGGCGGGCGGGCGCTCCACACGCTCTTGCCGCTGCTGCGGGCGCTGCTGCGGACGTTGGGGGTGTTGCGGACGGCGCTCCTGCCTGTCCTGTGGCGGGCGCGGCCCTTGGATCACCGGGGAAGGCCGGGGAGGCGGCACGACGGGGCGGAGTGGCTCGGCTTCCCTGTCCTCTTTGCCGGTGAGGATGTTGAGGAAGCGCTTAATCAGGCCACCGCCGGAAACCATCGGGGCCGGTGGCTGCGCCAGCGGACGCGGCTCCGGGGCTGTGGTGGCCTGGGCCGGGGCGGGAGCGGGGGAGGGCGGCAGGAATTCCCGCACCGCAGGCTGCTCCGCCGCGGCGGGCGCTTCGCGGGCGAACTCGGGCAGGGTTTGGCCTTCCGAGCGAATCAACTGGTAGCTGGAGGTTTTGGCCTGCTCTTCTTCGCCGCCGACGCTGGCGCGGATGCGCTGGATGTCGAAGTCCGGCGTCTCCATGTGCTTGTTGGGGACGATGATGATGGAGACTTTTTGCCGTTTCTCGATTTCCTCGATGCCGGAGCGCTTTTCGTTCAGCAGGTAGGTGGCCGACTCGATGGGAAGTTGGGCGATGATCTTGTCGGTGTTCTTCTTCATCGACTCCTCTTCGAGGATGCGCAGCACCGACAGCGCCAGCGACTCGACGTTGCGGATGCTGCCCTGGCCCTTGCAGCGCGGGCAGGTCAGCAAGCTGGCCTCGCCCAAGGACGGGCGCAGGCGCTGGCGCGACATTTCCAGCAGGCCGAAGCGTGAGATCCGCCCCAACTGGATGCGCGCCCGGTCGAGCTTGACGGCGTCGCGCAAGCGGTTTTCCACGGCGCGTTGGTTGCGCGCCGCCATCATGTCGATGAAGTCGATGACGAACAGGCCGCCCAAGTCGCGCAAACGCAACTGGCGGGCGATTTCGTCGGCGGCTTCCAGGTTGGTGTTCAGCGCGGTCTCCTCGATGTCGCCGCCCTTGGTGGCGCGCGCCGAGTTGATGTCGATGCTGGTCAAAGCTTCGGTGTGGTCGATGACGATGGCGCCGCCGGAAGGCAGCGGGACTTCGCGGCTGTAGGCGGTTTCGATCTGGCTTTCGATCTGGTAGCGGCTGAACAGCGGGACGGGATCTTTGTACAGCTTGGCCTTGTGGATGAACTGCGGCATCACCTGCTGGAGGAAACTCAGCACCAGCTTGTGGGTGTCCGGGTTGTCGATGAGGATTTCGTCGATGTCGCTGCGCAGATGGTCGCGCAGGGCGCGGATGATGACATTGCTTTCCTGGAACACCAGGAAGGGCGCGCTCTTCTCGCGGCCCGAGCGGTCGATGGCCTCCCACAGTTGCAGCAGGTAGTTGAGATCCCATTGCAGCTCTTCGACGGACTTGCCGCCGCCCGCCGTGCGGATGATCAGCCCCATGCCCTCCGGCACTTGCAGGGCAGACATGACCTCGCGCATGTCGGTGCGCACCTCGCCCTCGATGCGGCGGGAAATGCCGCCTGCCCTGGGGTTGTTGGGCATCAGCACCAAGTAGCTGCCGGCCAGGCTGATGAAAGTGGTCAGCGCCGCGCCTTTGCTGCCGCGCTCTTCCTTTTCAATCTGGACGATGACTTCCTGGCCTTCCCTCAGCAAGTCTTTGATGTCGCGGCGGGTGTATTCCTCGTCCGCTTGCAGGCCGAAGTAGGCGGGGGAGATTTCCTTGAACGGCAAGAAGCCGTGCCGCTCCGAGCCGTAGCTGACGAAGGCGGCCTCCAGGCTGGGTTCGATGCGGGTGATGGAACCCTTGTAGATATTGGACTTTTTCTGTTCCTTGGACGGAATCTCGATGTCGAAGTCGTACAGTTTCTGGCCATCCACCAAGGCAACCCGCAATTCCTCGGGTTGGGTGGCGTTGATTAGCATTCTTTTCATTCGGCTTTTCCTTTAGCGTCTTGACGGGTAAGCGAGCGGTTCTGAGGCGCACGCGGGCTTCCTTTCGTAAACCGCAGCCAGATGCGATGTGCGCGACATCGGCAGGGGCGGACGCGGTTTTTTTGAAACGTATGGTGGAAAACCCTCGCAGTGCGGGCAGGTCCGCGGCCGGCTCCTTGTTTAGATTCGGCTGTCGTTCCAGGCAAAACGCCGGTTTCGCTCATCATGGGTCGAGCGATTAAACCCTGTTCTTATTTGCTTGTTAAGGCGTTGCCGGCGGATGTGGGCATCCGCCAGGATTTTGTTCTGTTTGTCTTCGGCCCGGGCCTTTTTTGCGGTTGCACCCGGAAGCCGCCGCGCACCGGACGGTATCGCAGAGTTCCCCCTCCCTGGGCAGCCCTTCGGGCAATACCCGCGAAGTTTCGTCGGCCGACGCTTCAAGTCCGGCGCGGAACGCTGCGCGCCACGGCGATCAATCCTTAGTAAAGGGGCAAAGGCGACAGAAACCGCGCCGAACTGCCGCCCACTATAACAATCTTGAGTAAAAGCATCAATTTAACCGGCAAAACTGTTATTATTGCTGCCATGAGCGAACAGCCCCAGGCTCCGTCCAAGCCGTTTTTGATCGAAATCGACGCGGAAAGCGCCGGACAGCGCATCGACAATTTCCTCTTCACCCGCCTCAAGGGCGTCCCCAAAAGCCATGTCTACCGCATCCTGCGCAAGGGCGAGGTGCGGGTCAACGGCGGACGCTGCCAAGCCCAGCGGCGGTTGGACACCGGCGATGTGGTGCGCGTTCCGCCCATCCGCCTGGCCGAGCGGGACGAGCGTGAAATCCCTGAGAGTTTGGTGCGGCAGCGCCTGGAAGGCCGGATTTTGTACGAGGACGACGATTTTCTGGTCGTCAACAAGCCTTCGGGGATGGCCGTGCATGGCGGCAGCGGCTTGAGTTTCGGCGTCATCGAGGGCTTGCGGGCGATCCGCCCGCAGGCGAAGTTCCTGGAGCTGGTGCATAGGCTGGACCGCGAGACTTCGGGTTGCCTGCTGGTCGCCAAGAAACGCAGCGCCTTGCGCCATCTCCATGAGTTGTTCCGCGCCGACCACCAGGTGAAAAAAGCCTATGTCGCCTTGCTGGCCGGCGCTTGGGCGCGCAAGCAATTGCTGGTCGACGCGCCGCTGAAAAAAAACATTCTGCAAAGCGGCGAGCGCATGGTGAAAGTGGCGAAGGACGGCAAGCCGGCGCGGACCGAATTCCGCCGCCTGCGCAAATTCGCCTCCGCCACTTTGGTGGAGGCGAATTTGTTCACCGGCCGCACCCACCAGATCCGCGTCCACGCCCTCTCCATGGGCCATGCCGTCGCATGCGACAGCCGCTACGGCGACGAGGCGCAAAACCTGGAATTTCGCCGCTTGGGGCTGGCGCGGCTGTTCCTCCATGCCTCAGAACTGGCTTTCAACCACCCACGCGACAACCGGCCTTTCCAAATCAAAGCCCCATTGGATGCCGAATTGCAAGATTTTCTCGACAGCCTGCCAACCCCCACATGAAAAACCGTTTTGACCTGCTGGTGTTCGATTGGGATGGAACCTTGGTCGATTCCATACAATGGATCGTCGAAAGCCTGCATTTCGCCGCCCGCGACCAGGGCCTGCCGGTTCCGCCGGACCGGCTTGCCCGCTCGGTGATCGGCCTGAGCCTGGACCAAGCAATGGCCACTTTGTTTCCGCAGGCGCGGGAAGCCGCCATCGCGCCGCTCATGGATGCTTACCAGCGCCACTACAACAGCCAGCCGCCCGGCCCGGAATCCTTGTTTGACGGCGTGCCCGCAATGCTGGACAGCCTGCGTGGGCAGGGGTACAAGCTGGCCGTGGCGACAGGCAAGACGCGGGCGGGACTGGACCATGCCCTGTCGGCCACAGGGGCGGTCGATTGGTTCCATGCCACCCGCGCCGCCGGGGAAACCGCGTCCAAGCCTGATCCTTTGATGCTGCGGCAACTCATGGCCGAATTGGACGTGCCTCCCGGACGCACCCTCATGGTCGGCGACTCGGCGCATGACATGCAAATGGCGAGGAATGCGGGCATAGAGGCGGTCGGGGTGTTCTGCGGGGCCGACGGGCGGGAGCAGATCCTGGCTTTCCAGCCCCTGCTGGGCTTGGACAGGACGGCGGAATTGCTGGAGTATTTGCTTTGATTTCAAAACGGCTTGGCCCATCCATCGCGGAATGGAAAATGGCGCAACCCGGTAACAATCCCATAACGAGGCAAGCATGAGCGAAGAAAACCAAAGCAAAGGGCAGGGGGGCGGCCCGGCCCCCGCATCCTGGGAGCGCGAGACGCTGGAAAAGATCTTGCTCGCCTCCGTCCACGAGCAGCGCCGGGCGCGGCTGTGGGGATTTGCCTTCAAGGGTGCCTTGCTGGCTTACCTAGTGGTCGTGGCGGCTTTGGCCTTCCGGTCGACCGACGGCCTTCTGGGCCATGCCGATTCCAAGCAGCACACCGCCGTGATTGACGTGGCCGGGACCATCGCGGAAGGCAACCCGTCCGACGCCGACAATCTCATCGAAGGCTTGCGCGATGCCGTCAAGGACAAGGGAACCAAGGGCATCTTGCTGCGCATGAACAGCCCCGGCGGCAGCCCGGTGCAATCGGCCTATGTCTTCGAGGAAATCCGCCGCATCAAGAAGGAAAAGCCCGGCCTGCCCATCGTCGCCGTGGTGTCCGACCTGTGCGCCTCCGGCTGTTATTACGTCGCGGCGGCGGCAGACAAGATCTTCGTCCATCCGACCAGCGTCGTCGGCTCCATCGGCGTCATCATGAACGGCTTCGGCTTCGTCGGCACCATGCAGTGGCTGGGCGTGGAACGGCGATTGTTGACCGCCGGCGAACACAAGGCTTTGCTTGATCCTTTTTCCCCGGTGAACGAAGCCGAAAAGCAACATTTGCAAGGGGTCATCAACAATGTCCACCAGCAATTCATCGCCGCCGTCAAGCTGGGGCGCGGGGACCGGCTGAAGGAAAATCCGGATCTGTTTAGCGGGCTGGTCTGGACCGGCGAGGAAGCCATCCAACTGGGCCTCGCCGACGCGGTGGGCGACGCCCGCATGGTGGCCAAGGATGTCATCGGTGAAAAAGAGACGGTCAACTTCACCCCCCGCGAAAAGCTAATCGACCGCATCTCGCACCGCCTGGGCGCGAGTTTCGGGGCCGCGTTGCAAAGCGTCGCTGGCTTGACCCTCGAATTGCGCTGACCGGGGATTTAAACATGGGCGGTCAGGAAAAATCCTTCGAGGTGGGCGAAGAAACCCCGGTCTACCAGGGGTTCTTCAACATGTTCCGCCTGCGCCTGCGGCACACGTTGTTCCGGGGGGGCTGGAGCGGCGAGTTGACCCGCGAATTGTTCCACCGGGGAACCTGCGTGGCGGTGATTCCCTACGACCCGGCCAACGATGCCGTCGTGCTGATCGAGCAATTCCGCGTCGGCGCGTTGAAATACAAGTCTGATCCCTGGCTGCTGGAAATCGTCGCCGGGGCGGTGGAGGAGGGCGAAAGCCCGCCGGAAGTCGCCCGGCGAGAGGCTCTGGAAGAAGCCAATTGCGAGATCAAACACCTGATCCGCATCAACGAATTCTTCACCACGCCCGGCGGGTCCTCGGAGAAGATCACCCTGTTTTGCGGCATAGTGGACACCGCCAGCCTCGGCGGTTTCCACGGCCTGGAAGAGGAGGACGAGGACATCCGGGTCGAGGTCGTGGGTTTTGACGAAGCCTGGGGCTTGCTGGAAAGCGGCGCCATTGATTCGGCCATTCCCATCATCGCCCTGCAATGGCTGGCCATGAACCGGGAGCGTTTGCGGCTGGAATACGGCGGCGGCTCGATTTTCCCAAACTAGGCCGCGCACTGTCGGCCATTCCACAGCGGAGGCGGCGGCATGTTTGAACAAATCCGACACATCAGCGCGCGGGCCTGGTTCATTGGTTCGCGCATCGACCTGCGCGAATTGTCCAAGGGAAGCACCGTCGCCCTGGGGCCGTTGACCATGCTGATCGGCCAGCACGGCTACAGCATGATCTTCCGCTTCGGCGTGGTGGTGCTGTTCGGCTTGTCGGCGGAGGAGGAAGGGGAGATTATCGACGGACTCAAGGATTCCGCGCATAACCGCCACAGCCGGCCCGAATGCGAGACGGCGGAAATCTTCATCGACCCCAATGTTTCCGAGCGCCTAGACGCCGAGGGGCGCATCGCCCTGCGCGAGGCTTCCGTGGGGCGTTTGCAGGTGGTCGCCCACGTCCTTGCCAAAAGTTGTGTCTTGTCCTATTACGAACACAGCGTGGCGGAAGTCTTCGACCGCATCGAGCAACTGGCCGAACGCCTTTGCCGAGGGCAAAACCCCTTGCGCGGCAAGAAAGAAATCCTTGAAGAAATCGGCAACGCCTTGTTGATCCAGACCCGCACCGTGGGCCGCGTGGAAATCACCGAAAAGCCGGAGATTGTCTGGGAGGATCTGGAACTTGACCGATTGTATGAACGGCTTGCCACCGAATACGAACTGCGCGACCGCGACTTAGCCTTGTCCAGAAAGCTGGACCTGGTTTCGCGCACCGCCGAAACTTACCTGGATCTGGTCAACAACCGCCAATCGCTGCGGGTGGAGTGGTATATCGTCATCCTTATCGTGGTGGAGATAGCGCTTTCCTTGTACGGCAAGTTTTTCTAACGCCCCCGGAACAGCCCTTGTCCATGTGGGGGGAACTTTTATTAAATATGCGCATCTGTTAAGCTGCGCCAGTTAGCCACACCCCTCCTTAGCATCCCCGTTTCGGAGTGTGTTGCGAGGCTTGGCTACGTTGAGGGGGCTTACGATCCTCGCGCCCGAGACATCCCGTTACCCAGACACGATAAGTATAATGAGGGAAGAGACATGCTAAACCTAAAATTTTTCAAAGGCTTGAGCCTGACCCTAGGGCTTTTGCTCGCCGTTTTGCTGCCAGCCACCCCGGCCTTTGCCCATGGCGGCGCCAGCGTCGACACTGACCAATGCCGGATTTTTGTCGGCCCCCACTTGGTCCATTTCACCGCCTATCAGCCGCAGTTGACCGGCTCCACCGAGTTTTGCGGCGAAATCCCCGACCTCGGCC
>CAZOTR010000120.1:0-3345 GCA_964582755.1 uncultured Methylococcaceae bacterium | reverse complement strand
CAGCCGCAGTTGACCGGCTCCACCGAGTTTTGCGGCGAAATCCCCGACCTCGGCCCCACCACCATGGTGTTCGACTACGAAGGCAAGGCGCTGCGCAACATGACGGTCGAGGTGGAATTCACCAAGGAGCCTGAAGGCACGCGGATTGCCTACCTGCCGCCCGCCACCCACACCTCCGGCACCTTCAACACGACGTACAACTTCACCGAGGGCGGCAAATATCTGGCCCATGTGACCCTCATCAACGAGGGCGTGAAGATCGACGCCCATGTTCCGTTCAAGGTCGGCACGGCCAAGAACGAAGTCTCCAGCAGCACCAAGATCATCATTGCGACGGTCCTAGTCTCTGTCCTTTACATCCTTTACCTCTCCAGCGCCCCCTTCAAGGCGCTCATCGACGGCCTGTTCTCCAAGCTGAAAAAAGCAGCCTAAAGATCGCGCCTCCCCCTGTCCGGGCCTAGCTTCCGGATAGGGGCCAGCAATGCCTTGTCCAGTCCAGCTTCAACGGCCCTTAATGATGCAGAAAAAATCCCTGGTATTACTGTTGGGTTCCGCCCTGATGTCGCTGTCCGCAGGGAGCGGAGCCGTCACCACTCCGCCGCCCACCGTCAAAGTTGATATCGGCGAGGCCGAGCCATTTTGCAACAGCGGCGTCCCGCCGGAATGGCGGGACGCGCAAGTGGTGGAAGGCGTCAAGATTCAAGAGCAGCGTGTCTGCAACCCCGACAATCCGGCGGATATTGCCGCGTTCGTCAAGGGAACCAACAACATCTCCATGCAAACCTTGATGGATACCAACCTCGCCGCGGACGCCATCACGATGTCCAATGACATGGACGGCGACGGCGACCCGGATCTCATCGTCATCAAAATGGAGGTCATGGAGCTTAACGGCCATTCGCCGGATTTCCCTGGCGTGGTGCCGACCTTTGACATTGCCCCCGGCATCCAGCCTAGCTTCTGGGTGTTCACCCCGAAGACCCGCGACATGTCCACGAAGAGCTTCGCCAGCGCGGAAGCCAACTCCCTGTTGCGCCCGCCCTCGCCGGTTATCCGCGTGGAGCAGGGCGACGTGGTTTGGATCGTGCTGGAGAACACCCATTATTTCCCGCACTCCATCCACTTGCATGGCGTTGACCATCCTTACCGGGACCATGCCGGCGAGGGCAATGACGGCGTAGGCCAGACCGCGCAGATGGACGTCATGCCCGGCCAAAGCAAGACTTATGTCATCAAGCCGCGCCAGCCCGGCACCATGTATTACCATTGCCATGTCCAGCCGCACACCCACATTCCCATGGGCTTGGCCGGCATGTTCGTCGTCGAGGAAAACCGCCCCAACAACTGGGTGCAGACTTTCAACGTCGGGGCAGGCAAGGTGCGCGCACCCTCGGTAGCGGTCAGGGAAAAATACAGCCAGGAATACGATTTGCATTTCCAGTCCCTGGACAAGGAGTTGCACCAGATGCCCCAGTCAGCCAACGACCCGCGCCTGATCGCCAAGGCGATGAACCAAGACTACGACATCACCGACGCCACCGACGATTACTATATTTTGAATGGCCGGGCATTTCCGTACACCCTGCGCGAGTCGCTGATCGTCGTCGAACCCAATGAAAAAGTGAAGCTGCGCATTCTGAACGGCCACACCGAGGGCATTGCCCTGCACACCCACGGCCACAAGGCGACGGAAACCCATTACGACGGCGTGGAGCAAAACCCTGCGGCGCAGATCACCCGCGACGTTTACGCCATCGCCCCGGCGCAGCGCTTGGATTTGGAGCTCAACACCACCGACGACGGCCTGCACAGCTACGGCCAGGGTCTGTGGATGTTCCACGACCATGTGGAAAAAGCCTTCACCACCAATGGCATGGGGGAGGGCGGCAGCATCAGCCTGATTGCCTATAAAGAATATATCGACGAAAAAGGCACACCCAAAGTCCACGGCATGGATCTGGCCCCGTATTTCACCAAGAAATACTGGGAACGGAAGATCCCCGTCTGGCAGAACTGGGCCGACGACTGGGGCAGCCTGGGCGCGCCCGCCGAAGGCGCGTCCGCCACCGGCACGCCGACGCCCGCCGTCGCGCCGCCACCGCCATTAAAGACGGGAGAGGCTCCGGCTACGGCGGAGTCTGGTGGCGGTTGGGGTAGCCTGTTCACCGGGTTGTTGCTTGGGCTCATCGGCTATGTGTTCTACCTCAAGCGCGAGCAGGTCATCACCATCGCCGGCCAACTGACCGCCCCGTTGAGGGATAAGAAATGAGGACACAGAGCATGAGCAATATCTTATCCGCCTTCGCTTTCAGCTTGGCATTGGCCGCTTCCGGCGTCAACGCCGCCGAGGAGCCGCAGATCCTCGAACACAACCAGTTGATGGATCACGGCGACGGCCATCTCATGGACATGGACGGCGGCATGATTATGGGGCAAAACAAGGACAAACTGCCCGCCGGCTGCGACAAGGTTTCGGAAGACGTGAAAATTGAAGTGCATGCCGGACGCAAGTACTCCAAGCCATTCCCCGGCACCTTGTTCGGCTTCGACAAGCACGAATGGCGCGTCAAGCCCTGCGCCCGGCTGACCGTGACCTTCGTCAACGAGGACAATGTGCGCCATCAGTGGATGATGCACGGATTGCCGAAGTTCATGTACGACAAAGGCATGTTCCACCTGGAAATCACCGGCCCCGCGAAAATCACCGGAACGCTGATCCTGCCCGCCGAAGATAAGACCTACCTAGTGCATTGTGACATCGCCCAGCACATGGAGAAGGGCATGAAAGGGCAATTGATCGTGGGCAAGGGCAGCGGCACATTCCCCACCATCCCAGGGATCACTGACCCCGCCATCCCGGACAATTACGGACCGGGCGGCAACCAAGCCCCAGCCGCGTCGCCAACGCCGCCGCAAACCCCTGCGACCGCCACAGCGAATGCGACGGCGGACACCGAAGGCGGTTTCTTTTCAGGCTGGTTGGTCATTGGCCTGCTCATCGGCTTCGTGGGCGCGCCATTCCTGTTCCGCCAGATACAGGAACGTTGCCAAGGCAAGACAGCCGCGGATATGCTGAACTGCGCGTTGCGTTTGGTTGCGGACTTGTTCAACGCCTTGGTCAAGTTCGTGGTTTGGCTGTTCCAACGGTTGCCTGGGAAAGACAAACTGTTACCCAAATAACTTGATCCAGCGCCCATCCCTAGAGATGGGCGTTTTTAAATATCTTTTTATTTAACATAACGCGCATTATGCGCAATCTAAAGTGTAGCGGCTAAATAGCAATGTCCGTTTTTTGGTTTTTTGGTGGTGTCATGGGCGTGGCCGACTTTCCGGCCGCCAACTTGG
>CAZOTR010000119.1:10063-13713 GCA_964582755.1 uncultured Methylococcaceae bacterium | reverse complement strand
GCCGGGTAGAAGGGCAACGGCTTTATCGTTGCCCGGCGGTTGCGCGTAAATGTCGGGCGCAAAAAGCCGCGCCCGGCCTGCAAATCTGCGCATCCGGCCTAAGCCCGGCAGGTCTTTTAGGCTTCGCGTTTTTGGCAACGAACCCCTGGCCGGTGGGCAAGCCCAGCCATTCTCAGTTTGGCCCGAAGCCCCGTCATTCCGGCTTAGGATGCCGCAACCCCGCGCCATGGCTGCTGGATTGTCCACCGCATCCGTGCGGTTCGGGCTACGCCCCGCTGCGCGTCCACATCCGCTCCTGGCAGACTTGTCCGGCATCCCAAGCCGGAATGCCGGAGCAGCCCAAACGCTTCCGGGCCAAAATGGGAATTGCTGGGGCAACACGATTTGCTTTGCCAAAGCGCGGGTTTAGGTTCATGATAGGCCAGCTTCCAGTTGCGGTGGCCAAGCTTTTGGGGCCTGCCGCCCTCATTTTCCGGTCTATTTTGGGAGCCGTAAAAGGCCATTCAATCCATCCGGGGTTACTCGGGCCTGTCGGCAATATCGGCTTCATCATTCCCAGTTTTTCGGGAAAATGCGATGGTGTTTTCCGTCAAATCCTCAATAACTCCCCCTGCTAAAAGGGGTTCTCCATGTCTGTTTTCAAAAACATTATCGCCCTGGCCTTGATTGGCCTGTTTCTGACCGCCTGTGGCGATGAAGGGGCGTTCGGCAACAACAAAGGGCCAAAAAAGCCGGCCAACCAGTCGTCGGAGACGCTTTTCAACTAGCGCTTCCGGCGCGCCGCGCAAAAACCCCGTCCGGGCAACCGGGCGGGGTTTTTTATTCCGCCCGTTGCCAAGCCCCTGAGGGTTCCCGCGCTCTGCGTTCCGGTGCCGCGCCTCACGGCACAGCAGACAGCAAGGCTGAAATGCGGCGCAGAGCGTCGTTGAATGCGTTCCCACGCGGAGCGCTATCAAGCCGTAGGTTGGGTTAGGCGCGTCTTTTTGCGCCGTAACCCAACGGATGCGGCACGGATTGGTCGGGTTACGCTGCGCTAACCCGACCTGCTTGGCCTGCCGGTAGTGGAAAGCGCTGAAACAAGGGCTGCGAAACCTGTAGAATCAGTGCCACACCCTCGCAACAGCAACCCAGGAGTCATCTTCTATGAAAGTTCTCGGCATTGACGTTGGCGGCTCGGGCATCAAGGGCGCGCCTGTGGACCTGGAAACGGGCCAGCTCGCGGCGAAACGGCTGCGCATCGAAACGCCCAAAGGCGCGGAGCCTGAGGCGGTCGCGAAAGTGGCGGCGGAGATCGCCCGGTCTTTCGAGTGGGACGGCCCCATCGGCATCGGCTTCCCCGCGCCGATCAAAAACGGCGTTGCGATGATGGCGGCGAACATCTCCGAACAATGGATCGGCACGAATGCCGATGAATTGTTCACGAAAACCACCGGCTGTGTCTCCGTGGCCATCAACGACGCCGACGCGGCGGGTCTGGCGGAAATGGCATACGGCGCGGGGCGCGGGCAGCAAGGCACGGTCATCATGCTGACGCTGGGGACGGGCATAGGCACCGCCATTTTCCACCAAGGCAAGCTGCTCCCCAACACCGAGTTCGGCCACTTGGAGATGAAGGGCGAGGAGGCGGAGCATCGCGCCTCCGATGCGGCGCGCCAACGCGAAGATCTGTCTTGGAAAAAATACGCCGGCCGTTTGGACAAATACCTGGCCGCCATGCAAAAACTTTTCTGGCCCGATTTGTTCATCGTCGGCGGCGGCATCAGCAAGCAACACGAGAAATACCTTCCCCTGCTCACCGTCGAAACCCCCATCGTCCCGGCGCAGTTCTTAAATGAAGCCGGCATTGTCGGCGCGGCGCTGGCGGCAAAAGACAGGGCGTAAGACATTCCCGTAGGAGCAGGCTTCAGCCCGCGATTGCGCGGCCTGAAGGCCGCTCCTACAGATGTTTGTTGGCTTATCCGGCAACGGATAGGTGTCTAGCCCGCAGGCGAGCATCTCACACGCGAAGCCTGGGAACGATGTAAAATGCCCCGTCCCAACGACCCACATCCAACCCACCATGGCATCCACACCCCTCCTCGGCCCCTTGATGTTCGACCTGCGCGGCCCGTCCCTGGACAGCGAAGAGAAAGAACTGCTGCGCCACCCGGCGGCGGGCGGCATCATTTTCTTCACCCGCAATTATGAAAACCCGGCGCAAATCGCCGGCCTCGTCCAATCCATCCGCAAACTGCGCCCAGAACTGTTGGTCGCGGTGGACCACGAGGGCGGGCGGGTGCAGCGTTTCCGCGAGGGCTTCACCCGTATGCCGCCGGCGGCGCGTTACGCCGAACGCCTGGGCAAAGACGAATTGCCGCAGGCGCTGGAAAGCGCCGGCTGGCTGATGGCGGCGGAATTGCGCGCCGTCGGGGTGGATTTCAGCTTTGCCCCGGTGCTGGACGTGGATTGCGGCATCAGCCAGATCATCGGCGACCGCTCCTTTTCCCGCGACGCGGAGCAGGCCGGCGACTATGCCCTGGCCTTCGCGCAAGGCATGAGGCGGGCCGGCATGGCGGCGGTGGGCAAGCATTTTCCGGGGCATGGCGCGGTGGCCCTGGATTCCCATCTGGCCCTGCCGGAAGATCCACGGCCTTACGCCGACATCGCCGCCAAAGATTTGCTGCCGTTCAAAAAACTCATCGCCGAAGGGCTGGAAGGCGTCATGCCGGCCCATGTGGTTTACAAGGAAGTCGATGACATGCCCGCCGGCTTCTCGCGCCGCTGGGTGACGGAGATATTGCGCGGCGAGTTGGCATTCAACGGCACGGTGTTCAGCGACGACTTGTCCATGGAAGGCGCGGCGATTTTCGCCGGCAGCCCCACCGAGCGCGCCCGCCTTGCCCTCGAGGCCGGCTGCGACATGGCTTTGCTGTGCAACAAACCCGAGGCCATAGGCTTCGTGCTGGAATCGCTGGAACAATTGGATTGGAAAGACCGGCAAGCGCGGCTGTCCGCCCTGCGCGGACGTTTTCCCATCGACCACGCCGCGCTGTTAAGCGGCGACGAATGGCGCGACGCCGCCACACGCATCAACCGCCTCAACGAACAAGTGGCTTAAATGACCAACCTATTGGAAGAAATCAAACGGGTCGAGCGCGAAGCCGACCGGCTCTATTCGCAAGCGCAGGTGGAGGCCGCCCTGGACCGCATGGCGGAGGCAATCACCGCCCGCCTGGGCGACAGCAACCCTGTCGTTTTGACCGTGCTGAACGGCGGCGTCATCTGCGCCGGCCAACTGTTGACCCGGCTGCATTTCCCCCTGCAAATCGACTCGATCAACGCCAGCCGCTACCGGGGCAAGACCAGCGGCCAGGAGATTCACTGGCTGTCCAAGCCCAGCCTGCCCTTGCAAGGCCGGACGGTGCTGCTCGCCGACGACATCCTGGACGAAGGCATCACCTTGGCCGCGCTGGTCGAGTGGTGCCGGGGAGAAGGCGCGGCGGCGGTCTATGTCGCCGTGCTGGTCGACAAGCAAATCGGCCGGGAACGCCCCTGCCGCGCCGATTTCGTCGGCCTGGAGGCGGAAAATCGCTATCTGTTCGGCTATGGCATGGATTACAAGAACTACCTGCGCAACGCGCCGGGCATCTTCGCCTGCAAGGGGCTTTGAG
>CAZOTR010000119.1:0-9963 GCA_964582755.1 uncultured Methylococcaceae bacterium | reverse complement strand
CACGCATGACCCGCACAGCCATCATCGGCGGCACCGGCCTGACCCGGCTGCCCGAATTTGACATCATCCGCCGCGAGCCAGTCTCCACCCGTTGGGGCCAGCCCTCCTCGGACTTGATCCACGGCACACTCTACGGCGCGGAGATTGTCTTCCTCGCCCGCCACGGCGAACAGCACACGATTCCGCCGCACCGCATCAACTACCGCGCCAACCTCCAGGCGCTGAAAGACGCCGGCGTCTCCGCCATCATCGCCGCCGCCGCCGTCGGCGGCATCCGCGCCGACATGGGGCCGGGCAGGATTACCATACCCAGCCAAATCATCGACTACAGCCATGGCCGTGCCGGCACGTTCTTCGAGGACGATTTGGAGCATGTCACCCACATCGACTTCACCCACCCCTACACGCCGGCCTTGCGGGAAAAACTGCTGGACGCGGGCTTCCGCGCCGGGCTGCGGGTGGTCGATGGCGGGGTCTACGCCTGCACCCAGGGGCCGAGGCTGGAAACCCCGGCGGAAATCACCCGCATCGAACGCGACGGCGGCGATCTGGTCGGCATGACCGGAATGCCCGAAGCCGCCCTGGCCCGCGAGTTGGAGATTGATTATGCCTGCTGCGCCGTCGTCGCCAACTGGGCGGCCGGCAAAACCGAGCGGGAAATTACCATGGCGGAAATCGAAGCGAACCTACAGCACGGCATGGCGGATCTCGCCCGGTTGTTGAGGGCGTTGTTGGCGGCAGACCGGCGCGGTTGTTAAAACCGGGTCGGTCTTCGCCCCCCGGCGGACTTCAGCATTTTCGCGGCGACCCAGGCCAAAACCGGCGCAACGGTCAGGCTTCCGGCCAGCGCTTGCAGCAGGACGCGGCCGCTGTCCAACCCGTTGGAATCGCCCGCCCAAGCCAGCCAAAAGGTAAGCCCGAGATGGAACAACACGATGGCAAACCACAAGGCCGGTGCAAACAAGGCATTGCAAGGCGGTTCGGCAGCGCCAGTGGTGTCCTCATGCCCAGCCAAGAGTTTATCCGCCCGCTGGTTGAAGGCGATAATGACCAAGGCGACGGCAAACCAGCCTAGGTAATTCGTCAAGGGCACACCAAAATGCGCCCCCGGTTCCGGGTAATGGTAGATTTCTCCCAAGAACCAGTGTTTTCCCAACAGGGCCACGGGATCGACGACCAAATCAACCACCAGCATCAACACCGCGCCCAGCACCAACGCCGGAATAGATCCGCGCAACCTGTGCGACGTGAGCCGCCGCACGTCAAACCCGGCGCCCCGCAAAGGCGACAGCAAGAATTGCGCGAAGGAAAAGCTAACATAGCTGAGGAACGCAAACGACACGCTGTCGAAAA
The DNA here is from genome assembly GCA_964582755.1 of uncultured Methylococcaceae bacterium. Taxonomy (GTDB): domain Bacteria; phylum Pseudomonadota; class Gammaproteobacteria; order Methylococcales; family Methylococcaceae; genus Methylumidiphilus. The sequence continues at coordinate 8,610 of CAZOTR010000119.1, read as the reverse complement.
ACGGCACGCCGAACACCAACAGATCCCTTGCCAGCGCATCGTAATGGTAGGCATACCAGCCAAAAGGAATGCCATGGTTGATGCTGCCCCACTCGGCAACCAAGGCCACGAGATAGCCACTGGCCAGCCATACCCAAGTGCGCGCCCACCCCTGCTCCCGCCACGACAGCGCCAAAAACGCGAAGAGCAAGACCGTGACATAAGGCCGGTGAAGCAAAGACCATAGCAGTGGTTGGATCATCGGAGGTTCGCCCGCTGGGTTTCCTATGAAGGCCGGGAGTTTAACGCTGATGTTGCGTCGGGATGCGGCGGCGCAATGGGGTTTGCAGAAAGCCAGCATATTCGATTCCTCCGGCCCCCAGCAAATCGAGCTTGGCTTGCAAAAGCTGCAAGCCAGCCATCCCCTGGATGCGGATGTCCAGGTTCTGTTGGGCAGATTTCACGCTGCGCAATTGGACTATGCCCAAACCGAACGGGATTATCAAACCGCACGGGTTTTGGAGAGTGGAAATGCCGAGGCGCAACCGGCATGGGCTGGCAAGATTCGGGCGTTTGCGGCGGAATTTCATTAGCCAAATCCTGGCTGGGGGCGCGGGCCTCTGGCCCGCTTGCGGGCGTGGCACCCGCCGCGCTCTTGGCGCGGACGGCCCATTGTCAGCTTTGCGACAAGCCGCCAATTTTAGGGGGCGTTTATCTGCCATGCCCCCCGGCCCGCTAGTGGGCCGGGGCGGAAACGCGGCGGCGGAGCGTTCCCGCTTCCCGCCGCTGGCTAAATGGATTGTTTCCCTTAGGTCCGCGCTTGGCGCTGTGGCCCGGATTGCTTGGCGCCAACCGGCGGGATTCCGACAGGCTCTCCGTCCTGCGCTGTCGCGGGCTGTAGCCCCGCCTTGCCATTCGGGGGCGCAAGAAACATCGGCAGGCGGCAGGCGCAAGCCGGTCTTGGCCCCACACTTGCTCAGGTTTTTGCATGGGTGTGTTCATGCCGATAACAGGCTATGCTCCGCCGTTTTTGGAATTCATTGAGGAGAGACGAACGATGTTTGTGGGCATGATAGGTTTGGGCCGCATGGGGGCCAACATGGTGAGGCGCTTGATGCGGGCCGGGCATGAATGTGTGGTGTTCGACCTGAATACCCAGGCGGTGCAAGCCTTGGGAGGGGAGGGGGCGGTCACCGCCGACTCTTTGCAGGCGCTGGTCGAGGCGATGCCTAAGCCCCGCGTGGTCTGGATGATGCTGCCGGCGGCGATAGTCGATGGCACATTGGAAAAGCTGGAAGGCTTGCTGGAACCCGGCGACATCGTCATCGACGGCGGCAATTCGCATTATGTCGAGGACATCCGGCGCTCCAAGGCGCTGGCGAAGTCCGGTCTGGAGTATGTCGATGTCGGCACCAGCGGCGGCGTCTGGGGCTTGGAGCGCGGCTATTGCCTGATGATCGGCGGCTCGACGCAGACCGTCGCCCATCTCGATCCGATTTTCCAGGCTTTGGCACCGGGCAAGGGCGAGGTTCCCGAAACGCCGGGCCGTTCCGGCGGGGGCAGCGCCGAGCAGGGCTATCTGCATTGCGGCGAGGCCGGGGCCGGGCATTTTGTGAAGATGGTCCACAACGGCATTGAGTACGGCATCATGGCGGCCTATGCCGAGGGCTTCAACATCCTGCGCCGCGCCAATATCGGCAAGGCGGAGGCCAAGGCCGACGCCGAGACCGCGCCGCTGGAGCATCCCGAGCATTACCAATACGATTTCCCTCTGGGCGAAATCGCCGAATTGTGGCGGCGCGGCAGCGTGGTGTCGTCCTGGCTGCTGGACCTGACCGCCAGCGCCTTGGCGAAAAGCCCGACGCTGGACAAGTTCAAAGGCTCGGTGTCCGATTCCGGCGAAGGCCGCTGGACTATCGCCGCCGCCATCGACGAAGGCACGCCCGCGCCGGTGTTGAGCGCCGCCTTGTTCCAGCGTTTTGCGTCCAGGGGCCAGGACGAGTTCGCCTGCAAAGTGGTCTCGGCCATGCGCTACGAATTCGGCGGGCATGGTGAAACCTCATGAGCGAAGCCGACCCAAACCATTTCAACTCTTCGCCGGGCAAGCCCGGCGGCGATTCCTGCGTCATGGTCATCTTCGGCGCGACCGGCGATTTGACCAAGCGCAAACTCATCCCCGCCCTGTACAACCTCGCCAAGGCGAAGCTGCTGTCGCGCAAGTTCGCCCTGATCGGCGCGGCGTTCGACCCGCTCACCACCGAGTCTTTCCGCGCACAGCTTGCCAAGGACATCAAAACCTATGCCCTGGGCGAGGTGGACGATGAGGTGTGGGCTTGGCTGGAGCGGCATATCTACTATGTGCAAGGCGATTTCCGCGACGAGAATTTCTATTGGCGCTTGCGGGATCTGTGCTACCAGGCCGGCGGCAAGACCGCCAGCGCCGACAATTATTTCTATTATCTGGCGACCGCGCCGAGTTTCTTCGGCGAGATCATCCGCCAGCTCGGCCATTCCGGCATGGCCAAGGAGGAGAGCGGGCAATGGCGGCGGGTGATTATCGAAAAGCCCTTCGGCCATGATTTGGAATCCGCCAAGGCGCTGAACATCGAAATCAAAGAGGTTTTGAAAGAGCGGCAGATCTACCGCATCGACCATTACCTGGGCAAGGAAACCGTGCAGAACATCATGGTGTTCCGCTTCTCCAACAATATCTTCGAGCCGATTTGGAACCGCCGCTACATCGACCATATACAAATCACGGCGGCGGAAACCGTCGGCGTCGAGCGGCGCGGCCCGTATTACGAAAACGCCGGGGCGATCCGCGACATGGTGCCCAACCACTTATTGCAAGTGCTGTCCTTGGTGACCATGGAGCCGCCGGTTTCCTTCGAGGCCAACGCGGTGCGCGACGAGCAGACCAAGGTTTTGCGGGCGGTGCAGATTCCCACCCCGGAGGACGTGCTGAACAAAACCGCGCGCGGCCAGTATGCGGAAGGGATTGTTGACGGGGAGAGGGTGCCGGGCTACCGCAGCGAGGAGAAAGTCGCCAAGGACTCCAAGACCGAAACCTTTGTCGCCATGAAACTGATGATCGACAACTGGCGCTGGGCCGACGTGCCGATTTATCTGCGCACCGGCAAGCGCATGGCGAAGCGCACCACCGAAATCGTCATCCAATTCCGCCGCGCCCCGTTTGTGCTGTTCCGCAACACCGACATCGACCAGTTGACGAACAACCGGCTGGTCATCCGCCTCCAGCCCAACGAAGGCATTTCCCTGGAATTCGGCGCGAAAGTGCCGGGGCCGCTGATGAACCTCGGCGTGGTGAAGATGGATTTCGACTACGCGGATTATTTCGGCTCAACCCCGAACACCGGCTACGAGCGGCTGCTGTACGACTGCATGATCGGCGACGCCACGCTGTTCCAGCGGGCGGACATGGTGGAGGCGGGCTGGAGCCTAATCCAGCCCTTGCTGGATGTCTGGAAAGCCCTGCCGCCCAGGGCGTTTCCCAACTACGCCGCCGGGTCATGGGGGCCGAAGGAGGCCGACGAATTGCTGGAGCGGGACGGGCGGCAGTGGGTTAATGGATCGTAGGGTGCGGTGAACGCAGAGAACCGCACCCGTCGAGAACGGACGCGAACGGTGCGGTTCGTTCCTCCGCACCCTACAGCCATTGACAAAGGTTGGCATCGTTTTAGAATGAGCCTGCATGGGGTGGGATAACGAAAGCAATAGTCCTGTGAATGCCCATGTTGCCATTTGCCGTAGGACATACGTTCTTAGACAAAATTGTTAGATGAGCAAGCTCTTGTTTTTATGGGCTTTGTGTTTTGTCTAAAAATCCCTCGTTAGTTAATTCACTTATATCAACAACAGAGTTATTATGTTTTATAAATATTTAGGAACAGAAGAGCACAATTTAGATGTAATAAGAAACCTTAAAATAAGGTTTTCACAGCCACATGCCCTCAATGATCCTTTTGAAGCATCACCATTATTTAGGGATTTAATAAAAAACAATGAGACAAATAAGGATTTTGCACAAAGAGGAAGAGAGTTTATAGATGTGCAATTAGGAGATAAAATTGGAATATTATCCTTATCTAAAACAAAGCGCAATCAATTGCTTTGGAGTTATTATGCAAACGACCACAAAGGATATGTAATAGGCTTTCACGAGGATAGTAAATTTTATAATTCTTTATCAAGAACTATAAAAAACCCACTATCAAACCCGGTTACAGTTTTATATAAAAAGAAAAGACCATTGATAGATGCTCCAGACTCATCGTTTTGGTTTGGAGAAGATTCTTTTAACTATGAGACTTTGGAAAAGATTTTTGGACAAAAACCAAGGGAATGGAAGCATGAGGAGGAGGTTAGATTTTTTTATAAATTAGGAATGTGTGTAGGAACACCCTTAAAGGTAAAAGATGACACCAATTATCATACCACTCTATACCTAATAGATATACCAAAAGAAGCTATATCTGAAATATATCTTGGTGCCAGAATAAGCGAACAAGCAAGAGATACAATAAGAGATTCGTGTTTAAAACACGAACTTAATGCTAAAATATACAGATCTCGTCTATCAGAAAAGAATTATTCGCTTGAATTCTTTCTCGATGAAGATTTAGACAAAACGGCACGATGTGTCTAATGTTCCAAATAAAAAAACTGCCATAAATGGCGGTTTTTTTATGGGTCTACCTGTCTAAAAAACCTTCGTTTTTTATACAAACCGTGTAAGCCCGCGTAGGGCGCAATAGCGAAGCGTATTGCGCCGAATGTTGAACCTTGCCATGCGGCGCAATACGGCTAACGCCTATTGCGCCCTACGGTATGCGCCTTACCGCGTTACGCCGCCGGGTCTTGGGGGCCGAAGGAAGCCGACGAATTGCTGGAGCGGGACGGGCGGCAGTGGGTTAATGGATCGTAGGGTGCGGTGAACCTATCGAAGCGTGACGGGGTTTGCAAGCTCCGCCGCACTGTTTTGTGCTTGCCGCAATGTTCAAACGGTGCGGATGGGATCAATATCCCGTCTGGCCGAAGTTGCTGTCCTTCCCGGTCTTATCCCTCCTTCGCCGCGTCCAACGCCGCCTGGAGCTTTTCTTCGGCGTCGTGGGTGAGGGAGGTTTGGATGATTTTGCCGCCGACCCCGCGCAGCTCCTCCAAAGCCTTGTCGGGCGTGACCTTGCGGACCAGGACGAAGAGCGCCGAGGAGCCTGGCTTGAGGGTGCCGGCGAGCTCTTTCATGAAGTCGTCGTTGATGCCCACGTCGGACAAAGCCCCGGAAACCGCGCCCGCCCCGGCGCCAACCGCCGCTCCGAGCAGAGGATTGAGGAACAGCAGGCCCACCAAGGCACCCCAGAAGCCTCCGCTGACCGCGCCCATGGCGGTCAATTGAATGGCTTGGTTCAGCTTGACCTTGCCGTCCGGTTGCTTGATCGCGACCACGGCGTCTTCCAGGTCGATCAAATAATCCCGTTGCATTTTCAGCAGTTTGATGCGGACCTCCTCCGCTTCAAACAGGTTGTCATAGCCAATCACGATGAGTTCGCTCATAAAATCTCCAAGGGTTGGAATCGCAGGATAAGGAAAGCGCCCGCCAAAATTCCCTGGCGGGCGATGGAAAGCCAGGATAGGGATAGCATCGTTTGGAGCGATGTTATCGCTTTTAGTTGCTTGAGTGGTTCAGATTGCCGACCTTTTTCAATTCCACCGTGATGTTGCTGTCTTGGGCGGCATTGAGGAAATCCTGGAGGGTTTCCAGGATGTCTTGGTCGATGAACTGCGCCTTGCTGCCGTCAATCAGCAGATGGCCGTTCGCCTCGACTTGGTTGAGATAGCGCCGCAACAGCGCCTTGTTCAGGAAGGAGACATCCTTGTGCAGCCTGAGCAGATAATTGTTGCCGTCTTGGGTCAGGGTGATGGCGGCGTGGTAATTGGCCTTTAAAACGAAAAACAGGCCGCAGACGATTCCAATCGCCATGCCTTTCAACAAGTCGCTCACCAAAATAGCGGTCACGGTGATGACGAAGGGCGCGAGCTGGTTCATGCCTTTGCTGTACATTTCCTTGAACAGCTTGGGCTTGGCAAGCTTGTAGCCGGTCAACAGCAGAATGGAGGCCAGGCAGGCCAGGGGTATTAAATTGAGGTATTGCGAGAGGAACATCACGCTCAACAGCAGCAGCACGCCATGGGTGAAGCCGGCCATTTTGGTCTTGCCGCCGGCGTTGATGCTGGCAGAGCTGCGCACGATGACCGCCGTCATCGGCAGGCCGCCGAGCATCCCGCTGATGAGGTTGCCGATGCCTTGCGCCTTTAGTTCCTGGTTGGTGGAGGCCACGCGCTTGAGCGGGTCTAGCTTGTCCGTCGCCTCCAGGCTCAACAGGGTTTCCAGGCTGGCGACGATGGCCATGGTGACGGCGATGGAATAGATCTCGGGGTTGGCGTATTGGGAGAAGTCGGGCAGGGTGAACTGCTGGAAAAAGCCTGCCACGCCTTGAATGGCCGGCAGGCTGACCAGGTGCTCGGGGTGGATGGAGAGGCTGGCGGAATCCTGCGTGAAGACGTTGAAGCCCACGCCCCATAGCACCGCGATCAGCGGCCCCGGAATCAAGGACAGGATGCGGTTGCGCTTGATGAAGGCGGATTCCCAGGCCAGCAGGACGGCGATGGACACCGCGCTGACGATCACAGGGCCCAGCGAAAACGCGCCGAAGGATTTGAATATCTCATCGACGGTGGTTTCGGCGTCGGCGGGCATGTAAGCCTCGTCGCCCTCGAAATCCGCGTCGAAGCCCACCACATGCGGTATCTGCTTCATAATCAGAATCAAGCCGATGGCCGCCAACATGCCCTTGATGACCGCCGAGGGGAAATACGCGCCGATGATGCCCGCCCGCAGGAAGCCCAGCAGCAATTGGATGCCGCCGGCCACCATCACGGCGAGCAAAAAAGCCTCATAGTTGCCAAGCTTTTGGATGGCATGCAACACGATGACCGTCAGGCCGGCCGCCGGGCCGCTGACGCTCAGTTGCGAGTCGCTGAGCCAGGCCACGACCACGCCGCCGACGATGCCGGTGACCACGCCCGCGAACAAAGGCGCGCCGGACGCCATGGCAATCCCCAGGCATAAGGGCAGGGCGACCAGGAAGACCACGATCCCGGCGGGAATGTCGTTGCCCAAATGTTGCGAGTAATAGCGGATGGGATGCTGGATCATGCGAAACCTCCTTATTCGGGAATCGGGTCGAAAAACTGGTAAATCGAATTCACTTCGCTGCCGGGCGGCAGGGTGACGAGTTGCTTGATGACGCCGTCGTCGAGTCCGTAGACCCAGCCGTGCAGCACCGGCCTTTGTTCGCGCTTCCAGGCGTGTTGGATGATGGCCGTGTGCGACAGGCGGTGGATTTGCTCGATGATGTTGAGTTCGACTAGCCGGTTGACCCGCTCTTCCTGCGTGTCCAGCGCTTCGATTTCGGTTTGGTGCAGGCGGTAGACATCCTTAATGTGCATGAGCCAGCGGTTGACCAGGATCAGGTCGGAGCGCTGTCGGCCCAGCGCCGCCTTGACGCCGCCGCAGTTATAGTGGCCGCAGACGATCACATGCTTGACCTTCAGCACATCGACGGCGTACTGCAACACGCTTTGGCTGTTGAAGTCGGTGGAGACCATCTGGTTGGCGATGTTGCGATGCACGAAGATCTCGCCCGGCTGGGCGTTGACGATGATCTCCGCCGGCACCCGGCTGTCCGAGCAGCCGATCCAGAGGAACTCCGGGGTCTGGGCGTGTGAGAGTTGTTGGAAAAACTCCGGCTCGTGCAAAACTTTCTCTTGCGCCCAGGCCTTGTTCTCAATTAACAGTCTTTCAAAGGGTTTCATGTCTTTTTGTCCGCAAAGGGTTGGTTTTCAGGGTTGGGAGCTTCCCCCCCGGCGCGTCGCCCGACGCTGCCGGAGTGGTGCCATGGCTTTATGGTATCGTGTCAATACTACTTTGGCTATCCTAAATCTCTTTATTAAAGTGGTGTTCGATAAGCTGCCGATGGGCAAGCTTTCGGCTTCATGCTAGGGTGGCACCCGCTGTGCGCAGCCTCCATAAGGTATGCGCTTCGCCAAAGCCGGAGCGCTTGGACATGATAGAGTGTTTTTGAAAAATATGGTTGTTTTCAACCAAGTGGTTGTTTTCAACCATATGGACAGTCCCGCCCCACAATCGTTCCTGGAAACCCCGCCCCTGCCTGACCAGAGGTCGCCGCAGCGCCGCAGCCTGTTCGGGCAAAACGCCATGCCATGCGGCGAAAAGCGCGCTTGCAATGCTGTTCCCGCTGGCCTGCGCCGGATTGGAGGCCAAGGCGAACCCGTGAAGAGATGTTGACTGGCGCAGTGGGAAATTTTTTCCGATCTTTCCGTCGATGGCGGAATTTTTCCAGGAGACCCCGGTCATAGCACTGTCCTTGCCGGTAAGCTGATGAAAACTCATGACAAGGATACTAGAAGTAACCAAAACAACTGAGGTATTTGAAATGGCTGCAACAACTATTGGCGGCGCAGTCGCCAAAGACAAACCGCTGCTCGACACGAAGTGGCTGGCGTTCGCGTTCACGATCTACACGGTGTTCT
>CAZOTR010000118.1:0-13713 GCA_964582755.1 uncultured Methylococcaceae bacterium | reverse complement strand
TCCTCGCCTCTTTCACCCAACCGTTCCAGACGCGGTTAAATGAGCGCTTACGATTCAACCGCTGGATCACGACCCCGCCGCCCCGCCAGGCACGGCGCCGTCGGCCAATCCCGCCAGCCTTTTGCATGAAGGCGGCGTGCAGGAGCCGCCGAAGCCCCGCCCGCCGGAACCGGCCTACACCGTCCCCCGAAACGCCACCCTGGTCGGCTCCACCGCGATGACCGCGCTGATCGGGCGGGTGCCGGTGAAAGGGCAGGTGGAAGATCCGTTCCCGTTCAAAGTATTGGTCGGGCGCGACAACCTGGCCGCGAACGGGCTGGAGATCCCCGACGTGAAGGGCATGGTGTTCTCCGGCACCGCCTTCGGCGACTGGACCTTGGGTTGTGTGCGCGGCACGGTGAAGAGCGTCACCTTCCTGTTCGATGACGGCACGATCCGCACCGTCTCCGCCGACAACGCCTCGGGAGCGGGCGGCGCGGGCGGCATGGCCGCCACCGGCGGCGCGTCCCTGGGCGGATCGGGGACAGGCACAAATTCCGGTGGCATGGCGGGCCGGGGCCTGGGTTGGATCTCCGACCGGCGCGGCATTCCCTGCGTCACCGGCTCGCGGATCAGCAACGCCGTCGATTACCTTTCGGGCCGGATGTTGGCGCGTGGCATCGAGACGGCGGGGCAGGCCTTTGCCCGCGCACAGACCACGGTCAACACCACGCCGCTGGGCGGCTACACCTCCGCCGTGACCGGCAATGTCATGAATTACGCCCTCGGCCAGACGGCGGCGGGCGGGGCGGACGAGCTGGCGAAATGGATTGCCGACCGGCAGTCGCAAATGTTCGACGTGGTGTACGTGGACACCGGCGCGGAGGTCGCCGTCCACATCGACCACGAAATCACCCTTGACTATGAACCCAACGGCAGAAGGCTCTACCATGCGCGTGCCACGACTTCCTCCCATTCTACTGGCGGCTTGGATTAGCCTGCCGGGCTGCTCCGCAATGCACGACAAGGAAGACCTGTTTCCGCAGGACGGCCCGACCATGCTGGAGATCTACCGCTCCCACATGGGCAGGCCCCGCCAACCCGAGTGGCGGCAACCCGCAGCCGCGCCCGGCGCGGCCGGGGGCCAGGGCCTGGAAGGTTACGCCCGGCAGGCCCGCGACGAAATCGACACCCAGTTCAAACGGCTGCCGAACCCGGATCTGGTGATGTACGTCTTCCCGCACCTGGCCGCCGACGCCGGCTACCCGGTGCCGGGCTATTCCACCGTCCTGCCGATGTACGAGCATGTCGAGTACGCCCTGCCGGGCGAGGCGGAGGGCTGGCAGTGAGCCTGTCCGCAATGGCCCAAGCTGCGTCCTATACCTACCACGGGGAGCCAGGCTGATGGCGGGCTTTCCTTGGTTTTGGCGCAAAGGATTCGCCGAAGAATCGCCCGTCGGTGGCCCCCGCGTCCACAATCCCAATTCGCGCCCTGGCTACGGCCCCCAAGGGGAGGCCAACCCGCCGAGCGTGGAGCGGGTGCGGGCGATGTACCGGCGCGAGCCGTCCTTCACCAACCTGCTGCCTTGGCTGGATTACGATCCGCAGTCCGAAGCCTTCCTGCTGTCCGACGGGCGCGGGCTGGGCGCGTTGTTCGAGATCCAGGCCGCCGGTTGCGAGGCCCGCCCGGCGCAATGGTTGGAGAACTTCCGCGACAAGCTGCAAATCGCCCTGGGCGCCTTGCCCGAGGCCGACCCGCCGTGGGTCGTGCAATTCTATGTGCAGGACGAGCCGCGCCTGGAGTCGCTGGTGGAGGGCATTGCCGCCTATGTCTGCGAAACGGCCGAGGGCAGCCGTTTCAGCGAGGCTTGGCTGGCCGTGTTGCGCGGACACTTGGCCGATATTTGCCGCCCCGACGGCTTGTTTGTCGACAGGTTGATCACCGGCGCACCCTGGCGCGGGCGGCGCAGGCGCATCCGCGCCACGCTGTCGCGCAGCCCGTCCGGCGAGGCGCAGGCCTGGTCGCTGACCCCCGAGCAGGAATTGAACGACGTGGCGGCGCGGTTCGCCACGGCGCTGACGGCGGCAGGTGTCGGGGTGCGCCGCTGCGGGGGGCGGGAATTGTATGACTGGTTGTTCCGCTGGCTCAACCCGCACCCCATGGCTACCGCTGGCGATGCCGACGCCTTGTTGAAGTCCGCCCCCTATCCCGGCGACGGGCCTGAGCGGGCGTTCGGCTACGACTTCGGCGAAATGCTGATGCTGGGCCTGCCGGTCGCCGACCAGGACCGGGGCCTTTGGTGGTTTGACCACATCCCCCACCGCCTCGTCACCGTGCAAGGCTTGGCGCAGGCTCCCTTGTTGGGCCAGCTCGCCTTGGAGCGGTTGATCGGCGACCATAAGTTCGCCGTGCTGGATCGGATGCCGGAGCATACCGTCATGGTGATGACGATCACCATCCAGCCGCAGGACGGGGTGCGCAACCATCTGACCCGCATCGAGCGGGCCAGTTTCGGCGACTACGCCGAGTCCATCCTGGCCGCCGAGGACGCCAAGACCGCGCAGATGGAAATCGCGCGTGGCAACAAGTTGTTCCCGGTGACGACTGCGTTCTATGTGCGCAGCGCCGCGTCGGGAAGCCTGGACGCCAACGAGGCGGATCTCAACGCCCGCGTCCACCACGTCCAGTCCCTCTTGCTGTCCAACAACATCCGCCCCATCCTGGAAAGGGATGATCTGGTGCCGCTGGACGCCTATATCCGCAATCTGCCCTTGGCCTACGATCCCAGCTTTGACCGTCAGGAGACACGGCGCTCGCGCTTCGTGTTCACCCGCCACATCGCCAACCTGCTGCCACTGTACGGGCGTTCCACCGGCACCGGCAAGCCGGGGATGCTGTTCTTCAACCGGGGCGGCGAGCCGGTGCTGTTCGACCCCATCGCCGACCGCAAGTCCAACGCCCATATGTTGATCCTGGGGCCGACCGGCTCGGGCAAGTCGGCATTGCTGGTCTATGACCTGTTGATGATGATGGCGATCCACCGCCCGAGGGTGTTCATCATCGAGGCGGGCGGCTCGTTCTCCCTGCTGGGCCAGTATTTTGCATCCTTGGGGCTGTCGGTGAACCAGGCCACCATGCGGCCCGGCGAGGATGTCAGCCTGCCGCCCTTCGCCGATGCGTTGAAGCTGGCCGGAGCCAAGAAAGGCATGGCTGAGTTGGATGAGGAGGCGGCTGGCGATGAAGACGACGGGAATGAAGCGGATGAAAAACGGGACATCTTGGGCGAGATGGAAATCTCCGCCCGGCTGATGATCACCGGCGGCGATCCGCACGAAGACACCCGCCTGACCCGCGCCGACCGCTGGTTGATCCAGCAAGCGATTCTCGGCGCGGTCGAGGCTGTGCGAGAAGCAGGCCGGGCGCAGGTATTGACCGAGGATGTCGCCGCCGCGTTGCGGGCTATGGCCGATGAACGTCCCCGCGCCAAGGACATGGCCGACGCGCTGGGGCATTTCTGCACACCGGGCAGCCTGGCCGCGCATTTCTTCAACCGGCCCGGCAAGCTGTGGCCGGATGCCGACGTGACCATCTTCGAGATGGGCGTGTTGGCGAAGGACGGCTATGAGGACAAGCTGGCGGTGGCCTATGTCAGCCTGATGAACCATATCCACGCGCTGGTGGAGCGTTGCCAATACGAGGGAAGGCCGACAATAGTGTTGACCGACGAAGGCCACCTCATTACCACCAACCCGCTGCTGGCCCCGTATGTGGTCAAGATCACCAAGATGTGGCGCAAGTATGGGGCGTGGCTGTGGCTGGCGACCCAGAATATGCAGGACTTCCCCGACTCCGCCAAGCGCATGTTGAACATGATGGAGTGGTGGAAGTGCATGTCCATGCCGCCGGAGGAAGCCGAGCAAATCGCACGATTCCGCGACTTGAGCGAGGAGGAGCGGGCATTGCTGCTGGCGGCGGGAAAGGAGCCGGGCAAGTACACCGAAGGCGTGATCCTCAGCCCCGGCATGAAGGCGCTGTTCCGCAGCGTCCCGCCGGCCCTCGCCTTGGCCCTGGCCATGACCGAGCAGCACGAGAAGGCCGAACGCGCCCGCATCATGAAAGAGCATGGTTGTTCGGAGTTGGACGCGGCCCTAATCGTTGCCGAGCGGATCGCCGAAGGGAGGCGGAACCATGGCTAAACCCACCCGCACAGGTTCCACTACAGCCCAAGGCCACCCAATGCCGAAAATCTTGACCGGATTCTTCTCGCTCCTGCTGGCCTTGCCGACCCCGCAGGCCTTCGCCTTGGAATCCGTCGAAGTCTTCACCAACGTGGCATTGTTTCCCGTCATTCCCGCAGATCCGGGCGTCCGCGTGGAAATCCACGACCTTTCCGCCCAGCAAAGGCTCTTGGACGAACTCGGCCAAGGTCTGCCCGGCAACAACCCCGCCCTAGCCAAGGAGATGGCGGCAGGCCGGTTGGATGCGCCCGGCTTTCGGCAGCGGCTGGCCGATGCCACGGCGGGGGCCATGCTCGCCAACCGCTATGGGATCGTGAAACTACCGGCCACCGTGTTCGACCATGGCACGGCGGTGGCCTACGGCCTGACGGATGTGAACCAGGCTATCCAACTGTATCAGTGTTGGAAGGAGGCGAGATGAACCTGCCCACTACCCTGAATCAACCTTCATGGCTTGGCCGCAAAACCCTCGCATGGATGCTCGTGCTTGCTATGACCTCCGCCATCCCGGCAGCCCAGGCGCTGGATTCCATCAACACCGGCACCCTGGTGTCTGGCGCGGTCACTGCGTTGCCTTCCTGCCTGCGCTTCCGCGTGGTGGGGGTGTGCATCTGGCTGGTGTGCGCCGGGCCGTTCTGCAAGCTGAAGACATCCATCAAATACGGCCACCGCAATCCGGATCTGGTGGTCAGCGTGACCAACGGCCTGGGGAAGAATCCCTGGACGGAGGCCAACGCGCTGTATTCCGCGCTGGATGCAGGCGGCGCTTCGTCCATGGTGTCGTCGATGGGCGGCTCCATGCTCGGCGGCATTGGCGCGATTGAGACCGGCACCTCCGGCGTACCCGACCAGAACAACGGCTCGGGCCGCAAGGTCAACCTGAGCTTCCGCGAGGCGCAGGCCGTCGGCCATCCCTTGGCCGGGGAAATCTATTGCCCTTCGTCTGCGAGCTATTTGAATGCCTATTACCTTTCCGGGCTGGATGCCATCGGCTGGCGTTGGCAGTTGCCCGAGGTGGCCTATCCCCAATCGACAATTCCGGGCCTGCGCGAGATCGGTCATTGGCCTTTGAACACCTGGGGTTCGGTCTATCCCCGCTCCGGCTGGCTCACCCAGAGCGACGAACCCAAGGCAGCGGCGGTGGCCGCGCAGCGAGTCGGCGACATCGTGACACGCGGTTCGGAGCCGCACATCTACCAGGAACTCGACAGCGGCGGGACGTTCGAGGCCGACGAAAAGCTGGTGTGGCGGCCCCAGTCGCTGGAGGAGGGCAACGACAAGACCGGCGACTGGCAGATGATGACGCCCGCCATGGCGGCGGAATGTGAGGCCTTCGGGGCCAATGACACCGTGTCCGTCGGCGGCTGGGCCGGGGGTAAAGTCGCGTCGGGCGGCGATTACGCCTGGACGCTGTGGCGTCCCTATTCTTGCTGCCAAATCAAAGGCATCTTCGTCGGCTATGTCGATGTGCTTCCTTATCCATAAGAAACCTGAAAACGTGTCGATGAATCTTTTCAACGTTCTTCTGCCTCTGCTTGGGCGCATGGCCGCCCCGCTGGCCTTGGCCCTGGCGCTGGCCTTGCCGAATCCTGCGCTGGCTTTTACCAGCGGCACGTTCAGTGACAGCCGCTGGTATTACAAGATCGGCGGCGCGGATGCGGTCATGGCCCCGCTCAACGCGCACGTCAGCAGCGCCACTATCGGCGGGTCGGTGAACCTAGGGCTGGGCTTCAATTGCAGCAGCTTCAACCCGGTCTTGGGGCTGGCCAACACCCTGAACAACGCGGCCAACAACATCCAAAGTGTCTTGGTCAACGCCGCCAGCAGTGCGATAGCCAGCGCACCGGCCTTGATCCTGCAACGCGCCTCGCCGGGTTTGTACGAGCTATACCAGCAACTGCTGTCCTATGCCAATGCCTCCGTGTCGCTCGCCACCAAAAGCTGCGAGCAGATGCAGTCGGACATCGCCCATGGTGCGAACCCTTACGACCACTGGCTGACGCTTTCCAAGTCCTACACCTGGCGCGACCAGATGGGCCAGTCGCAAAGCGGGAGCAACAGCGTCGATGTCGTCCAGGCGTTGGGCATTACCGACAACAAAGGCGGCGACGGCGGGGTGCCTTGGGTGGGCGGGCAAAACGCGGGCGGTCAGAACCAGCCGCCGATCTTGATCGTCTCCGATGTGGTCAAGGCAGGCTACAACATCGAGCAGGGCAACGACCCCACCAGCGGCAATGCCGGTCAAGCCGACACCCGTATCGCGCAGATCTGGAAGACTCCCGCCGAAGCGGTCGATTATGCCAAGGCCGTGCTGGGCGATGTGAAGATCGAGACCAAGAACAACGCCGACCGCCAAGCCGTGCCAGGCCATGGGCTGGGGCCGAAGATTGAAAAAGACCGGCAGGACGCCATGACTGCCCTCGCCAAGCTAGTGGACGGCAGCACCGCGCCGACCGCAGACGACCTCGCCAAGGTGTCGGCTCCCGGTACGCAGTTGAACCGGGACGTGATCGAGACAATCCGCCGACTCCAACCCCAGGAACGCGCCGTGGTGATCGGCAAGCTGGCCGCCGAGCAGGCCACCGCCGCCAACGTGGAGCGGGCGATGATGCTGCGCCGTCTGCTGCTGACCGGCTATCAGGAACCGCATGTGTTCGCTTCCGCCGCCGGCAGCGAGATCCAGCGCATGGTGGCGATCATCGACCGGGAGATCGACCAGGTTCTCTACGAGACCCGCGTCCGCAAGGAGTTGTTCGCCAACACTGCCGGGGCGGTGCTGGAGATGGGGGGCAGGATCGACGAGCGGGGCGGCGCGGTGCCGGTGCAACGCCCGAACGACGCCCGCCCGGTGGAAAACGGCGCGGTTCCCAAATGACCTCCTGGAAAGGCATCGCATGAAATCCAATCCTCCAACGCCCCCTAAGAGGACTGGATTGTCTTGGTTTCTGGCCTTGAACGGCCTGTTCCTGGTGTTCGCGGCTTTGGCGGGGCTCTGGTTGGCCCGGCAGACGGGGCAGGGCGGGCTGGAGGCGGTCGATTCCAGTCTCCGGGCGGCTTCCCCTTGGTTTCTGGGGCTGAGGCTCGGCCTGATGGCCATCATCGTGGGCTTCTGGTCGCAGGGCATCGCCTGCTTGGGCAAGCGCCGGGGTTGGCCGCAACCCCGCACGGCCTTCATGCTCGGCCTGCGCTGGCGGGTGGCGCTTTGGCTGGCCGTCGTCGAACTCGCCTTAATTCAAAACGGCTACGCAACCATCGCGCGGCTGCTGGCCGGTTAAAGCCCCTTACGCGGAGAAGCAAAGATGGAAGTCGGTTCGGCGATTGACCTCTACACCACCCTGCTGGGTTGGATACTTTACGACAAGCTGTGGGCCACCCTGGCCGAGACGGGGGTGGCGTACCTGCCGCTCCTCGCCCTGATTGTGCGCAACTTCGCCACGGCTTGGGAGAAAAATGGCATGGAAGGCGCGGCAGGGTCGATACGCGGCATGGAAGTCCAACTGGCGGCGATGCTCACCGTGGCGGCGCTGGCGGGGTCGCCGGTGGTCAACCTGCAATCCGCCGACCTGGCCTATACGGCCCCCTGCGGCGGGGCGACGGTCAATGGCGGAAGCTCCGGAACCGGCTATGACAGCACGTTCCAACTCGGCAACAACCAGGCGATGGTGCCGGTGTGGTGGCGGGCGGTGATGGCGGTCAGCGCGGGCTTCGCCAATGCCGCCGTGGCCTCGACGCCTTGCCAGGGCGATTTGCGGCGGCTGAATTACCGGATGGACAACACCGTCATCCAGGATCTCGACCTCAAGGCCCAGCTCGACGACTTTTACCAGGATTGCTTCCTGCGGGCGCGAAGCCGGTTCATTAGCCTAGGCCAGCCCCTTCCCGCCAATTACCGGCCCGACGACATCGACTGGCCGGGCTCGCAGTATTTCCAGGACGCGGACGGCTATTACAACAACGCGAACATCAATCTGGCGATGCGGGGGCACAGGGAAATCCCCAACTTCCCCTTCGATCCGGCCAGAGACGCGGAATACGGCGGCAGCTCGCCCTCCGGCTGGGGCAAGCCGACCTGTTACGAGTGGTGGATCAACGAGACGGCGGGGCTGCGGCGGCGGCTGGTGCAGCAGATCGACTCGGGGCTGTTGAACGGGATTGTGACAACGGTGACGGCACAGGCTAACGGGACAACGGCCCAGTCGGTGCAGGACGACCAGATCCGCAAACTATTCGTTTTAGAGCAAAAAGCTGAGGTGGCGAACCATCGAACGGAGGATGCGGGCACATTCATGAGCGCCATCACCGGAGTGGGCTCCATCATCACCTCGGTGGAGCAGCGTTCCACGATTTACGCGCTGAAGCAGGCCGCGCCGATAGGGCAATCCCTGGTTTTGATGACCATCTACCTTTGCCTCCCGTTCCTGTTGGTGTTTTCGTCGTATTCAATCGATTCCGTGTTGCTGGCCTCATTGGGCATCTTTGCCATCCGCTTCCTGACCGCCCTTTGGGGGCTAGCGACTTGGCTGGACTCGGCGATGATCCAGGCATTGGGCATCGAATGGTGGCGGCACATATTCAACGGGGGGCAAAACGTCTCCATCCTGATCGCCAACACGGTGGCAGGGCTCATGTACATAGGGCTGCCCTTGGTGTGGTTTGCGGTCATCGGCTGGGCCGGCCACACCCTTGCCTCTGTGGGGCTGGTGGGTTCGGTCAGCGACCCCATCGGCAGGGGGGCGGCCAAGCCTGTTTCCGGGGTTGGAAGGGTGGTCGGCCATGCCGTATCAAGGTGGGGGCGCTCCAGCTTAGGAAATTTGCCAGCCAAGGCTTCTTCATCGAAATAAGCCTATGAAAAACGGGTATTTGGATCGGAATCCCGCCTTGAAGAGAAGTCTGAACTCAGCCAGAATAACCACTCAACCAGCTTGACATCAAAGAATGGAGAAATTGCATGGCGACGAACTGCACGACAGTCACTTGTGCTTGCGGGGCAAAGGTGATTCCCCGCCTATGGCATGTTTACGGCAACCTGTTCTCAAACACCTTGACCCAACACATCTGCCCGATTTGCGGGATGGTGATGTATGAGACGGGGGGAGGATTCCGGGCCTATGTCCCCATTTGCTCCGCCCTTGCGTTCTTGATGTTCGGCCTTGGGTATTGCGCTGGGGGCAGGTGGTTGATGGGGCTGCTGTCCATCGGCCTCGCGATGGTTGTCGTCCTTTTCAGTTTTCCCGAGTTTTCCGGAAGGGCAGTCAGGCAGTCTTTGTCTTCACTGCGCGGAAAGGAAAACCCGCCCAAAATTGCGGTGGGAAGCTGACGCTTTCTAGCGGCATGATGGTCGATTCCGTGGGCTTGGCGGCTACCCAAAATGCGCCACGGGAGGTGGTTTGAAGCGGGGAATCTCCAATTCGGCGAAAACCGGCTGGAAACCCATGCTTGCGGAATTCCTATGAGAGTTTTTGTCCGTTTGTGCAAACGTACCCGACATGATGGCCGTGGTTGTGCATATGGTGGCCCTGGAAAAGATGCCCACGGAATCCTTCACCTGCACCCTTAAGGAACTGGACGGCTACCTGTTCGCCCTCGGGCTGTGCGTCGCCTTCGAGCAGATGCGCAGGGCAGGGGTCGTTAGGGTACTCTCCCCGATGCTCCTGAGCTCAGAGTTCATCCCCCAAGTCGAACTCCTGCAATCGGACTGGGCCTGAGGGTTCTTGCGATCAAACGCAGGAATCCACCCTGGCCGCCAACCCGTCAATTTTCTAGACTGCCACCGCAAACTTCGTTTGGGAATCCAAAAAATAACCTAAATGACCCTCACAAAAGCCGGACTCGTCAAGACCATCCTCAACGAAACCAGGCTGGAACCATGGACACCCGGTTGCCAAATAGCCAATAAAATTTGGCTCCGAGTACCTTCGCCTGCGGATGGGCCGGGTTTGCTCGTATAGAATGGGTGGACTTTGTGCCCCACAGTCCCGCCCACCGAGGGCGACCCACGAAAAAGATAATGGCCCTCAAGAAATCCGAACTCTACAGCTCCCTCTGGAAGACCTGCGACGAACTGCGCGGCGGCATGGACGCCAGCCAGTACAAGGACTACGTGCTGGTCCTGCTGTTTGTGAAGTACGTGTCCGACAAGTACGTCAACGACCCGATGGCCCTGATCGAGGTGCCGCATGGCGGCAGCTTCGCCGACATGGTGGCGGCCAAGAACGACAAGGAGATCGGCGACAGGCTCAACAAGGTCATCGGTCGCTTGGCCGACGCCAACGAGACCCTCAAGGGCGCGATCAACGTCGCCGACTTCAACGACGAGGAGAAGCTCGGCAAGGGCAAGGAGATGGCGGACCGGCTCACCAAGCTGGTGGCGATCTTCGAGGGGCTGGATTTCGGGCGCAACCGGGCCGAAGGCGACGATCTGCTCGGCGATGCCTACGAGTACCTGATGCGGCACTTCGCCACCGAGTCGGGCAAGAGCAAGGGCCAGTTCTACACCCCGGCGGAGGTCTCCCGCGTGATGTCCATGGTCATCGACCTGGGCCGGGCCAGCAGTTCCAACCAGACCATCTACGACCCCACCTGTGGCTCAGGCTCGCTGTTGCTCAAGGTCCACGACGAGGCGCAGGGCCGCACCGGCCTGGACTTGGCGCTCTACGGCCAGGAGATGGACAACGCCACTTCCGCCCTGGCCCGCATGAACATGGTGCTGCATGGCTGCCCCACGGCGGAAATTTGGCAGGCCAATACGCTAGCTGCGCCGCACTTCAAGAGCGAGCTTGGCGGGCTCAAACAGTTCGATTATGTGGTCGCCAATCCGCCCTTCTCCAACAAGAACTGGACCAGCGGCCTCGATCCCGCCAACGACCTGCACAACCGCTTCGCGCTAGGCATCCCGCCCGCCAAGAATGGCGACTATGCCTTTCTGCTGCACATCCTCGCCAGCCTGAAAAGCACGGGCAAGGGCGCGGTGATCCTGCCCCATGGCGTGCTGTTCCGGGGCAACGCCGAGGCCGACATCCGCAAGGCCGTGCTGCGCCGGGGCTACCTCTTGGGGCTGATCGGCCTGCCCGCCAATCTCTTCTACGGCACCGGCATCCCGGCCTGCATCATCGTGCTGGACAAAGAGGGCGCGGCGGGGCGCAAGGGCGTCTTCATGATCGACGCCAGCAAGGGCTATATGAAGGACGGCAACAAAAACCGCCTGCGCGCCCAAGACATCCACAAGATCGTGGACACCTTCACCAAGCAGGCGGAACTGCCCAAGTATTCGCGTCTGGTGCCGCTGGCCGAGATCGAGGCCAACGACTTCAACCTCAACCTGCCGCGCTACATCGACAGCACCGAGGCCGAGGACTTGCAGGACATCGAGGCCCATCTCAAGGGCGGCATCCCCGAGCGCGACATCGACGGCTTGGATGCCTACTGGCGGGTGTTCCCCGCCGTGCGCAGCGAATTGTTCGAGACCGACCGACCCGGCTACAGCCGCCTGAAGGTCGAAGCCGGCCAGATCAAGGCCACCATCTTCGAACACGCCGAGTTCACCGCCTTCAACCGGGAGATCACCGCGCTGTTCGAAGCCTGGAAGGATGCCAACGTGTCCGCGCTGACCGGCATCCAGGTCGGCGACCGGCCCAAGGCGCTGATCGAGGCGCTGTCCGAAAACCTGCTGGACAGCTTCCGCCCGGCCCCGCTGATCGATGCCTATGACGTTTATCAACACCTCATGGACTACTGGGCCGGGACCCTGCAAGACGACGTGTGGCAGATCGCCCTGGAAGGGTGGACGGCGGTGCTGGAAGGCAAGCCGAACTTCGACCTGATCCCCGCCGCGCTGGTCGTGGCCCGCTACTACGCCAAAGAGCGCGCCATCATCGAGGAACTCGAAGCCGCCCGCGACGCCATCTCCCGTCAACTGGAGGAGATGGACGAGGAACACGGCGGCGAGGAAGGCTTGCTGAACGAGGCCCGCACCGACAAGGGCAAGCTCACCGCCAAGAGCGTGAAGGACCGGCTCAAGGCCAAAGACGCCACCGAAGAAGAGCGCAAGCTGCTGGATGCCTACCTCGACTTGATGGAACAAGAATCCGTCGCCAGTAAGAAAGTGAAGGACACCCAGAAAGCCCTGGACGTGCTGGTCGCCAGGAAATATCCGCAACTCAGCGAGGCCGAAATCAAGGCGCTGGTGGTGGACGACAAATGGCTGGCCGCGCTCTCTGCCGTCGTGCGGGGCGAACTGGACCGGGTGAGCCAGGCGCTGACCGGGCGGGTGCGGCTGCTGGCGGAGCGCTACGCGGTGCCGCTGCCGAAGTTGGCCGATGAGGTGGACGAACTGGCCGCCCGTGTGGACGGGCATTTGAAGAAGATGGGCTTTGCTTGGAAATAGGGTCTTATTGTGCTAGCGTGTACGGAAATAATCCGTATGGAGTACCACCATGTCCGAAGCTATCGAACGGTTTGATATACGTCTACCCGCCAACGCCAAGCAAATGCTGATGCAAGCGGCGGAAATCAGCGGCAACACGCTGACCGGCCTCGTCCTCAACGCCGCCCTCGACAAGGCGCGGGAAATCCTGCAAAGCCACCAACACTTCATGCTGAACGCCGAAGAATGGCGGCGGTTCGTCGCCACGTTGGAAACCCCCCCTGAGCCGAATGCTGACCTGCAAGCCGCTTGGCGTGATTACCAAGATGCAGGGTTGGAATGATAATTTCCCTCTTCGACCCGCGCCGGCACGACCGAAGCGGCTTCGCCTGTGGCCATGCCGGGCTGGACGATTATTTGAAACGCTACGCCAGCCAAACCCTGCGCAACCATCTGGCCCGGGTGTATGTGGCGGAGGACGGCAACGGCAAGGTTTTGGGCTATTACACGCTGTCCGCCGCCTCGCTCGGCCATGAGGAACTCCCCGGCGATGTGGCCCGGCGCTTGCCGAAATATCCGGTGCCCGCCGTGTTGATCGGGCGCATGGCGAGCGACTGCCGGGCGCGTGATGACGGCCTGCGCATCGGTTCGCGCCTGTTGGTTCATGCGCTCAAGCAAGCTCTCCGCGCCGCCGATGCCATCGGCGTGCAATGCGTCATCGTGGATAGCAAGCCGGAAGCCGTGGCGTTTTATCAGCGTTTCGGGTTCATGCCGCTGAAAGAGGAAGGCTTGAAGCTGTATTTGCCGATTAGCACGATTCAAGCGCTGGAACGGGAAACATGAGCGAGATGGCGAGGCCGGGTTGTTCTGGTTCCCAAGCAGAGCTTCACTGCCATTAAGTTAAGCCGTCATACCGGCATGGATCGCCGGTATCCAGGCTGCATGGATGCTTTCTGATCCGCGCCATCCCTGGAACCTGGATTCATGCCGGGCTGTCCTGCCGGGCACCCTTCGGGCAAGTGCAAACCCGCTCCCGGCGGGTTTGTCCGGCATTCCCTGCCGGAATGACGAGCAATTCCTTAACTTAATGGCAGTGACGCGCTGCGTGGGAATCCATTTCGTCCGCGCTGCGG